>NZ_JAAGMD010000854.1 GCF_010548465.1 Streptomyces sp. SID14436 | reverse complement strand
GGCCCGTGTCAGCCCTCGTCAGCCCGCCTTGGCCTCGCCGCCCCCGTACAGCACCCGGGTCAGGGACGCGTAGGTCACCCCGTGGTCGGCGAGCACCTCCGCGGGCACGCCGGGGCGTGCGGTCAGCGCGAGGAGCAGGTGCTCGTCGCCGATCGCGCGGTCGCGGTGGGCGGTGGCGGCCCGCAGCGCCCCCGTGAGGGCCTCCTTGGCGTCCCGGGCGAAGGGCCGGTGCCCCGACCGCCGCCCGCGGCCGCGCCGGTCACCGGACATCGCCCCGACGCCGTGCGCGTCCTCCACCCGGGCCACGATCTCCGACACGTCGATCCCCAGCCCGGCGAGAGCTTCCGTCTCGGCCTGGGTGAGCCCCGCCCGGCGTCGTGCCTCCCCCAGCGCCGCCCGCACCGACTCCCTGCCCTCCCCCAGCCCGAGAGCGCCCAGCGCGAAGGAACCCCGGCTGCCCTCCCGCTCCAGCAGGGCGAGCAGGAGATGCTCGGCGGTAACGGACGACGCCCCCGCCTCCTCGCTCTCCCGGACCGCCTCCTTGACCACAGCACGGGCATCCTTCGTGAACCGCTCGAACATCAATGCCTCCCGTATTTCTTGTGCACGGCCTGCCTGCTGACGCCGAGCTCGCCGGCGATCTCCTGCCACGACCAGCCCTGGTTGCGGGCGTTGCGCACCTGGACGGCCTCCAGCTGCTCCAGCAGACGGCGCAGCGCGGCGACGGCCCGCAGCCCCACCCGCGGATCGCGGTCACCGGCCCGCGCGGCCAGATCGGTTGCCTCACTCATGGTGTCAACTTACGTTGACACTCCCGCCACGTCAACCGAAGTTGACAGACGGAAGGGCCGGCCGCCCGACCGCGCCGCCGCGGAGAACGCCGACGGCCGGCCCGGAGGAGCCGGACCGGCCGTGACGAGAGGAAGCGCGGCGCCGGGGCGGCGCCGTGCGGGGATCAGGGGGCGGTGAGCACGATCTTCCCGAACTGCTCGCCGGACGCCATGCGTTCGAAGCCCTCACGGGCCCGGTCCATGGGCAGGACCTCGTCGATCACCGGACGCACACCCGTGGCGGCGCAGAAGGCGAGCAGGTCCTCCAGCTCGTCCTTGGTGCCCATGGTGGAGCCGACGACCTTGAGCTCCAGGAAGAAGATCCGGGTCAGTTCGGCGTGGGAGGGCCGGTCGCCACTGGTGGCACCGGAGATCACGAGGGTGCCGCCGGGCCGCAGCGACTTCACCGAGTGCGACCAGGTCGCCGCACCCACGGTCTCGATGACGGCGTCCACCCGCTGCGGCAGCCGCGCACCGGACTCCAGCGCCTCCACGGCACCCAGTTCCACCGCCCGCTTGCGCTTGGCCTCGTCCCGGCTGGTGGCGAAGACCCGCAGCCCGGCAGCCTTGCCGAGCACGATGGCCGCCGTCGCGACTCCCCCGCCCGCGCCCTGCACGAGCACCGAATCTCCGGGCCGTACCCCGGCGTTGGTGAACAGCATCCGGTACGCGGTCAGCCAGGCCGTGGGCAGACAGGCGGCCTCCTCGAAGGAGAGCTCCTTGGGCTTGGGCAGCACGTTCCAGGTGGGCACGGCGACCTGCTCGGCGAAGGTTCCCTGGTAGCGCTCGGTCAGGATCGACCGGGGCTCCTCGGGGCCCACCCCGTGACCGGTCTGCCCGATCACGGAGTGCAGGACGACCTCGTTGCCGTCCTCGTCGATCCCGGCGGCGTCGCAGCCGAGGATCATCGGCAGCTTGTCGTCGGTGAGCCCGACGCCACGCAGGGACCACAGGTCGTGATGGTTGAGGGAGGCGGCCTTGACCGTGACGGTACTCCAGCCGGGACGGACCTCGGGAGCCGGACGCTCTCCCAACTCCAGACCGGCCAGCGGCTGGTCGCGGTCGATTCGGGCGGCGTAGACAGCGAACATGACCTTGACCCTAGGTTCCCCGGCGCACCGAAGGAACAGCCCCGCGCTGTGACACACGCCCTGTTGCGCCGACGGGGACCGCCGGACGGGGGCCTGCCCGGCCCGACACGGACCACGGGCGCCCGCCGCAGCCACAGCCCCGCCCCACGGCCACCGGCCGCCCGCGACACCACCCGAGCCACCTGTCGCCCCCGGAAACCACCCGCCCGGCGCAACACCGGCCGGAAAATCGCGGTGACAAGGCATCGGCCCCGTCCACCGGGGACGGGGCCGATCCGTGAAGCGAGGAACCGCGACGCCGCCGTCAGCGGCGGGCCACTCCCTCGGCCCGCGCGGCCGCCGCCACCGCCGCCGTCACGGCGGGCGCGACCCGCTCGTCGAACGGCGAGGGGATGACGTAGTCCGCGGCGAGGTCGTCACCGACCACCGACGCCAGCGCCTCGGCGGCCGCCAGCTTCATGCCCTCGGTGATCCGCGAGGCACGCACCTGCAGGGCCCCGGCGAAGATGCCCGGGAACGCCAGCACGTTGTTGATCTGGTTCGGGAAGTCCGAACGCCCGGTGGCCACGACGGCCGCGTACTTGTGCGCGACCTCCGGATGCACCTCCGGGTTGGGGTTGGCCATGGCGAAGACGAACGCGCCCTTCGCCATCGACGCCACCGCGGGCTCCGCCACCGTGCCGCCGGACACGCCGATGAACACGTCGGCGCCCTCCAGGGCGGCCTCCAGCGTGCCGGAGATCCCGGTCTTGTTGGTGAACGAGGCCACCTCCGCCTTGATCGGCGTGAGGTCGTCCCGGTCCCGCGAGACGACGCCCTTGCGGTCGGCGACCGCGACGTCCCCGATACCGGCCTCGATCAGCATCTTGGCGATCGCGACACCCGCCGCTCCGGCGCCCGAGATGACGGCCCGCAGGTCGCCGAGGGGGCGCCCGCTCAGGCGCGCGGCGTTCCGCAGCGCCGCCAGCGTCACGACGGCCGTGCCGTGCTGGTCGTCGTGGAAGATCGGGATGTCCAGCCGCTCCTGCAGCCGGCGCTCGACCTCGAAGCACCGGGGCGCCGAGATGTCCTCCAGGTTGACCCCGCCGAAGGAGGGGGCCATCCGGACCACGGTCTCGACGATCTCGTCGACGTCGGTGCAGTTCAGGGCGATGGGAACGGCGTCCACACCACCGAACTGCTTGAAGAGGATCGCTTTGCCTTCCATCACCGGAAGGGACGCCTCGGGACCGATGTCCCCGAGACCCAGGACGGCCGTACCGTCGGTCACGACGGCGACGACCGATGACTTCCACGTGTAGTCGTGGACGAGGTCCGGCTGCTCGGCGATCGCGCTGCACACTTTCGCGACGCCGGGCGTGTACGCCAGGGACAGATCGTCCTTGTCGCGGATCGGCACGGTGGCCTGCACAGCCATCTTGCCGCCGCGGTGCAGCGCGAACGCCGGGTCGAAGGACTCCAGGGGCTCCGCCCCTGAACCCTCCTCGTTCTGCCCGTCCCGGCTTTCGCTGTCGCTGCGAGGATTGACAATCTCCGCTGCCACTTGGTTTTACCCCTTAAGTGTTCATGGTTTGAGGGTTTGCCACTCCTGGTGAGGGGTGGGCGGGACCGCGCAAGGCCCGATGGTGGATACGTACGGGCCGGGCGCGATGGGCGCGCCGCACACGCGCCCTGAGCCCCGGATGAGGGGTGTAAAGAACCTTCTTACCGGACGGACGCCACCGAGGACGAGTCCATAACGCGAAGGTCACAGACCGCCGCCAGGACTCATCGACCAATTTCAGGACAAGACCTGGACAAACGCGCGGCAACCGGTCGCGGGGCGCCAAACGCGGCGCCGCTCCACTCCCGATCTCCCGTTCCACCGAAGATCTTCCGGCCGGAATGGAAGATTCCCGCAACCTGTCCGGCCGTGATGTACCGGAGTGGTGCGGTTCGGGTGTGACCCGTTATCCGATTTTGACATGGCTGGCCCCCTGAATGGCTCAGTCCGAATGGCAAGATGCCGTAATCACACGGGGTCGCGACACTCGAAGACGTGTGTTGTTCTCGACCTGCGGCGTTGTCGATGCCTGTCGGCAACGGCCTCGACCCCATCGGCACTCCACCCATCCGCCGGAGGAACCACCATGACCGCAAGCACCACCCGTCGTACCACCGCCGCGCGCTCCCGGACTGCCGCGGTCGGCGCGATCGCGGTCGCAGGCGCACTGCTTCTCACCGGCTGCGGTGACCAGACCAAGGACAACGGGTCCAGCAACAGCGACACCAAGACCAGCGCCGCCCCGCTGGCCGACGAACTGCCCAAGTCGATCCGCGACAAGGGCGTCATCAAGGTCGGTTCGGACATCGCTTACGCACCCGTCGAGTTCAAGGACAGCTCCGGCAAGGTCGTCGGCATCGACCCCGACCTCGCGGCGGCCATGGGCAAGCAGCTCGGTGTCACGTTCGAGTTCGAGAACGGCACCTTCGACACTCTGATCACGGGTCTGCGCTCCAAGCGCTACGACATCGCCATGTCGGCGATGACCGACAACGCGGACCGCCAGAACGGCGTCGACCCCGCGACCGGCAAGAAGGTCGGCGAGGGCGTCGACTTCGTCGACTACTTCACCGCCGGCGTCTCGATCTACACCAAGAAGGGCGACGACCAGGGCATCAAGACCTGGTCCGACCTGTGCGGCAAGAAGATCGTGCTGCAGCGAGGCACGGTCTCCGAGGACCTCGCCAAGGCCGAGGCGAAGAAGTGCCCCGCCGGCAAGAAGCTCACCATCGAGCGCTTCGACAACGACCAGCAGGCCCAGACCCGGCTGCGCGCGGGCGGCGCGGACGCCGGCTCCTCGGACTTCCCGGTGGCCGCGTACGCCGTCAAGACCTCCGGCGGCGGCAACGACTTCCAGATCGTCGGCGAGCAGGTCGAGGCCGCGCCGTACGGCATCGCGGTCGCCAAGAACAACACCGAACTGCGGGACGCCCTCAAGGCCGCGCTGGACGCCATCATCGAGAACGGCGAATACCAGAAGATCATGGAGAAGTGGGGCGTCACGGACGGCGCGATCAAGGAAGCCACCATCAACGGTGGCAAGTGACCGCGAGCAAGCGGCACTGAAAGGCAACACCCGTGACTGTTGACATCGACAAGACGACGGGGCCGGACGGCCGGCCCCCGGCCGGACCGGAGGCCATCAAGGCCATTCCGGTCCGGCACTACGGGCGGTACGTCACCGCCGTCATCGCCCTGGCGCTGCTGGGCAGCATCATCTACGCCTTCTCCCAGGGCAAGATCAACTGGGGCGCGATCCCCGACTACTTCTTCAACGACCGCATCCTGGCCGGTGTGGGCAACACCCTGTTGCTCACCGTGCTGGCCATGGCGATCGGCATCGTCGGCGGCATCGTGCTCGCCGTCATGCGGCTCTCGCGGAACCCCGTGACCTCGGCGATCGCCTGGTTCTACATCTGGTTCTTCCGCGGCACGCCGGTCCTGGTGCAGCTGATCGTCTGGTTCAACCTGGGGCTGGTGTTCGAGTACATCAACCTCGGGCCGTTCTACCGGGACGAGTGGTCGGACTTCATGACCCCGCTCCTGACGGCGCTGCTGGGCCTCGGCCTCAACGAGGCCGCGTACATGGCGGAGATCTGCCGTGCGGGTCTGCTCTCGGTGGACGAGGGCCAGACCGAGGCGTCGCACGCGCTGGGCATGAGCCACGCGAAGACCCTGCGCCGGATCGTCATCCCGCAGGCCATGCGCGTGATCGTGCCGCCCACCGGCAACGAGGTCATCAACATGCTGAAGACGACCTCGCTGGTGTCCGTGGTGCAGTTCTCCGAACTGCTCCGCGTGGCACAGGACATCGGCCAGACCTCCGGGTCCCCCGCCGAGATGCTGTTCCTGGCGGCTGCCTGGTACCTCATGCTGACGTCGGTCTTCAGCGTCGGCCAGTACTACCTGGAGCGCCACTACGCCCGCGGTTCCACCCGGCAGCTGCCGCCCACGCCGATCCAGAAGGTGAAGGCGAACCTGTTGTCCCTCGGCCGCCCGAACGGAGGCCAGGCATGATCCAGAAGAAGAAGCAGACGGCCGCGCCGACGTCGGCCCGGGACTCCAGTGTCCCGATGGTCAAGGCGGAGGGCGTGCACAAGTCCTTCGGCCCGCTCGAGGTTCTCAAGGGCATCGACCTCGAGGTGAAGTGCGGTGAGGTGTTCTGCCTCATCGGACCGTCCGGTTCCGGCAAGTCGACCTTCCTCCGGTGCATCAACCACCTGGAGAAGATCAACGCCGGCCGTCTCTACGTCGACGGCGAGCTGGTCGGCTACCGCCAGAAGGGCGACAAGCTCTACGAGCTCAAGGACAGTGAGGTCGCGCTCAACCGCCGGGACATCGGCATGGTCTTCCAGCGCTTCAACCTGTTCCCGCACATGACCGCGCTGGAGAACGTCATCGAGGCGCCGGTGCAGGTCCGGGGCGCCAACAAGGCGGAGGCCAAGGAGCGCGCGATGCAGCTCCTGGAGCGGGTGGGTCTCGGGGACAAGGCCAAGAGCTACCCCTCGCAGCTGTCCGGCGGTCAGCAGCAGCGGGTGGCCATCGCCCGGGCCCTCGCCATGGAGCCCAAGCTGATGCTCTTCGACGAGCCGACCTCGGCGCTCGACCCGGAGCTGGTGGGTGACGTCCTGGACGTCATGCGCGACCTGGCCGAGTCGGGCATGACGATGGTCGTCGTCACCCACGAGATGGGCTTCGCCCGCGAGGTGGGCGACAGCCTGGTCTTCATGGACGGCGGTGTGGTCGTCGAATCCGGCCACCCACGGGACGTGCTGACCGACCCGCAGCACGAGCGCACGAAGTCGTTCCTGTCCAAGGTCTTCTGAGGCCGCGGACGGGCACGGACACCCAGGGGCGGTACGGATGTCTCCGTACCGCCCCTTCGGCGTTCACCGGCCGGGCCGGCCGGCTCACTTCAGCGCGAGCAGCAGCGTGTCCGAGGGTGAGCACCACACCGGCCGGGTCTCGGTGAAGCCGTGGTCACGCAGGGTGCGGGCGTGCCAGTCGGCGGAGGGCATGTCGCCGTCGGCGTGCTCGCCGTAGATCTCGAAGCGGCGGGCGGTGGGTTCGGCGAGGACCGGGTCCTTCGCGGCGAGCTGCCACCATTCGGCCCAGTCGAGGGCGCCGTCCTGCCTGGCTCGATCCATGCGGGCGTGGCGCAGGGCGCGCTCGGCCGCGTTGATCCGGGGCGTCGTCTCGTCGATCATGTGGTCCGCGTTCATGAAGACACCGCCGTCGCGCACCAGGCCCGCGAGGCGTCCGTAGAGGTCCGCGAGGGGTTCCCGGTGCAGCCAGTGGAGGGCGGTCGCGGTCAGCACGGCGTCGTACGTGTCGTGCGGCAGCGCGGACGGCCAGTCGGGGTCCTTGAGGTCGGCCGTGACCAGGGTGACCCGCTCGTCGCCCGCGAAGGTGCCCTCGGCGATCGCGAGCAGCGCCGGGTCGAGGTCGACACCGGTGCTGGTGGCGTCCGGGAACCGGTCGAGCAGCCGGGCGGTGATGCTGCCGGTGCCGCAGGCCAGGTCGAGGACGCGCGGGGAGGTCCCGACGAGGGCCTCGACCATGTCGAGCATGACGCGGAACCGCTCCTCGCGGTCGGGCATGTACCACTCCTGCTGGCGGTCCCAGCTGCGCTGCCAGCCCTGCCAGTCGGTGGTGGTCGTCGGTGTGTCCGTCATCGAGCCCCTCCTCGCGCGTCACGTAATACCCTGAAAGCACGATCGTCTGTTACCCGACCGCAGGCACGACCCTAAAGCCCCTTCGTAAGGACTACAAGTGGAACTGGCCTATTACTCGGATTACGCCGTCCGTCTCGTCAACACCGAGGAGCCGGCCCGGGGCAAGGACGCGCTGACCTCCGTCGAGGCGGTCCGCGGTCTGTTCGGGGCCAACCAGTCCGCGGCACGCCGCGCGACCGAGGCCGACCTGACGCGTTTCCGCTCGGTCCGCGGACGGCTCCGCTCGGTCTTCGAGGCGGCGGACGGCGGCGACGAGACCCTCGCCGTGGACCTGCTGAACTCGCTGCTGCTGGAGTTCCCGGTCAGCCCGCAGATCTCCGGACACGACGTGCGGGACGACGACGGACGCCCGCTGTGGCACATGCACCTGGCCGACCACCCGTCCAACGCGACCGCCGGCTACGCCGCCATCGCCGCGATGGGCCTGGCCTTCCACCTCACGGAGTACGGCGTCGACCGGCTCGGCCTGTGCGAGGCACCGCCCTGCCGCAACGCCTACCTGGACACCTCCACGAACCGCTCCCGGCGCTACTGCTCCGACCGCTGCGCGACCCGCGCGAACGTGGCCGCCTACCGCGCCCGCAAGCGCCTGGAGACCGGGCGGGCGGACAGCACGGGCCGGGCGGCGGAGAGCGCCCAGACCACCAGCGCCAGCGGGGAGCGCTGAGCGGCCCGGCGGGGCCGGTACCGGAAGCGCACCCTGCCCAGCACCAGCTCGTCCGGCACCGTCCCGTAGTCGGTGCTGTCGCCCCCGGCGTACGTGTTGTCCCCGCGCACCCACCAGCCGCCCTCGCGGCGCTCGGTGGCCCGCTTGACGACCAGCAGGTCCTGCTGGAACGGATGGCGCAGCACCACCACGTCACCCGGGCGGACCCGGGCCCCGTAGTGCACCAGGAGCCGGTCCCCGTGGTGCAGTGTGGGCACCATGGACGGTCCGGTCACCTCCGCCACCCCGAAGGGCAGCGGCGCACTCGACCGCTCGGCGTCCTGCGACAGCTCCGGCATCCTCCGGCACCTCCCCGGTTCTTTCCTCCACCAGTCTCAGTCTCACCCCGGACTTTTGTCCTAAGCCCGTGGGGGCACCCGCGAAAAGGTGTCGGCCACGGAGTAATGTCCAGTGTGAGAAGACGATCACGAGGAAGGAACGCTCCATGCTTTCCCGCCTGTTTGCCCCCAAGGTCAAGGTCAGCGCCCACTGCGACCTGCCCTGCGGCGTGTACGACCCTGCCCAGGCCCGCATCGAGGCGGAGTCGGTGAAGGCCGTCCAGGAGAAGATGGCCGGCAACGACGACCCGCACTTCCAGGCACGCGCCACCGTCATCAAGGAGCAGCGTGCCGAGCTGGCGAAGCACCACGTCTCCGTGCTGTGGAGCGACTACTTCAAGCCCCCGCACTTCGAGAAGTACCCGGAGCTGCACCAGCTCGTCAACGACACCCTGAAGGCCCTGTCCGCCGCCAAGGCGTCCACCGACCCGGCGACCGGCCAGAAGGCCCTCGACTACATCGCCCAGATCGACAAGATCTTCTGGGAGACCAAGAAGGCTTGATCCCACCCTCGGTCGTGCCCCCACCGGTTCCCGGTGGGGCCTCGTGGGTCTCGGGCTTCACGAAGGGGTCCGTCCGCAGCTGTGCGGCCGGGCCCCTTCGGGCTGTCCGGGGACGGACGAGGGGCGCGGCGCGTGGGATCTCAGGGATTCGGCGGTGCTGTGGGCCCGTCCGCCCCGGACGGGTCGGCGTGGGGTTCGGCGGGCGCGGCGGGGTCGGTGGGGGCCGGGGGGACGTAGTCCGCGCACCGGGGGTTCTGGCAGGGGCCCTTCACCCAGGAGGGGACCCACGCGCCGAGCGTCTTGCGACGTCGGACGACCAACTCGACCGGCTGTCCGCAGGAGGGACACGCGTGCTCTTCGCTGCCCATGCCCTCAGGGTAGGCCCGGGGGCGGCTCAGCGCTCCCTGCTGTACGCGCGCACCATCACCCCGTTGCCGAAGGTGCGGACGGAATCGAGGGTGAACGGCCGGACCGAGAAGCCGGCCGTGAACATCGGCAGGCCGGCACCCTGCACGATCGGGTAGGTCTTGATGACCAGCTCGTCGATCTCCTCGGCCAGCTCGCCGGCGACGTCGGCTCCGCCGCAGAGGTAGATGCCGAGCCCGCCCTTCTCCGCCTTCAGCGCGCGGACCCGGCCGACGAGGTCGTCCGCGACGATCTCCACGTTGGGATCAGGGGATTCCGTCAGGGTGCGGGAGGCGACGTACTCGCGCAGGTGGGCGTACGGGCTGGTGATGCCCTCCTTCAGGGCCAGGTCGTAGCTGGCCCGCCCCTGGACGACGGTGTCGAACCGCCGGTTCGGCAGGTCGTCGATGCCCAGGGCGCGGCGGACGTGGGTGGGCAGGGTCTCGGGATACTCCGCCTTGAGGTAGGCGAGGAACTCCTCGTCCACGTAGGCCGTCATCGCCGCGGCGTCGCCGGCCGGGTCTCCGATGTATCCGTCGATCGAGCACGCGATGTAGTAGGTGAGCTTTCGCATCCCGGTTTCCTTCCGTAGGCTCCGTCCCGGTTCAACCACCACGTTTGTAGTACTTCAGCTGGAGTGGTTGCAACAGGTTTTACGGATCGACTCACGAGTGGGAGAGGGGATTCCACATGGTCGCCAACCCGGAGCGGCGAACGGCACTGGTCGACGCCGGGATCGAGGTGCTCGCCCTGCAGGGTGCCCGGGGGCTGACGTTCCGCGCGGTGGACGGGCAGGCGGGGGTCCCCGTGGGCACCGCGTCGAACTACTTCGCCGGGCGGGACGACCTGCTGCGCCAGATGGACGCCCGGCTGCATGTGCGGCTCGCGCCGGATCCCGCGGTGGTCGCCGGACTGCTGGAGCGGCCCCGGGACCGTGACCTCGTCACCGCGTTCATGCACGATCTGATCCGGCGGGCGACCGGCGACCGCACGGGATGGCTGGCGATGCTGGAGATGCGCCTGGAGGCCACCCGGCGGCCCGGACTGCGCGCCTCCTTCACCCGGTCGGTGCGGGCCGATCTGGTGGAGGGGATGGAGTTCCAGCGGACCGCCGGGCTGCCCGGGGGCGACGAGACGGTGGCGGTGCTCTACCTGGCCATGCTCGGTCTGATCGTGGAGCACCTGACCCTGCCCGGCGTGCTCGACGGCGTCCTGCCGGGAGTGTCCGTGCCGGACGGGCTGGTGGACCGGATCGTGGCCGCCATCGTGCCGGACGGCCCGGACGGCCCGGACGTCCCGGACGGCCCGGGCAGTCCAAACGGCACGGGCGGTCCGGACGGCCGCTGACCACGGCTTGCCTCCCCGGCCTCCCCGGCCTCCGAGGCGGCTCGGGCTCAGGCTCGGGCTCAGGCGCGGTCCAGGCGTCCCCGGGGCACGTGCCGGCACGACGGGACCGCCGAGCCGGGACGGGCGCGGGGCCGCGGCGGCCGTGCCGGGGAGGGTGAGGATGCCGGGCGCGGCTGCCGGGCCGCTCCCTCGGGCCACACGACGTCCACCGGTACGCCCCGGGCGCGGGCGAAGGCCACCAGGTGGGCGGTGGCGTCCCGCCCGTCGGACGGGGAGCCGTCCCACACCGCCAGCAGCAGGCTGCCGTCGGCCACCATCCGCTCGTCGGCGCGCACGCAGGCGTCCCGGTCGGCGGGGTCGTACTCCAGGAGCCGCACCCGGTCGGCGAGGGTCAGCAGCTCACCGGTCGCCAGGCGGTCGG
Organism: Streptomyces sp. SID14436; assembly: GCF_010548465.1. GTDB lineage: Bacteria > Actinomycetota > Actinomycetes > Streptomycetales > Streptomycetaceae > Streptomyces. Next base: position 4,968 of record NZ_JAAGMD010000854.1, on the reverse strand, counting down.
GCCGGAGCGGCACGGCGGGGACCCCGTCACGGGTGGGGATCGCGACGACCAGGCGGCGGCCCGCGGCCCGCGCCGCCCGCCCGAAGGCCAGGGCGGAGCCGGCCCCGGACCGCACGACGGCCGGTCCACGGGCGAGGCGCTCGAGACGTCTGTGCAGGGCGGACTCCACCAGACGCAGGGTGTCCGGTGTCAGATCGGCGTGTCCGACCACCGTGACCTGCGCGTCCGCCGTTCCGTCGCCCCTCGCCGCGTCGCTCATCCCGCCCCTTGTCGTCCCCTCGTCCGGCATCCGCCGGGACCTCGGGCCGTCGGCGGACGGTGCTGCCGGGGCCAGTGAAGCGGGGACGGCATCTCCGCGACCAGGGCCGAACGTCCCCCGCTCCCGCTGGGAATTCTCCTCGCTCCGCCGAGGGCCGGGGATTTCCGGGCTCCGCGGGAGGCTCAGGCTCGGACGGGCCGGGCCGGCGCTGCGGTCCGGAGCGGCGGCCGTCCCGGGGCGGCCCACCGGCCCGGGGTCACGTGGCCGTGTCGGTGCGGGGTTCGCGCCACATGGGCCACATGTACGGGCCGTCGGGGAGGGCGAGGGGCTCTCCGGCGGCCTCAAAGCCGAGGCGCTCGTAGAGAGTGCGGCTGCGCGCGCTGCTGGCCTCCAGGTAGGCCGGCAGCCCGGTGCGGTCGCAGCGGTCGAGGACCGCCCCGATCAGCGCGGTGCCCAGGCCCTCACCCTGCCGGCCGGGGGCCACGCCGATCATCCACAGGTAGGCGTGGGCCCGTCCCGAGGGGTGGATGCCCGCCGTCAGGCGACCGATCAGCTCCACCCGTTCGTTGTCCGGGTCTACGGCTTCCCGCACCAGTGCCGGACCGTCGTCCTCCTCGTTCGCGTCGCCCCCGTGGTCGTCCGCGGGCACGGGGAGCCACAGCGCGCAGGCGGCGCCGTCCTCGGTGAGGTCGATCCACCCGTCCGCCATCACGATGTCGGTGAAGGAGGCCATGAGGCGGTGGTGCGTCGTCCGGCGGTACTCCTCACCGGGGAAGACCCAACTGCTCACCGGGTCGTCCTGGAACGCCGCGTCCAGCAGCCGGACCACCCGCTCCCGGTCCTGCTCCCCCGCCGTCCGGATCGCCACGCCCATGTCCACCCCTTTGCCTCAACCCTCGTGTGATGTACGGGGGTTGAGCCTAACGTCCGTGTCCCGCACGGGAGTTCGGGAAGCGGACGAAGGGCGGGTGGCGCGGGGCGCGGGCCCCGCACATCGTGGGGAAGTGCGGGACCCGCCGGACCCGTGCCCGCGGCGACCGTGCGGCGTCAGGAGCCGCACGGGCCCGGGCTCCGGGGTTCGGTGCGACAGCCGCCCGGGACACCCGCGGGACCCTTCCCGCGTCCTCGGTGCCCGGGCGAACCGTCAGGTGGTGCGCCGTGTCACGAACTCGGCCAGGGCCAGCAGCCCGCCCGCGGCCTCCGGGTCCGGCACGGCACGGGCCAGCTCCTGCATCGCCCGGGCCATCCGGTCGGCCGCCTGGGCCTGCGCCCAGTCCCGGCCGCCCGCCCGTTCCACGGTCAGCGTGATCCGCTCCAGGTCCTCCTTCGCGTGCGGGGCCGCGTACAGGGCGGCCAGTTCGGCGGCGGCCGGACCACCGGAGGTGAGCGCGGCCACCACGGGCAGGGACTTCTTGCGTGCGGCCAAGTCCGCGCCGGCCGGTTTGCCGGTGTGCCGCGGGTCGCCCCATATGCCGATCACGTCGTCGATGAGCTGGAAGGCGAGCCCGGCCTCCCGGCCGAACGCGTCCAGCGCGGCCACATCGGCTTCCGGGGCGTCCGCGTACAGCGCCCCCACGGCACAGGCACAGCCGAGGAGTGCGCCCGTCTTGGCCTCGGCCATGGCGAGTGTCTCCGCCAGGGTGACGTCCCGCGGAGGGCGCCCCTCCATGGCCGTGTCCGCGTGCTGGCCCGCGCACAGCTCGATGACGCACTGGGCCAGCCGGGCCGCGGCCGCAGGAGCCGCCGGGTGCGCGTCCTCGGCGAGCAGCCGGAGGGCGAGCGCCTGGAGCGCGTCACCGGCGAGGATCGCGGCGGCGTCACCGAAGACGGTCCACGCGGTGGGCCGGTGACGGCGGGTGGTGTCACGGTCCATCACGTCGTCGTGCAACAGCGTGAAGTTGTGGACCAGTTCCACCGCCGCCGCGGCCCGGACGGCGGCCGCCCGCGCACCGGGGCCGCCGAGGGCCGAGGCCCCGGCGAGCACCAGTGCGGGACGGATCGCCTTGCCGGAACCGCCGGCGGCCGGAGTGCCGTCCGCGTGCTCCCAGCCGAAGTGGTAGCGCGCGATGCGGCGCATCGGGCCGGGCAGGGTGCCGACCGCGGCCCGCAGCACCGGGTCGACCTCCGCCCGGGCACGCTCCAGCAGCATCGTCGCCTCGTGCCCGTCGGCGGGACGGTGTTCCGTCTCCGTCCTGAGCTCCGTCATGGACGCACCCCTGGTCTCGGAGGATGAGCGGAGGGTGGCGCAGCTGCCGTGGTCGAGCCCGTACCCCCAGGGTGTACCCGCCCGCGGGGCCGGGGACACGGTGTGCGGGCCGGGCGTTGCGGTGCGGTCACCGCCAGCGGCCGATCTCGACGTTCTCCAGGACCCCGAGCGCGTCCGGGACCAGCACCGCGGCCGAGTGGTAGGCCGTGACCAGGTACTTGATGATGGCCTGTTCGTTGATGCCCATGAAGCGCACGGACAGGCCCGGCTCGATCTCGTCGGGCAGGCCGGCGGCCCGCAGTCCGATGACGCCCTGGTCCTCCTCGCCCGTACGCAGGGCGATGATGGAGGTGGTGCGGGCCTCCGTCACCGGGATCTTGTTGCAGGGGTAGAGGGGCACACCGCGCCAGGTGGGGATGCGGTTGCCGCCCACGTCGATGGTCTCCGGGACCAGGCCCCGCTTGTTCAGCTCACGGCCGAACGCGGCGATCGCCCGCGGATGGGCGAGCAGCATCTTGGTGCCGCGCCGCCGGCTGAGCAGCTCGTCCATGTCGTCGGGGCCGGGCACGCCGTCGTGGGGCTGGATCCGCTGGTCGTACTCGCAGTTGTGGAGCAGACCGAAGTCGCGGTTGTTGATCAGTTCGTGTTCCTGGCGCTCCTTCAGGGCCTCGACCGTCAGCCGGATCTGCTGTTCCGTCTGGTTCATGGGCTGGTTGTAGAGGTCGGCCACGCGGGTGTGGATGCGCAGCACGGTCTGGGCGACGCTGAGTTCGTACTCGCGCGGGCTGGCCTCGTAGTCGACGAAGGTGTGCGGGATGTCCGGCTCGCCGGTGTGGCCGGCCGCCAGCTCGATCGCCTTCTCGCCGTACTTGTTGGTGCGCTGACCGGGGATGGAGCGGAGCCCCTGAAGGTGCTCCCGCAGGGGTTCGGACCGCTCGGCGACCTGCTCGAACGCCTCGCGCGGCAGGACCAGCACGGTGCAGGCGGTGAGCGTGCGGGCCGTGTACTCCCAGATGGCGCCGTCGTCGAGCAGGGCCTGGTCGCCGAAGTAGGAGCCGTCGGCGAGGACGCCGAGGGACTCGTCGCTGCCGTAGGGGCCGGTGCCGATCTTCTCCACCCGGCCGTGGGCCAGCAGGTAGACCTCGTCGGCCGGGCTGCCGAACGAGGCGACGACCTGGCCCGGTTCGATCTCCCGCTGCCGGCAGCGGGTCGCCAGCTCGGACAGCACCTCCTGGTCCTCGAACGACCGCAGGGCGGGCAGCTCGCCCAGCTCCGCGGGAATGATCTCGACACGGTCGCCGGTCTTGACGAACGTCAACCGGCCGTCCCCCACGGCGTACGTCAGCCGCCGGTTGACCCTGTACGTACCGCCCTGCACGTCCACCCAGGGCAGCATGCGCAGCAGCCAGCGCGAGCTGATCTCCTGCATCTGCGGCACTGACTTGGTGGTGGTGGCCAGGTTCCGCGCGGCAGCCGTACCAAGACTCTGCTGCGGCCGGGTCTGCTCCGTGCGGACCTCTTCGCCTACCGACATAGAGAAATGCCCTCCCAGTTGTGATCCACGCCCATCGGTGCCGGGCATCGATCTGCGCGATCAAGATTTCCTCACGGAGCGCGTCTGCGCCATTACCCGAATGAGCGGGAATGGATCACTCGCCGCCTGGGCATCCATGGGGATTCCGTTTCGCGGGTCCGCAGTGGCCGCACCGTGTCCGGATCGGCTCGCACAGAGACCGAACGGAAGGTTCCGGTCCCTCCGTATAGGTAAAGCACCGGTACAAGACGGCCGCGACCGGCGGCCGTCCCGCAGTGCGAAGGAGGGCGGTCATGGCCCCACCCATGTCCGCGAGCGCGTTCCTGCGCGCTCTCAAGGCGGAGGGTCTGACGGTCGTCAAGGTCGGCGACTGGCGCGACCACAACCGCAACCACAAGGGCCCCTGGGGGCCGGTGCACGGCGTGATGATCCATCACACGGTCACCAAGGGCAGTGCGAAGACTGTCGAGTTGTGCCGCAAGGGCTACTCGGGCCTGCCGGGCCCGCTGTGCCACGGCGTCATCACCAAGGACGGCCGGGTGCACCTCGTCGGCTACGGCCGGGCCAACCACGCCGGTCTGGGCGACGACGACGTGCTGCGGGCGGTGATCGCGGAGAAGCGCCTGCCGCCGGACAACGAGGCGAACACCGACGGCAACCGGCACTTCTACGGCTTCGAGTGCGAGAACCTGGGCGACGGCGAGGATCCCTGGCCGGCGGCGCAGCTGGAGGCCATCGAGAGAGCCGCCGCCGCGGTGTGCCGCCACCACGGCTGGAACGAGCGCTCGGTGATCGGGCACCTGGAGTGGCAGCCGGGGAAGGTGGACCCGCGCGGGTTCACCATGACGTCGATGCGCAAGCGGATCGGCGACCGCCTGAAGTGAGACGGCCGGCGTCCGTCGCACGGGAACGACGGAGACGACGGCGGGGCGGCCGCCCGGGGTGACCGGGCCGGCCGCCCCGCCGCCG
>NZ_JAAGMD010000838.1 GCF_010548465.1 Streptomyces sp. SID14436 | reverse complement strand
CGTCGCCGCGCCCGTGCCCTGGGTGCGTGCCGGTGTCACGTTGCTGCCTTTGCCGGAGCCGCGGACCTCGGCGTCGGGGACCATGCTCGACGTGACACCGCCGAGGGCGACCGCGGCCAGGGACACCGCTCCGGCCGCGACGAACGCGAACCGCAGCCCGCGGGAGGCCGGCCGGTCCGTCTCGTGGCGGCTGACGTCGTGGATGCGGAAGCCGCGGCTGCCGGGCTCGGCCGGGCCGTGCGGCCGGGCGGGCGCGTAGGCGAACTCGAACCGGTCGCCGCGCCGTCCCGCGAACACGCCCTGGTCGCCGCCGGGCAGCCCGCCGCCGAACAGCGGGGACCCGCTGCCCGGGTCTCCGCCGGGCAGGCCCTGGAGGCGGGCGAGGAAACTCTCGGACGGCGGCGGGGGGGCCGCCTCCGCGAAGACGTTCTTCAGGCGGCGCTGGGCGTCCACCTCCGCCTTGCACTTGGCGCAGGTGGCGACGTGCGCCAGTACGCGCTCACGCGCGTCATGACCGAGCTCTCCGTCCACCAGGGCGGAGAGTCGGTCTCCCAGATGCTGCTCTGCGAGGTGTCCCTCGGACGACTTCGGCAGTGATCCGCTCACGCGCTCGCGCCCCCTCCTCCCAGTGCGGGAACACGGGGCACGAGGGAGCCGCGCTCCGCGCGCGCCTTCGGCGAGCGGTGGGCCAGCGCCTTGCGCAGCTGCGAGCGTCCGCGGTGGATGCGGGAGCGGACCGTGCCCAGCTTGACGCCGAGGGTGGCCGCGATCTCCTCGTAGGACAGCCCCTCGATGTCGCAGAGCACCACCGCGGCGCGGAACTCCGGGGCCAGGGTGTCGAGCGCCTGCTGGACGTCCGCGTCGAAGTGGGCGTCGTTGAAGACCTGCTGGGGCGAGGGCTCCCTGCTGGGCAGCCGCTCGGCCGCGTCCTCGCCGAGCGAGTCGAAGCGGATGCGCTGCTTGCGCCGCACCATGTCCAGGAAGAGGTTGGTGGTGATGCGGTGCAGCCAGCCCTCGAAGGTGCCCGGCGTGTAGGTCGACAGGGAGCGGAAGACGCGGACGAAGACCTCCTGGGTGAGGTCCTCGGCGTCGTGCTGGTTTCCGGTCAGACGGTAGGCGAGCCGGTAGACCCGCCCGCTGTGCATGCTGACGATCTCCTCCCAGGTGGGCGGAGTCCACGCCTGCCCGTCCGCGTCGGTGGTGAAGCTCGCGGTCTGGGCCGGGTCGCCGGCGCGGCTGTGGTCGGCAGCGGTGTCGTTCACGGATTTCGGCCTGCCCGCCGATCCAAGGAAGCGCCTCAGCACTCCTCCCCGATCCACAGGTACAGCCGCACCTCCCCTATCGGCTCTGGTGGTGTCCAGTGGAGCCCCTACCATAGCCACCTCGCCCGTTAGCTCCGGATAAGCGGTTTTACGAGAATTTGATCTGCGCCGGTCCGGCTCGTGCGGCTCCGTCGGCATGTGCCCCGCGTGCTCGTCCACTCCCCGCCCCCCGGTCCTGTCGCACCTGTCGTTCTCTCCCTTTAAACGACCGGTCCCATCTGCGGGTTCCCGACGCCAACGGATACAGTCACGCCAGGCATTCACGGGGACAGGAGAGGGTCATTACCGCCAACCGGCAGACGAGCTGGGCGTTCGCCGACGCCTATGTCGCCGAGGACGAGGCGCTGCACTGGGCCCGGGACCGGGCCCGCCAGGCAGGCCTGCGCTCGGTGTCGCCCGGCACGGGCGCGGCCCTGCGGTTGCTCGCTGCCACCGTGGAGGCCAAGGCGGTCGCCGAGATCGGCACCGGCTGCGGTGTCTCCGGCATCCATCTGCTGCACGGCATGCGGTCCGACGGCGTCCTGACCACGGTCGACCCGGAGCCGGAGCATCAGCAGTTCGCCCGGCAGGCGTTCCGGGACGCCGGGTTCGCCGCCAACCGGTCGCGGTTCATCCCCGGCCGCGCCCTGGAGGTGCTGCCGCGGCTCGCGGACGCCGGCTACGACCTGGTCTTCTGCGACGGTGACCGGCTGGAGTACCAGGACTATCTCGCTGAATCGTTGCGCCTGCTGCGCCCCGGGGGCCTGGTCGCCTTCGAAGGCGTGTTCGCGAACGGCCGCACGGTGGATTCCGGACCGCAGCCCACCGAGGTACTGCGGCTGCGGGAGCTGGTGCGTGCCGTGCGCGAGAGCCAGGAGCTGGTGTCCTCCCTGCTGCCCGTCGGGGACGGACTGCTCTGCGCGGTGAAGCGCTGACGGCCGCCCAGGCCCCCACGATCACCCGGGCACAGCCTCCCACCTGCGCAAACAGCCGCCCCGGCACCAGGAGCGGCGCCGGGGCGGCTGAAAGGGTATGGTCGCTTGCGCGTCAGCCGACGACCTTCTTGAGGGCGTCGCCGAGCGCGTCGGCCTCGTCAGGGGTCAGCTCGACGACGAGCCGACCGCCGCCTTCGAGCGGAACGCGCATGACGATGCCCCGCCCCTCCTTGGTCACCTCGAGCGGGCCATCACCCGTCCGCGGCTTCATGGCCGCCATGCTCGTTCCCCTTCCTGAAACCCAGCTCAACCGTCTAGCCGACGGCCCACGAAGGGCATCTGCGGTCCTGAAGGACAGGACTCACCGCACCGGCATCGAACACATTGCTTCCAGGCCATTATCCCGCATCGCAGGACCCGATGACCAACATAGGTCGGCATCGCTTGGGCAACGCGCGCGAGCAAAACCACTCAATTCGGGGATGTGACTGCGATACTGCGCCGCCGCACACCCGTCCGCGGAACGAAATCGACCCGGAATTCTTTGACGCAGGTCACACGACCGGTGCCGTCCGCGGCCGGTGATGTCCGTCATGCTGTCCTGCAGACAGGGGCGTACCCACCGGTACGTCCCGGAGCCGCCAGCTGGAGGGGATACGCCATGGCCGACACCGTGCTCTACGAGGTGAGCGACGGACTCGCGACGATCACGCTGAACCGCCCGGAGGCGATGAACGCGCTGAACGTCGCGGCGAAGGTCGCCCTCCGGGACGCGGTCCGGTCCGCCGCGGGCGACGACGCCGTGCGGGCCGTGCTGCTGACCGCGGCCGGTGACCGGGCGTTCTGCGTCGGGCAGGACCTGAAGGAGCACATCGGGCTGCTGCTGGAGGACCGGGAGACCGGTTCGGGGCAGACGATGAGCACGGTGCGCGAGCACTACAACCCGATCGTGACGGCGCTGGCAGAGGCGCCCAAGCCGGTGGTCGCCGCGGTGAACGGGGTGGCCGCGGGCGCCGGGTTCGGCTTCGCGCTGGCGGCGGACTACCGGATCGTGGCGGACACCGCGGCGTTCAACACGTCGTTCGCCGGGGTCGCGCTGACCGCGGACTCCGGGATCTCGTGGACGCTGCCGCGGGTGGTCGGCCCCGGCCGGGCCACCGACCTGCTGCTGTTCCCGCGCAACATCTCCGCGCAGGAGGCGTACGACCTGGGCATCGCCAACCGGCTGGTGCCGGCGGCGGAGCTGCGCGCGGAGGCGGAGAAGGTGGCGCGGGCCCTGGCCGGGGGCCCGACGGTGGCGTACGCGGCGCTGAAGGAGTCGGTGGCCTACGGCCTCGGTCACTCCCTGGCGGAGACCCTCGTCAAGGAGGACGAGCTCCAGACCCGGGCGGGCGGTTCGCAGGACCACGCGATCGCGGTGCAGGCGTTCGTGAACAAGGAGAAGCCGAAGTACCTGGGCCGCTAGGCCCGTGCCTGACCCCCCGGCGGGGCCGGGCGGCCTGCTCGGCCCCGCCGCGCGACGCAGTCGGCCAGGTGGTCGTCGACCAGGCCGCACGCCTGCATCAGCGCGTACGCCGTCGTCGGGCCGACGAAGCGCAGGCCGCGCTTCTTCAGGGCCTTGGACAGGGCCGTCGACTCGGGCGTGACCGCGGGGACGTCGGCGAGGGTGCGCGGTACCGGGCGGCCGTCCGGGTCGGGTGCGTGGGACCAGATGAGCGCGTCGAGGTCGCCGGGGGCCCAGCCGGCCAGCTCGCGCGCGTTGGCGAGCGTGGCGTCGATCTTCGCGCGGTTGCGGATGATGCCCGTGTCCGCCAGGAGGCGCTCCCGGTCGGCCTCGGTGAACTCGGCGACCCGGGCGATGTCGAACTGCGCGAAGGCGGAACGGAAGCCGGGCCGGCGCCGCAGGATCGTGATCCACGACAGCCCGGACTGGAACGCCTCCAGACTGAGCCGCTCGAACAGGGCGTCGTCGCCGTGGACCGGGCGTCCCCACTCCTCGTCGTGGTAGGCGACGTAGTCGGGGGTGGACAGGGCCCAGGGGCAGCGCGGGGCGCCGTCGGGGCCGGTGAGGGCTGCTGTGCCGGTCACTGCTGTCCGGTCTCCGGCCGGGGGGCGGGCTTGTCCAGGGACATGTGGGCGGCCGCGGCGCGGGCACCGGCCAGCGCAGCCTCCAGGTCGGCGATCCGGGCGTCCCGCTCGGCGAGTTCGGCGCCGAGGCGGCCGAGGGCGTCGTCCACGTCGGCCATGCGGTAGCCCCGGGCTGCGAGCGGGAAGCGCAGCACGTCCACGTCGGCGCGGCTGACGGGGCGGTCCGGCGGGAAGGCGTCCCGCAGCCGCTCGGGGGCGGCCTCGGGCAGCGGGCCCTTCTCACCGCCGCCGACCACCGCCAGGGTCACCGCGGTGACCACGACGGCGAGCGCGACGACCAGGAACAAGAACATCACCATCGGTGGGGCCCCCACGGTCGGATGTTGTCGGAGTCGGGTGTGTGGCTCCGATCGTGCCATGCGAGTCTGACAGTAGGGGTCGCAGGCGGCCGGTGGCCGCCGTCCGACGACCGGGGCCGGACTGGACGAGGAGAGGTCACAGGGGATGCTCAGGCTGGGCAGGCGGGAATTCGAGCCGCACGAGCCGGTGATCATGGCGATCGTGAACCGGACCCCGGACTCCTTCTACGACCAGGGGGCGACGTTCCGCGACGAGCCGGCCCTCGCCCGCGTGGAGCAGGCCGTGGCCGAGGGCGCCGCGATCATCGACATCGGCGGGGTGAAGGCCGGGCCGGGCGAAGAGGTGGACGCCGACGAGGAGGCCCGGCGGACCGTCGGGTTCGTGGCGGAGGTCCGGCGGCGCTTCCCGGACGTCGTGATCAGCGTGGACACCTGGCGGCACGAGGTCGGCGAGGCCGTCTGCGAGGTGGGCGCGGACGTGCTCAACGACGCGTGGGGCGGGGTCGATCCGCGGCTCGCGGAGGTCGCCGCGCGGTACGGCGCCGGGCTGGTGTGCACCCATGCGGGCGGCGCCCGGCCGCGGACCCGGCCGCACCGGGTGACGTACGACGACGTGATGGCCGACATCCTGGAGCGCACGGTGGGCCTGGCGGAGCGGGCGGTGGCGCTGGGGGTGCCGCGGGAGTCGGTGATGATCGACCCCGGGCACGACTTCGGCAAGAACACCCGCCACAGCCTGGAGGCGACACGGCGGCTGGGCGAGATGGTCGCCACGGGCTGGCCGGTGCTGGTGTCGCTGTCCAACAAGGACTTCGTGGGCGAGACCCTGGACCGGCCCGTGAAGGAGCGGGTGCTGGGGACGCTGGCCACGACGGCGGTGTCGGCGTGGCTGGGGGCGCAGGTGTACCGGGTGCACGAGGTCGCGGAGACGCGGCAGGTCCTCGACATGGTGGCGTCCATCGCCGGGCACCGGCCCCCTGCGGTGGCCCGGCGGGGACTGGCGTAGGGCCGGTCGCGCCGGCCCACCGCCGGACGGCGGTGGGCCGCACTCACGTCCGCGGCGGGCACGGGGGCACACGGGGCCCGCCGCGTCACGGCCGGCCGCTCAGGCGCCGCCCTGGCGCCCCTCCGGCAGGCCCGCCTCCTTCGAGACCAGGGCCACCGCCTCCTCCACGTCGTCCGTGACGTGGAACAGCATCAGGTCCTTCTCCGCCGCCTTGCCCTGGGCGATGACCGTGTCGCGGAGCCAGTCGACCAGGCCGCCCCAGTACTCGGTGCCGAAGAGGACGATGGGGAAGCGGGTGACCTTCTGGGTCTGGACGAGGGTGAGGGCCTCGAACAGCTCGTCCAGGGTGCCGAGGCCGCCGGGCAGCACGACGAAGCCCTGGGCGTACTTGACGAACATCAGCTTGCGGACGAAGAAGTAGCGGAAGTTCAGGCCGATGTCGACGTAGGGGTTGAGCCCCTGCTCGAAGGGGAGCTCGATGCCGAGGCCGACCGAGACGCCGTTCGCCTCCAGGGCGCCCTTGTTGGCCGCCTCCATGGCCCCGGGGCCACCCCCGGTGATCACCGCGAAGCCCGCCTCGACCAGGCCGCGGCCCAGCTTGACGCCGGTCTCGTACTCCCAGGAGTCCTCGGGGGTGCGCGCCGAGCCGAAGACGCTGATGGCGGGCGGGAGCTCGGACAGGGAGCCGAAGCCCTCGATGACCTCCGACTGCATGCGCAGCACGCGCCAGGGGTCGGTGTGGACCCAGCCGCTGGGGGCGCGCTCGTCCAGCAGCCGCTGGTCGGTGGTGCTCGTCTGCACCTGGTCCCGCCTGCGGAGCACCGGACCGAGACGCTGCTCCTCGGGCGGCTGCTGCGGGCCCTCCGGCTTGCCAGTGATCATGCGCGCTCCCTCCGTGTGCCAGGTTGTTCCACCTCAGCGTAGATCTACGCGGGTTACGTACAGGGGACCTCAGCATGTCCGCCCCGCACCGGTGTAAACCACACCGGTGGGATCGGCGATCATGCCGTCAGCCAGGAACGCAGCCGCTCCTCGCCGGCCAGGATCTTGGCGGTCTCGACGCGTTCGTCCCGGCGGTGCGCCAAGTGGGGGTTGCCGGGGCCGTAGTTGACGGCGGGGACGCCGAGGGCCGAGAAGCGGGAGACGTCGGTCCAGCCGTACTTCGGCTGCGGTGTGCCGCCGACCGCCTCGATGAACGCGGCGGCGGCCGGGTGGGACAGGCCGGGCCGGGCGGCGCCGCTGTGGTCGTCGACGGTGAACTCGGCGACCGGGCAGTCCGCGAACACCTCGCGCACGTGGGCGAGCGCCTCCTCGGGCGTGCGGTCGGGCGCGTAGCGGAAGTTGACGGTGACCACGCACGCGTCGGGGATGACGTTGCCGGCCACGCCGCCGGAGATGCCGACCGCGTTGAGGCCCTCGCGGTACTCCAGGCCGTCGATCACCGGGTAGCGGGGTTCGTAGGCGGCCAGGCGCTCCAGGATCGGAGCGGCGGCGTGGATGGCGTTGGAGCCCATCCAGGAGCGCGCCGAGTGCGCCCGCTCCCCCGTCGTGCGCAGCAGCACCCGGAGGGTGCCCTGGCAGCCGCCCTCGACCTGGCCGTCGGAGGGTTCGAGCAGCACCGCGAAGTCGCCCTCCAGCCACTCGGGGTGCGCCTGGGCCACGTGTCCGAGGCCGTTGAGGTCGGCGGCGACCTCCTCGTTGTCGTAGAAGACGAAGGTCAGGTCGCGGTTGGGGGCCGGGACGGTGGCCGCGATGCGCAGCTGGACGGCGACGCCGGACTTCATGTCGCAGGTGCCGCAGCCCCACAGCACGCCGTCCTCGTCGAGGCGGGAGGGGACGTTGTCGGCGATGGGGACGGTGTCGATGTGCCCGGCGAGGATCACGCGCTCCGCCCGCCCGAGGTGCGTGCGGGCCACCACGTTGTTGCCGTACCGGTCGACCGTGAGGTGCGGCAGGGCGCGCAGGGCGGCCTCGATCGCGTCCGCGAGGGGCTTCTCGTTGCCGCTCTCGGACGGGAAGTCGACGAGCTGCGCGGTCAGGCGCGCGGCGTCCAGCGTGAGGTCAAGCGGGGTGTCGGCCATGGCCCGACCCTAACGCGGCAGGCCGGGGCCGACTGTTCACACCCGGCTCACACGTTTCCGTACTCTCCAGTACCTTGTACGCGTGTCAGAGCCGCCGCTTCCTTCCAGACGACGTCGGGGCCGCCTCTTCCGCTTCGGGGCGGCCTTCGTGGTAATGCTCGCGGTCGCCGGATACCTCGTGGTGCAGTACGTGACGGGGGGCGGGCGCGGGCCCGGGTGCAAGGTCGTGTCCGCCAAGGGTGACGGCGCGACCTACGAGTTCACTCCCGAGCAGGCGGTGAACGCGGCGACGATCACCGCCGTGGGCACCGCGCGCGACCTGCCCGAGCGGGCCGTGACGATCGCGCTGGCGACCGCGCTCCAGGAGTCGACGCTGCGCAACATCGACTACGGCGACCGGGATTCGCTGGGCCTGTTCCAGCAACGGCCGTCGCAGGGCTGGGGCACGCCGGAGGAGATCATGGATCCGGTGTACTCGGCGGAGAAGTTCTACGAGGGCCTGGAGGAGGTGCCGGGCTACACCCGGCTGCCGCTGACCGTGGCCGCGCAGAAGGTGCAGCGCAGCGGGTTCCCGCAGGCGTACGCCAAGCACGAGCCGGACGCCGCCCTGCTGGCCGCCGCGCTGACCGGGCGGTCGGCGGCGACGCTGACCTGCCAGGGGCGTCCGGGCGCGACGCGCGCGTCGGGCACCGAGGCGGTGCAGGCCGCGCTGGCCCGGGACTTCGGGCGGGACCTGCTCCAGCCGGCCGGTGCCGAGGTGGACGACGGGGCGAAGCCCACTCCGTCCCCGAGCGCCCCGGACGTGACGGTCGAGCCGGACGGGCGGACGCTGACGCTGCCGGTCGACGACGCGCGGGACGGCGCGGCGGGCGGTTCCCGGCGGGCCGGGGCCCGAGGCTGGCAGCTCGCGCACTGGGCGGTGGCCAACGCCTCGGAGCTCCGCATACAGCGCGTGTCCTACGCGGGCCGGGTGTGGGTGGCCGGGACCACCGACAGCACGTGGCGGCAGGACGACGCCAAGGGCTCCGGGAAGCCGGCCGGCGGGCCGGACGCGGTGCGGATCACCACCGGGCGGTAGTGCGGGCCCTCACTCGCAGGGGTCATGCGCGGTGCCCGGTGCTGACGGGTGCGGAGCCGGGCGCGCCGCGGTCGGCAGAAGCGGGCCGTGCCCGGGCAGCACAGGGCGGAATCGGTTCTTCATCCGCCGCACCGGGGAGACCTTCGTCCGCTTTCCTCCCCATCCGATAATGCGACGCGTTACCGAGTCTTTACCGGGGCGCGCCGCAACCTTCCCGGCCTTCGAGCGGTAGTCACGGCGTCCGAGCTGTTCTTCCCCCTCGAAGGAGCACCATGTCCCTCCCCCTGACCCGCCGGATCGCCCGTGCCGCGCTGCTCGTCGCCGCCGGAGCGGCCGCCGGGGTCGGTGCGGCCGGTACCGCCAGCGCGGCTCCCGGGCTGCCCGCCGCCCCCGACCTCGGCGGAGTGACCGCCCTGGACGGCGCTGCGCAGACCGTGACCGGGGTGGCGGGCGAGACCGGCGGCAAGACCGTCGAGAAGGCCGCCGAGAAGGCCACGCCCGCGGCGCAGCAGGC
>NZ_JAAGMD010000814.1 GCF_010548465.1 Streptomyces sp. SID14436 | reverse complement strand
TCGGGCATCCCGATGGCCCTCCCGCCGCTCGCCGACGTGCTGCCGGACGTCCGGCCCGAGGAGCCCGCCGCACCCCCGCGCGGGGCGCCCGCGGCCTTCCCGGAGCTCCGCCCGCCCGCGGACACCGCCCTGGTGATCCAGCGCACCGGGACCACGCCCACGGTCGCCTCGCCGTCCCCGGCGAAGGCCGGCGGCGGTCTGAAGGGCCTGGCCCGGCGCAACCTGGTGGCCACCGGCGCGGGCGCCCTGCTCGTCGCCGTGCTCGGGACGGTGGTCACCCTCGGCGCCACGTCCGGCAACGACGCCGGCACCCCGTCGGAGAACGTGGGCGTGAACCCCTCGGCCAGCCAGGGCGTCGACGACGACAGCCTGGGCGCCGACCGCGCGGGCCAGGAGGGCGACACCGGCACGGCCACCAGCCGCCCGACCGACCCCGGCCCGGACGGCACCTTCGGCACCTCGGACGACCCCACGCCCACCGAGAGCGGGTCGGCGCGGCCGTCGGACGGACCGAGCGGCACCGGCGAGCCCGGTGACCCGACGTCGACGTCGACGAAGCCGCCGTCGTCCACCCGGCCGCCGTCCTCCACGAAGCCGCCGACGAGCAACAAGCCGACGGACCCCACCAGCCCGACCACGCCGACCGACCCGTCGACCGAGCCGGAGCCGACGACGCCGACCCCCACGGACACCGAGGAGCCCCCGCCGCCGTCGACGAGCGACAGCGCCAGCGGCCCCGCCCCGTCCTCCCCGGCGCAGAGCAGCAGTTCGGCGAGCGCGCCGGAGACCGGTGACACGGACACGCCCGGCGATCCGGACACGGTGATCTGACACCCCGCCCGCGGGCGCGGGCGCGCGAAGGGCCGGACCCCCGCGGGGATCCGGCCCTTCGCACACGGCGCGGGCGCCGTCGCTCAGAACAGGCGCAGCTTGTCGTCGTCGATGCCGCGCAGCGCGTCGTAGTCCAGGACCTGGCAGCCGATGCCCCGGTCCGTGGCGAGCACCCGTGCCTGCGGCTTGATCTCCTGGGCGGCGAAGATGCCGCGCACCGGCGCGAGATGGGGATCGCGGTTCAACAGCTCCAGGTACCGGGTGAGTTGCTCCACGCCGTCGATCTCGCCGCGCCGCTTGATCTCCACCGCGACGGTCTTCCCGTCGGCGTCCCGGCACAGGATGTCGACGGGACCGATGGCGGTCATGTACTCGCGCCGGATGAGGGTGTAGCCCTCGCCGAGGGTCTCGATACGGTCGGCGAGCAGCTCCTGAAGGTGTGCTTCCACGCCGTCCTTGATCAGACCGGGGTCCACCCCCAGTTCGTGCGAGGAGTCGTGCAGGATCTCCTCCATCGTGATGATGAGCTTCTCGCCCGCCTTGTTGACGACGGTCCAGACCCCCTCCTCCGCTCCGGTCCCCTCCTTCAACGTGCAGGGGGGCGACATCCAGTTCAGGGGCTTGTAGGCCCGGTCGTCGGCGTGGATGGAGACGCTGCCGTCCGCCTTGACCAGGATCAGGCGGGGCGCCGGGGGGAGGTGGGCGGTGAGCCGCCCGGCGTAGTCCACGGAGCAACGGGCAATGACGAGACGCATGGTCGGCAACGCTACTCGACGGGCCCGCCCCGATGCGATTCGCCCGGGAACAGGTCCCGGATTCAAGGACCGCACAGGGCCCGTGGGACCCACCTGGCACGTCCTGAATCTCCTGGAAACCACGGTTTCGTCGATGGCCGATTACCGGCCCACAGGTTGTTCCGCATCCGGCTGTTCGCCTGGTGCGGGCCCGATCGGTTGCTTACGGTAGTGAACGGGAGGTCGCGAGACGTGTACGCAGCGTGCCCGATATCGCGAACTCCCTTATCTGTCAGGCAACCCCTGCTCGACGGGGGTGCGAGAGGAGAACCCATGTCGCTCGACGTCTCACCGGCCCTACTCGAACAGGCCGAGCGAGGCGAGGTCGACGAAGCCGCCTTCGTCGACTGCGTCCGGACCTCCCTGCCGTATGCGTGGGAGATGATCAGCTCCCTGGTGGCCCAGCTGAAGGTCGACGGCGGAGTCTTCGCCGACAACCAGACGCCTCCGCCGGACGAGCAGGCACGCGGTCAACTGCTGCGTGCACTTGCGAGTGACGCGATACGTGGCGCGCTGCAACGGCACTTCGGTGTCCGGCTGGCCTTCCAGAACTGCCACCGGGTGGCGGTGTTCCCGCTCGACTCCTCGGTCGACGAGACGCTGGCGCGCTTCACCTCCATCCGCGGTCAGCTGCTGAACCAGTCACCGGAGCTGCGCGACTGCTGATGCGCCCCCGTCCTTCGCTTGCCGCTCCGTACGCGGGAGGTGCGGTCTGTACCGGGGCGGCAAGCCCCATGGTTCCCCGGCTCGCTCAGGCGAGCTGGGGGAGCACGTCGCTGCCGAGCCGCCGTACGTTCTCCTCGGTCGCGGCGAGGTCGCCGGAACCCTCGACGAGCAGTGCGAAGCGGGAGATGCCGGTGCGCTCGCCGGTCGCGGCGAGCCGGTCGGCGCACAGCCGCGGCGTGCCCACCGGGTGCAGCCCGCAGAGCAGTTCGGTGTACGCGAGCGGGTCGCGCATCTGCCGCTGCCGGCCGTCCACGGTCACATGCGCCTCGAGCCCCTGGCGGAGCCAGCCCGGCATCGCCTTCGTCAGGGTCTCCACCGCGTCCGAGCGCCGGTCGGCGATCTGGCAGACACCGGCGGAGACGTGGGCGGCCTCCTGGATCTCCTCGGCCGGCCGGCCCGAGGCGCGCGCGTGGCGCCGCCACAGGGCGACCATCTCGGCCTTCTCCTCGTCCCCGACGTGCATGCCCAGCAGCATCGGCAGGCCCCGCTCGGCGGCCAGCCGCACACTCGCCGGCGAGGTGCACGCGACGACGACCTCGGGTCCGCCGCCCGGCGTGAGCGATTCCGACGGGCGCGGCACGACGGGCACTTCACGGAAGCGGAAGCGCTCGCCGTCCGCGCCGACCCGCGGTTCGCGCAGCCAGCGCATCAGCAGATCGAGTGATTCGGGGAAGCCCTGCTCGTACGCCTCCAGGCCGGACCCGAACACCTCCAGGTCGACCCAGGGGCCGCCGCGCCCCACCCCCAGCGAGAAGCGGCCGCCGCTGGTGAGGTGCAGCAGCGCCGCCTGCTCGCCGAGGGCCACGGGGTGGGCGGTGGGCAGCACGCTGACCGCCGTGCCGACCCGCAGCCGGCGGGTGCGGCCGAGCAGGAGGGCGGCCAGGGTCACGGCCGACGGGCAGGTGCCGTAGGGGACGAAGTGGTGCTCGGCCAGCCAGACCGAGTCGAGCCCCGCCTCCTCGGCCACCTCCGCCGAGCGGACCGCACGGTGCAGTGCCTCCCCTTCGCCCTGCCCAGGGAACTGGGCGGCCAGTACGAAACTTCCAACGCGCATTGCTTTCCTGCTTCCTTGGCTCCGACACGGAGCTCCCCCACACGGCATAACCGTCTGACACGTGCCGAGGACACGGCCGGGCGGGGGATTTTCCGGATTGTCTGCAGAATGGACCGCCGGGAAGGGGCTCGGAGCCGCCCCGAGGGCGACGTGGGAGGACCGGTCGCGTCCGTGTGCCCGGGGTCCCGCCGCGTACGCTGGACGGGTCGCTGCACCCTGTATAGCCCCGTGAGGTGTCCCTTGTCCCCGCGTCGCAACCGACCCAAGGGAGCCGGTTCCGCCGGCCGCAGTGCCGAGGACGACCGCTCCGGCCGCTACGGCGGCTGGCAGTCCACGGAGAGCTGGCAGGGCGAGGAGTGGAGCGTACGGCACGTGGCCGGAGCCAGCGCCCAGGGCAAGGCCTACCGCTGCCCCGGCTGCGACCAGTTGATCCCGGACGGCGTGCCGCACCTGGTGGCGTGGCCCGAGCACTCCGGCGTCGACGAGCGCCGGCACTGGCACAAGGCGTGCTGGAACGCCCGGGACCGCCGGACCACGCGCGTGCAGCGGTCCCGCAACGCACCGAGGTTCTGACGTCCGCCGGCCCGCCCGGCCGGCGGCCGGGCGCCCGTGCGGCGCTCCCCGGCTTGATAGGCAAGTGAACACTTGCCTATGGTGGGGGTGTGGCCGACGACGAACTGTTCAAAGCCCTGGCCGACCCCACGCGCCGCACGATCCTCGACGAGCTCGCGGAGCAGTCCGGGCAGACCCTGTTCGAGATCTGCTCGCGCCTGGCCATGAAGCACGGGCTCGGCATCTCCCGCCAGGGCGTCTCCCAGCACCTCGCCGTGCTGGAGGCGGCGGGACTCGTCGGGACCAGGCGGGAGGGACGCTACAAGTTCCACGACCTGGACACGGCCCCGCTGCGGAGGATCACCGAACGCTGGCCCCCCACCGACCCGACCGGACCGGAGAACACCCCATGAAGATCCAGCTGACCAGTGTCTTCGTCGACGACCAGGCCGAGGCCCTGCGCTTCTACACGGACGTGCTCGGCTTCGTGAAGAAGCACGACGTCCCGGTGGGCGAGCAGGACCGCTGGCTGACCGTCGTCTCGCCCGAGGCCCCCGACGGCCCCGAACTCCTCCTGGAACCCCTCGGCCACCCGGCCGCCCGCACCTACCGCGACGCGCTCGTCACGGACGGCATCCCGCTCGCCCAGTTCGCGGTCGACGACGTCCGCGCCGAGTACGAGCGGCTGCGCGGCCTCGGCGTCCGCTTCACCCAGGACCCGCTGGAGATGGGCCCCGTCACCACCGCCGTCCTCGACGACACCTGCGGCAACCTGATCCAGATCGCCTCGCAGCAGCAGTAGCCCGGGCGGGCCCCTCAGACGTCCCGGCTGTTGAGCAGCGCGAAGGCGCCGCCCAGGGTCACCCCGGTCAGCCCGAGCATGATCCACAACGGGTCCCAGCCGGACGGGCCGGAGCTGCTGAGGGAGTTGGAGTAGAAGATGCTCAGCTGGTTCGGGATGGAGTACTGGAACAGCGCCTGCTGCACGTCCTGGAGCGAGGACGAGAACATGAACAGGGCGATCACCAGCGGGGCCAGCAGCAGACCGATCATGATGGTGATGGCGCCCGCCGAGTGCCGGATGAGCGAGCCGACGGCCAGCGAGAGGGTGCCCAGCAGCGCCAGGTAGAGCGAGATGCCCACCGTGCCCTTCAGCCACTCCTCGCCGGAGGGCGCCCGGGCCCCGCTGCCCTCCAGCATCGCCACGTGCAGCAGCGCGACGAGCGAGACGGAGACCAGCGTCACCACGAAGGCCACCAGGAAGAACACCACGGCCTTCGCCGCCAGGACCCGCGCCCGCGCGGGACAGGCGACCATCGTGGTGCGGATCATGCCGGTACCGTACTCGGACGCCGTGGTCAGCACGCCCAGCGTGATGACGCACATGCTGCCCAGCAGCAGCCCGAAGAGGCCGAGACCCATCGGGCTCTCGCCGTTCAGGTCAGCGTCCGCGGTCAGCACGAGCAGTCCGGCCAGCGTGCCGATGCCGACGACCAGCAGCACGAACACGCCCAGCGTCCACATCGTGGAGCGCACCGACCTGATCTTCGTCCACTCGGAGGCCAGCGCGTGCCCGAGGTGGGTGCGCACGACCGGGATCGGCGAGGTGTAACGGGGGTGCTCCCCGTCGGCCCACGCGGCGCCGGGGGCGGTCGCCGGGCCGTGGCCGGGGTCCTGCGCGGTCGGGGTCTGCGGCGTACTCATCGGGCGTCCTCGGGCTTGGTCAGGTCGGGAGCGGCGGGGGCTGCGGGAGCCTCGGCGGACGGGCCCGCCGGGGCCGGACCCCCGGGGTGCCCTGCCGCGCGCTGTGACGCCCCCGCGAAGGGCTCCTCGCCCGGCTGGGGCGGCGGCGGGGCGTACCAGCCGGGCTGGCCCTGGCCGGGCACCGGCATCGGCGGTTGCGCGCCCGGCGGCAGCGGCTCCTGGAAGCCCTCTTTCTGGTCCGCGGTGGAGCGGTAGTCGACGGCGCTCTGCGTCATCCGCATGTACGCCTCCTCCAGCGAGGCCTGGTGCGGCGACAGCTCCCACAGCCGCACGTCCGAGGCGTGGGCGAGGTCGCTGATGCGGGGGAGCGGCAGCCCGGTCACCCGCAGCGCGCCGTCCGGCTCGGGCAGCACCTGGCCGCCGGCCTCGGTGAGCGCGGCCGACAGCTTCTCGCGCGCCTGCGGCTCGGTGTCGGGCGTGCGGACCCGCGCGAAGTCCGCCGAGTTGGCGGAGATGAAGTCCGTCACGCTCATGTCGGCGAGCAGCTGTCCCCGGCCGATGACGATGAGGTGGTCGGCGGTCAGCGCCATCTCGCTCATCAGGTGCGAGGAGACGAAGACCGTGCGGCCCTCGGCCGCCAGCGCCTTCATCAGGTTGCGCACCCACAGGATGCCCTCGGGGTCGAGGCCGTTGACCGGTTCGTCGAACAGCAGCACCTCGGGGTCACCGAGCAGGGCGGCGGCGATGCCCAGCCGCTGCCCCATGCCCAGGGAGAAGCCCTGGGACCGCCTGCGGGCCACCTCGTGCAGGCCGACCACGCCCAGCACCTCGTCCACCCGGCGGGCCGGGATGCCGGAGAGCTGGGCGAGGCTCAGCAGGTGGTTGCGGGCGGTGCGCCCGCCGTGCACGGCCTTGGCGTCCAGCAGCGCGCCCACCTGCCGGGCCGCGTTGGGCAGCCTGCGGTACGGATAGCCCCCGATGGTGACGTAGCCGGCGGTGGGGTTGTCCAGACCGAGGATCATGCGCATGGTCGTCGACTTGCCCGAGCCGTTGGGACCCAGGAAGCCGGTGACGGCTCCCGGCCGCACCTGGAACGAGAGGTCGTACACAGCGGTCTTCGCGCCGTACTGCTTGGTCAGGCCGACAGCCTCGATCATGCTCCGCACCCATCGAAGGTTCTGGACAGCGGGGCACACGCCCCCGTAAGGGTTAGGAGGATATCCAGGCGCTCACGGTTCCGCTGAATGCGAGGTGAAACCGGCGCCCGGACATCCGCTCCCTACGCGTCGCGCTTCTTGAGCACCGCGTAGCCGCCCAGGACCGCCGCCAGCACCCACAGCGCCATGATCCCCAGACCGCCCCACGGCCCGTACGGGGTGTCGTCGTCGAGCGGCGGCACCACCTGAAGGATCTTGCTGCCGGCCTGGTCGGGCAGGTACTGGCCGACCTTCTTCGTCGCGTCGACGTTGCCCAGGATGTTGGAGATCAGGAAGAAGAACGGCATCAGGATGCCCAGCGACAGCATCGGCGAGCGCAGCATCGCGGCCACGCCCATCGAGAACAGGGCGATCAGCGTCATGTAGAGGCCGCCGCCGATCACCGCCCGCAGCACCCCTTCGTCCCCGATGGACGCCTTGTGCTCGCCGAGCATGGCCTGGCCGAGGAAGAAGGTGGCGAAGCTGGTCGCCATGCCCACCACCAGGGCCAGCGCGGTGGCCACTCCCAGCTTGCTGAACAGGAACGTGGCGCGTTGCGGCACCGCCGCCAGCGAGGTGCGGATCATGCCGGTGCTGTACTCGTTCGACACCACCAGCACCCCGAACACGATCATCGCGAGCTGGCCGAGGCCCATCCCGGCGAAGCTGATGAACGTGGGGTCGAAGGCGAGCCGGTCCCGCTCGCTGAGGTTGTCGAACTCGCTCTTCGACAGCGCCGAGATCAGCATGCCCAGGGCGATGGTGACGACCACCGCCAGGGAGAGCGTCCACACCGTGGACGCCACGGACCGGATCTTCGTCCACTCGGAGCGGACGACCTGTCCTGCCGCCATGATCAGCCCTTCTTCTTCCAGTCGTCGCCCCACTGCTGCTGCTGTTGCTGCTGGGCGGGGGCGGGCGGGCCAGAGTGCGCGTGGTACTCCACCGATTCCGCGGTCAGTTGCATGAAGGCTTCCTCCAGGGACGCCTGTTGCGGGCTCAGCTCGTGCAGCACGATCTGGTGCCGGGCGGCCAGCTCACCGATCTGCTCGGCCTTGCTGCCGTCGACCTCCAGGACCCCGCTGCCGCTCTCCACGGCGGTGATCCCGGCCTCGTGGAACGCGTCCAGGAGCTGCTCCCGCTGCGGGCTGCGCACCCGGACGTAGGAGCGGGAGTTGCGCTGGATGAAGTCGGCCATGGACGTGTCGGCGAGCAGCCGGCCCTGTCCGATGACGACGAGGTGGTCGGCCGTCAGCGCCATCTCGCTCATCAGGTGCGAGGAGACGAAGACCGTGCGCCCCTGCTGCGCGAGGGACTTCATCAGCATGCGGATCCAGTGGATGCCCTCGGGGTCGAGGCCGTTGACCGGCTCGTCGAACATCAGGATCCGCGGGTCGCCCAGGAGCGCGCCGGCGATGCCGAGCCGCTGCCCCATGCCGAGCGAGAAGCCCTTGGCCTTCTTCTTCGCCACCGCCGTCAGACCGACGGTGTCGAGCACCTCGTGCACCCGCTGCCGCGGGATGCCGTTGCTCTGCGCCAGGCACAGCAGGTGGTTGAAGGCGGTGCGCCCGCCGTGCAGCGCCTTGGCGTCCAGCAGCGCCCCCACCGATTTCAGCGGGTCCTTCAGCTGGTCGTACCGCTTGCCTTCGATGCGGACATCCCCGGCCGTGGGCCGGTCCAGGCCCAGCACCATGCGCATCGTGGTGGTCTTCCCGGCCCCGTTGGGTCCCAGGAAGCCCGTGACGATGCCGGGTTGCACCGTGAAGGTCAGATTGTTGACCGCCACCTTCTCGCCGTACCGCTTGGTCAGCCCCTCGAGCTCGATCATGACGCCACGCTAGAGGGCGACGAAGCCCTCTGCCACCTCGGGGGCAGAGGGCTTCGCCGGTTTCAGCCGTTGTGTACCGGTCTGTTACCGGGACTGCTGGGCCGGCACCCCGCGGGAGATCGGCTCGTCCTCCGTGGCGGGCGCGCCCGTCGCGGCCACCGCGGCACCCGTGAGCGTCGCCAGCATCTCGCGGACGTTGGTCAGCTGGGCGTTGATGGAGTCGCGACGGTTGGTCAGGGCCGCGAGCTCGCGCTCGGATTCCGAACGGATCCGGTCGGCCTTGGCGTTGGCGTCCGCCACGATGTCCTCGGCCTGGCGCTGCGCGGTCTCCACCGTCTGGCGGGCCCGGCGCTCGGCGTCGGTGCGCAGCTTCTCGGCCTCCAGCCGCAGCTGCTCCGCGCGGTGCTCGATCTCGGCGAGACGCTTCTCGGCCTTGGCCTGACGGGACGCCAGGTCCCGCTCGGACTGCTCGCGGCGCTTGGCGAGGTTCGTCTCGAAGTCGGCGGCGGCCTGCGCGGCCTTGGCGCGGGTCTCCTCGAAGAGGGCGTCGGCCTCCTCGCGCTTGGACTGCGCGTCCTTCTGCGCCTCGGTACGCAGCTGGGACGCCTCGCCCTGGGCCTTCTCGACGATCCGGACGCCCTCGTCCTCGGCCTTGGCCTTGCGCTCGGCCGCGTACGACTCGGCGTCGTTGCGGACCTGCTGGGCGGCCGACTCGGCGAGTTCGCGGTGCTGCTCGGCGGCGCGGCGGGCCTCCTCGCGCAGGTCCTTCGCCTCTTCCTCGGCGAGGCGCAGGATCTTCTCGACCCGGGCGCCGAGACCGGCGTACGACGGCTCGGCGTCGTTGACCTGGGCCTGGGCGTTCTGGGTCTCGAGGTGGAGCTCCTCGATGCGCTTTTCCAGAGCGGTGATGCGGGCGAGAGCGCTGTCACGGTCGGAGACGAGCTTGGAGATACGTTCGTCCACCTGAGCGCGGTCGTATCCACGCCGCACAAGCTCGAAGCCGTAGGGGGAAGTGTCGCTCATGGGGTTCCTGTCGAATGAGACCGGTGAGGTGATAGGGGGAATCCTAGGCGCCGAAGCGGTGTGTCATCGAGCGGATGCACGTTTGATACGGAGAATGACACCCCTTTTGAGTGGCTGACGGTCGGAAGGCTTGCCAAAGCCATGGGCAGAACCCCTCCGGCGGGAGGGGTTTGCCCGGTTTGACGGTGGTCCGGTGGTGGCCTGACGGTCCGGTGGCTAGGAGTCGGACGCCTTGGCGCCGGACCGGGCGCCCGCGGCGGCCGCCGCCTTCACGCCGTTGTCCTTGCCGCCGCCCGGCGCCTCGAAGGACTCCAGGGCCTCCAGGACGTCCTGCACGCGGGAGATCTCGGCGTTGATGTCCTCGCGGCGCCGCACCAGGACCTCCAGCTCCCGCTTGCCCTCCTCGACGGTGCGCCGCGCCTCGCGGATGGCCTCGGCCTTCAGCTCCTCGGCCTCCTTGACCAGCGCGGCCTTCTTCTGCTCCGCCTCCTTCAGCAGGCCCTCGGCCTTCTTCACGGCGGCGATGCGCACCTTGCCGGCCTCCGAGTTCGCCTCCGAGACGATCTCCTTGGCCTTCGCCTCGGCCTTGGCCAGCTGCTCCTCGGCGGCCTTGATGAGCGCGTCGCACCGGTCGCCGGTGGACTTCATCGTCTCGGCCGCCTCCCGGCGGGCCCGCTCGTGCAGCTCCTCGATCTCGCCGGTGATGCGGTCGCGGAGCTCCTCGGCCCGCTCCCTTATCTGCGCCGCGTCCCGCCGCGTCCCGGCGAGCAGCTCGTCGGCGTCCGTGCGGGCCTTCTCCACCAGCGAGTTGCCCTCGACGGTGGCCTCGGAGACCAGCCGCTCGGCCTCGCTGCGGGCCGCGCCCACCATCGTGTCGGCCTGGGCCTCCGCCTCGGCCGTCGTCTTCTGCGCCTGCTGCTGAGCCTCCGTCAGCAGCTTGTCCGCCTCCGCGGTGGTCTCCGTGATGAGCGTGTCGACCTGCTCGGCGGCCTCCGAGCGCTTCCGGTTGGCCTCCTTGCGCGCCTCGTCCAGCGCCCGCTCGGCCTCCTGGCGCGCGGACGCCACCAGCCGCTCGGCCGCCGCCTCGGCGTCGGCCCGGGTCTGCTCCGCCTCCGCCCGCAGCCGCTCCGCGTGCTGCTGCGCCGAACCGACCGTCTCGGCCGCCTCCGCCCGCAGCCGCTCCGCGTCGCCCGTCGCGTCCGCGATGAGCTTCTCCGCCTTGGCGACCGACTCGGCCCGCACCCGCTCCGCCTCGGCGACCGTCTCCGAACGCAGCCGGTCGGTCTCCGTGATGGTGTCGGCGGTGAGCTTCTCCGCCTCGTTGCGCGCCTCGGTGATGAGGGTGTCCGCCTGCGTCGCCGCCTCCGAACGGATGCGGTTGGCGTCCTCCCGGGCCTCCGCCCGGGTGCGCGAGGCGCTCTGCTCCGCCTCGGCGATGGCGTCCGACGCCTCGGTGCGCACCCGCTGGGCGTGGTCGGCGACCTCGGCCCGGATGCGGTCCGCCTCGGTGATGGCCTCGGACACCGTCCGCTCGGCGAGGGACTTGGCGGCCTCGGTCTCCTCCCGGGCCTCCTGGCGCAGCCGTCCGGCGTCCTCGCTCGCCCGCTCCCGCTCCGCGTAGGCGTCGGAGCGGACCCGGTCGGCCTCCTCCTCGGCCTCCCGCCGGGTGCGCTCCGCCGCGTGCTCGGCGGCGCTGCGCAGCCCGGCGATCTCCTCCTGCGCCTGCTCGTGCAGCCCGGCCACGGAGTCCCGCACCTGCTGGGCGTGCTGCTCGGCGGCCGACACCATCTCCGTGGCGCGCCGGTCCGCCTCCTCGACCAGGCGCACCGCCTCGGCCTGCGCCTCCTCCACGCGCGTGCGCGCCGAGGCGAGCAGCTCCTCGCTCTGCTCGCGCGCCCGCTCCCGCTCCCGGCCGGCCTCCTCCCGGGCGGCGCCCAGGAGTTCCTCGGCCTCCCGGCGGCGGCGGGCCGCCTCCTCCTGCGCGGCGGCCAGCGT
>NZ_JAAGMD010000796.1 GCF_010548465.1 Streptomyces sp. SID14436 | reverse complement strand
ACCGGGGGCGCCGGGGGCCGCTGGGCGGGCGCCGCTGCGGGTGCCGCCCGCTCCGGAGGTGCCCCGGACGCAGGAACCCGCCGCCTCGCCCACCCGGAAGGGCGGGGAGACGGCGGGCTGAGGTACCGCTCGCCTGCTGGGGTCAGCGGGCGTAGTACTCGACGACGAGCTGCTCGTCGCAGATCACCGGGATCTCCTTGCGGTTCGGCTCACGGTCCAGGCGGAACGCCAGGGCCTTGAGGTTCACCTGGAGGTAGCGCGGGGTCTCGCCGTCGGGGGCGAAGCCACCCTCGCGGGCGATCGTGAAGAGCGTCTTGTCCTTGCTGCGCTCACGGACCTGCACGACGTCGTCCGGGCGGACACGGAAGGAGGGCTTGTCGACCTTCTTGCCGTTGACCTGGATGTGGCCGTGCGTGACCATCTGGCGGGCCTGGTAGATCGTGCGGGCGATGCCCGAACGCAGGACCAGCGCGTCGAGACGGCGCTCGAGCTCGATGACGAGGGCGTCACCGGTCTTGATGGTGGTCTTGGCGGCCCGCTCGTAGGCGCGGACGAGCTGGCGCTCGCTCACGTCGTACTGCGCGCGCAGGCGCTGCTTCTCCAGCAGACGGACCTTGTAGTCCGAGTTCTGCTTGCGGCCGCGGCCGTGCTCGCCCGGCGGGTAGGGGCGGGCCTCGAAGTACTTGACGGCCTTCGGGGTCAGCGCGATACCGAGGGCACGCGACTTCTTGACCTTGGGGCGGGACTGATTCGCCACTGTCTCTTTCGCTTTCCGTTGCGTCGGCTCACCAGGGTTGAGGGAGGTCGCATCCGCAGCCGGGGAAACCCCGCGGGTCCGCAGTGGACCTGCCGGGCAGCCGCTCCCCTGGTCTGGGCACATACGTGCAGCACGCGAGTGGCCCACCGGCCGGTCCCGGGATTCCGGGTGGTGGTGGGCTGCCCGCGACACCGTTCGCCGGTGCGCGACGCTCCTGGAGAACCCCGCCCGGGGGCCGGGTCTCCGGCTGGATGTCCCGCTCTGGTGATGCCGGCTCTCCTGACGGGACCGGACAACGGGACGCAGCGCTTCGGGAGATTCTACAGGGTGGTCAGGACCGCTTCCGACCGAGGTGCTTCCTGGTCCATTCGACCGCGTCCGCGTACCGCGCCTCGGCGCCGTGCCGGGTGGGTGCGTAGTAGGTGCGGTCCTTGAGGGCGTCCGGGGCGTACTGCTGCTCGGCGATGCCCTCGGGCAGGTCGTGGGGGTAGACGTAGCCCTTGGCGTGGCCCAGCTTGGCGGCGCCCTTGTAGTGCCCGTCGCGCAGGTGCGAGGGCACGGGTCCGGCGTGGCCCTTGCGCACGTCGTCCAGGGCGGCGCCGATGGCGGTGGTGGCCGCGTTGGACTTGGGGGCGAGCGCCAGGGCGATGGTGGCGTGGCTGAGCGTGAGCGCCGCCTCGGGGAAGCCGATCATGGCGACGGCCTGGGCGGCGGCGACCGCGATCGGCAGTGCGTTCGGGTCGGCCAGTCCGATGTCCTCGCTCGCGGAGATCATCAGCCGGCGGGCGATGAAGCGGGGGTCCTCGCCGGCCTCGATCATCCGGGCCAGGTAGTGCAGGGCGGCGTCCACGTCGGAGCCGCGGATCGACTTGATCAGGGCGCTGGCGACGTCGTAGTGCTGGTCGCCGTCGCGGTCGTAGGCCACCGCCGCCCGGTCGACGGTCTCCTCCAGGGTGGTCAGGGAGATCTCCGGCTCCCCCTTGTCGAGCGCGGCCCCCGCGGCGGCCTCCAGGGCGGTGAGGGCACGGCGGGCGTCGCCGCCCGCGATGCGCAGCAGGTGCTCCGCGGTGTCGTCGGGGAGGGTCAGGGAGCCCTTCAGGCCGCGCTCGTCGGTCAGGGCCCGGGTCAGCAGGCCGCGCAGGTCGTCGTCGGTGAGGGGCTCCAGGGTCAGCAGGAGCGAGCGGGACAGCAGCGGGGAGATGACCGAGAAGTAGGGGTTCTCGGTGGTGGCGGCGATCAGGGTGACCCAGCGGTTCTCCACGGCGGGCAGCAGGGAGTCCTGCTGGGCCTTGCTGAAGCGGTGGATCTCGTCCAGGAAGAGGACGGTCTCCTGGCCGTATCCGCCGGAGGCGCGGCGGGCGCCGTCGATGACGGCCCGCACCTCCTTGACCCCGGCGGTGATCGCCGACAGTTCGACGAAGCGCTTGTCGGTCGCCTTGGAGACGACGTAGGCCAGGGTGGTCTTGCCGGTGCCGGGCGGGCCCCAGAGGATCACCGAGGAGGGGCCGGCCGGGCCGCCGGACCCCTCGCCGACCAGCCGGCGCAGGGGTGAGCCCGGCTTGAGCAGGTGCTGCTGCCCCACCATCTCGTCGAGGGTGCGGGGACGCATCCGGACCGCCAGGGGGCTGCCGGCCGGGTCCTTCTCCTGGCGTTCTTCTGCTGCGGCGGTGAACAGGTCGGGCTCCACGTCCGCAACCCTAAAGGACCGCACCGACAGTGCGGCCGGGCGGTCAGCCGGTCCAGAAGGTCCACCAGCGGGTCAGGATCAGCATCCCGATGACGCCGACGTGCAGCACGGGCAGGACCCAGGTGAACTCGCCGAAGAAGCCCTTGAGCCAGCCGGGGGCGGGCAGGAAGCCGTTGCGGACGTTGAAGGAGGTGACGTACCAGAACATGACGAGCGTGGCGACCCAGGCCAGGCAGCACCACAGGCACAGGGCGTTGATCCGGTACAGGGACTGATACATCAGCCAGGCGCAGAAGACCGTGCCGAACAGCATGCCGGCGTTGAGGGTGAGCCAGTACCAGCGGGGGAAGCGGGCCCCGGCCAGCAGGCTCATCCCGACGCAGACCACGATGCCGTAGGTGACCAGGCCGAGCATGGGGTTCGGGAAGCCGAACACGGAGGCCTGGTCGCTCTGCATCACGCTGCCGCAGGAGACGACGGGGTTGAGGCTGCACCCGGGGGTGAACGTCTCGCCCTTGACCTCGGCCTCGAGCAGCTTGAACTTGTCCAGCGTGATGACCCAGGCCGCGAGCACGCCCGCGGCACCCGTGATCACCAGAAGCAGGGCGAGGGCCCGGCTCGCTCCCTCCCTGCGTGGTGCTCCGGCACGTTCCGGCGAGGGCTGGGGCTCCATGGAGACGTCCTTGACTGTCGTCTTGCTCATCACGCCGATTCCGTCACTGGGTGTGTGGACCTGCTTCGGGCAGGGCCATTGTGCCGCACCCTCCTGTGTGCCGCGGGCCCCGCGGGCACACGACCATACGGGCGCTCGCCCGGGAGCGTTGGGTTCCGGCCGACGTCCGTGCCCGGCTCGCACACACACTCCCACCGGGGTCCCTCCGCGGAGTGGATCACGGCCCGCGGAGTTGACGAAGGCGCCGGGTGCCACGCGGGCACCCGGCGCCCCGCGCGCCGTGTCAGCCGAGCCGGGATTCCAGCTCCGAGACGATCTCGTTGACGCCGACCGCGCTCTGCTCGCCGGACTCCATGTCCTTGAGCTGGACGACGCCCTCGGCCAGGTCGCGCTCGCCCAGCACCAGGGCGTAGCGGGCGCCGGAGCGGTGGGCGGCCTTCATGGCGGCCTTGAGCCCCTTGCCGCCGTAGGCGAAGTCGGCGGCGACGCCGTTCTTGCGCAGCTCGGTGACCTTGGTGAACAGCACCCGGCGGGCCTCCTCGCCGAGCGGCACCGCGAACACGCTGGTGGTGGCGGGGAGTTCGAGCTCTACGCCCTCCGCCTCCAGGGCCAGCACGGTGCGGTCGACGCCGAGGGCCCAGCCGACGGAGGGCAGGGCGGGGCCGCCGATCATCTCCGACAGGCCGTCGTAGCGGCCGCCGCCGCCCACCGCGGACTGGGAGCCCAGGCCGTCGTGGACGAACTCGAAGGTGGTGCGGGTGTAGTAGTCCAGGCCGCGCACCAGCCGGGCGTCGTCCTCGAAGGCCACGCCGGCCGCCGTGATCAGCTCACGGACCTCCTCGTGGTACGCCTTGCAGGCGTCGCAGAGGTAGTCGCGCAGCAGCGGGGCGCCGCCGAGCTGCTTCTGCACCGACTCCCGCTTGTCGTCCAGGACGCGCAGCGGGTTGATCTCCGCGCGGCGCAGGGTGTCCTCGTCCAGGTCCAGGCCGCGCAGGAAGTCCTGCAGCGCGGCCCGGTACACCGGGCGGCACTCCTTGTCGCCGAGGCTGTTGAGCAGGATGCGGAACCGGCTCAGGCCCAGCGAGCGGTACGCCTGGTCGGCGAGAATGATCAGCTCGGCGTCCAGGGCAGGGTCCTCCGCGCCGATCGCCTCGGCACCGACCTGCGAGAAGTGGCGGTAACGGCCCTTCTGCGGGCGCTCGTAGCGGTAGTACGAGCCGGAGTACCAGAGCTTGACCGGGAGGTTGCCCGCCTTGTGCAGGTTGGCCTCCAGGGCGGCGCGCAGCACCGAGGCGGTGCCCTCGGGGCGCAGGGCGAGCCGGTCGCCGCCCTTGGTCTCGAAGGCGTACATCTCCTTGGTGACGATGTCGGTGGACTCCCCGACACCGCGCGCGAACAGTTCGACGTTCTCGAAGCCGGGCGTCTCGATGTAGCCGTAGCCGGAGCCCCGCAGCGGCGCGGCGATGGCCTCGCGCACGGCCAGGTACTTGGCGCTGTCCGGCGGGATCAGGTCGTAGGTGCCCTTGGGGGCCTTGAAGGTGCTCACGGAAGTACTCGTCACATTCCTCGTCGGGGAGCGTCCACGTCCGCTCCCTGGCCGGCGGCCACCTGCCGCAGATACGGGTTGGTGGCGCGCTCCTGGCCGATGGTCGTCTGGGGGCCGTGACCGGACAGCACTACGGTCGAGTCGTCGAGCGGCAGGCACACGCGGGCCAGCGAGTCGAGCATCTCGGCCATGTCACCGCCGGGCAGGTCGGTGCGTCCGATGGAGCCGGCGAACAGCAGGTCGCCCGAGAACATGACCGGCGGGATGTCCGCCGCCTCGGGCAGGCCGAAGGTCACCGACCCCTTGGTATGGCCCGGTGCGTGCGCGACGGAGAACTCCAGGCCCGCCAGCTTCAGCCGCGCGCCGTCGGTGAGTTCCCTGAGGTCGTCCGGCTCGCCCACGGTCAGCTCCCCCATCAGCGGCATGCCGATGGCACGGCCGATGCCCTTCTCGGGGTCGCTCATCATGTACCGGTCCTGCGGGTGGATCCAGGCGGGCACGTCGTGCGCGCCGCAGACCGGGACGACCGAGGCGACGTGGTCGATGTGTCCGTGGGTGAGGACGACGGCGACGGGCTTCAGACGGTGCTTGCGGACCGCCTCCGCGACGCCGTCGGCGGCCTGGTGGCCGGGGTCGATGATCACGCACTCCTCACCGGCGGCGGGGGCGACGAGATAACAGTTCGTCCCCCAGGCCCCGGCGGGGAACCCGGCAATGAGCACGATCGTCCTTCGTTGGGTCGGTACGGGAGGCTTGCGACGGGCTGCGCCCGTGGTCAGAGCCTACCGGCGCTGCCGATTCCACAGCGAACCCATATACGGTACGGGGCAGACGCAGGCGGTCGGCTTCACCGCACGCACGCGTACCGGCCGGCACACGAGACGCATGAGGAGACAACCCGGTGGTCAGCCAGGAACAGCGGCGGCGTCAGCTCGCCCGGGAGAAGTTCTTGCGCCAGCAGCAGCGGCGCACCGAAGCACGGCGCAAGGCGCGCACGCGCAACGCCGTGATCGCCTCGGCGCTCGGGGTGGTGCTGATCGGCAGCGGGGCGCTGTACACGGCCGGGGTGTTCCAGCAGGACGACGACACCAGCGCCAACGCGGGCGCGGAGGTCACCCCGAGCGCCGCGCCGACGAGCAAGGTGCCGGACCCGTGCGAGAAGCCCGCACCGGGCGAGCCCGCGACCAAGACCTGGAAGAAGGAACCGGCGCTCGAGATCGACAAGTCGGCGTCGTACACGATGAAGCTGGAGACCACCTGCGGCGACATCGACGTGGCCCTCAAGGCCAAGGACGCGCCGCACACGGTGAACTCGTTCCGCTTCCTGCTCGGCCAGGGCTACCTGGACCACACCAAGTGCCACCGGCTGACCACCGAGGGCATCTACGTGCTGCAGTGCGGTGACCCGACGGCCACCGGCACCGGCGGGCCGGGCTACACGATCCCGGACGAGAACCTCAAGGACAAGAGCCTCAAGGACAACATCTACCCGGCGGGCACGGTCGCGATGGCCAACACCGGGCAGAAGGACAGTGGCGGCAGCCAGTTCTTCCTGGTGTACCAGGACAGCCAGCTCCCGCCCAACTACACACCGTTCGGCACCGTCTCGAAGCCGGGCATGGAGGTGCTGAAGAAAATCGCCGCCGCGGGAGCCACGGCCCCCGACCCCACGACCGGCAATACCGCGCCCCACGCGACGGTCGTGATCGACAGGGCGACGGTCACGGAATCCTGACCGTCAACTGGGCAATCCCGGTCGCGCGGGATGCGGACAGGGGTCCCGTCGGTCGCTTATGTTGGCCGTGACGAAACTGTGGACGATGCCCGGGGGAGCTTCGAGGCCCCTCGACGGCATCATGTGGAGGAGGCGCTGTGAGCAGCGACCCGTGGGGCCGCGTCGACGAGACGGGGACCGTGTACGTGCGGACGGCCGACGGTGAGAAGGTCGTCGGTTCCTGGCAGGCGGGTTCCCCCGAGGAAGCCCTGGCCTACTTCGAGCGCAAGTACGAGGGCCTGGTTGTCGAGATCGGCCTCCTCGAGAAGCGAGTGAAGACCACCGACCTGTCCTCCAAGGACGCCCGGACCGCCATCGACCACCTGCGCGAGCAGGTCGACGCCCACCACGCGGTGGGCGACCTGGACGCCCTGCGGGTCCGGCTGGACAAGCTGGTGGAGCTGGTGGAGGCGCGGCGCGAGGAGCGCAGGGCGCAGCGGGCCAGGCAGGCCGAGGAGGCCCGCCGGGCCAAGGAGGCGCTGGTCGCCGAGGCGGAGGAGCTGGCGCAGTCCGACCAGTGGCGGGCGGCCGGTGAGCGGCTGCGGGCCCTGGTGGACACCTGGAAGGGCCTGCCGCGGCTGGACCGCAAGTCGGACGACGAGCTGTGGCACCGGTTCTCGCACGCCCGCTCGGCGTTCTCCAAGCGGCGCAAGCAGCACTTCGCGCAGCTCGACGCGCAGCGCGAGGAGGCCCGCCGCACCAAGGAGCGGCTGGTCGCGGAGGCCGAGTCGCTGTCGAACTCCACGGAGTGGGGTGCGACGGCCGCGCGCTACCGCGAGCTGATGGCGGAGTGGAAGGCGGCCGGCCGTGCCCAGCGCGAGCACGAGGACGACCTGTGGAACCGCTTCCGCGGCGCGCAGGACGTCTTCTTCGCCGCCCGCAGCTCGGTGTTCGCCGAGCGGGACGCCGAGCAGGCGGAGAACCTGAAGCTGAAGGAGGAGCTGGCCGGGGAGGCCGAGAAGCTCCTTCCGGTCACCGATCTGAAGGCCGCCCGTGCCGCGTTCCGCGCGGTCAACGAGCGCTGGGAGGCCATCGGCCACGTGCCGCGGGACGCCCGCCCGAAGGTCGAGGGCCGGATGCAGGCCGTGGAGCGGGCGCTGCAGGAGGCCGAGGAGGCCGAGTGGCGCCGGACCAACCCGGAGGCACGCGCGCGTGCCGCGGGTCTGACCGGTCAGCTGCAGGCGGCGGTCGACAAGCTGAAGGGGCAGATCGAGCAGGCCCGGGCGCAGGGCAACGACGCGAAGGCGCAGAAGCTGGAGCGGGAGCTCGAGGGCCGTCAGGCGCTGCTCGACCAGGCGCTGAAGGGTCTGCAGGAGTTCGGCGGCTGAGCCGCCGGTCCGCCCGGGACACAAAGGGAGGGGGCTGCCGCACCGGCCGGTGCGGCAGCCCCCTTCCGTGTGCCGTCCCTGAGGTGCGGTTGCCCGGCCCTCAGGTGCGGTTGCGGGCCGAGGTGACCCGGTAGACGTCGTAGACGCCCTCCACGCCCCGTACCGCCTTCAGGACGTGGCCCAGGTGCTTGGGGTCGCCCATCTCGAAGGTGAAGCGGGAGGTGGCGACGCGGTCGCGGGAGGTCTGCACGGCCGCCGAGAGGATGTTGACGTGCTGGTCGGACAGCACGCGTGTGACGTCCGAGAGCAGCCGGGAGCGGTCCAGCGCCTCGACCTGGATGGCCACCAGGAAGACCGACGACTGGGTGGGCGCCCACTCCACGTCGAGGATGCGCTCGGGCTCCCTGGACAGCGAGTCGACGTTCACGCAGTCGCTGCGGTGCACCGAGACGCCGCTGCCGCGGGTGACGAAGCCGATGATCGGGTCGCCGGGCACCGGGGTGCAGCAGCGGGCCAGCTTCACCCACACGTCCTCGACGCCCTTGACGACGACGCCGGGGTCGGCGCTGGAGCGGCGCTTGCGGCGGCTGCGGGCCGGCGGGACCGACTCGTCGATCTCCTCGGTGGCCGCCTCCTCGCCGCCGAGGGCCTGCACCAGCTTCTGCACGATGTTCTGCGCGGAGACATGGCCCTCGCCGATCGCCGCGTACAGCGCGGAGATGTCGGAGTAGCGCATCTCGTGCGCCAGGGTGACCAGGGAGTCGCCCGTGAGGATGCGCTGGATGGGCAGGTTCTGCTTGCGCATGGCGCGGACGATGGAGTCCTTGCCCTGCTCGATCGCCTCGTCGCGGCGCTCCTTGGAGAACCAGGCGCGGATCTTGTTGCGGGCGCGGGGCGACTTGACGAAACCGAGCCAGTCGCGGGACGGGCCGGCGCCGGCCGCCTTGGAGGTGAAGACCTCGACCAGGTCGCCGTTGTCGAGCGTCGACTCCAGCGGTACCAGGCGGCCGTTGACCCGGGCCCCTATGGTGCGGTGGCCCACCTCGGTGTGCACCGCGTACGCGAAGTCCACGGGGGTGGCGCCCGCGGGGAGCGCTATGACGTCGCCCTTGGGGGTGAAGACGAAGACCTCGTTGCGGGACAGGTCGAAGCGCAGCGACTCCAGGAACTCGCCCGGGTCCTCAGTCTCCTTCTGCCAGTCGAGGAGCTGGCGCAGCCACGCCATGTCGTTGAGGTGGTCGTCCTTGCTCTTGCCGGACGACTTGGGCGCGTCGGTGCGGATCTTGGAGGCGCCGGCCACGGCCTCCTGCTTGTACTTCCAGTGCGCGGCGATGCCGTACTCGGCGCGGCGGTGCATGTCGAAGGTGCGGATCTGCAGCTCGACGGGCTTGCCGCCGGGGCCGATCACCGTGGTGTGCAGCGACTGGTACATGTTGAACTTGGGCATCGCGATGTAGTCCTTGAACCGGCCGGGGACCGGGTTCCATCGCGCGTGCACCGTGCCGAGGGCCGCGTAGCAGTCGCGGACGGTGTCCACGAGGACGCGGATGCCCACCAGGTCGTAGATCTCCGCGAAGTCACGGCCGCGGACGATCATCTTCTGGTAGACGCTGTAGTAGTGCTTGGGGCGGCCGGTGACGGTGGCCTTGATGCGGGCCGCCCGCAGGTCCTGCTGCACCTCGTCGGTGACGATGGCGAGGTACTCGTCGCGCTTGGGGGCGCGCTCGGCGACCAGGCGGACGATCTCGTCGTACATCTTGGGGTAGAGGATCGCGAAGGCGAGGTCCTCCAGTTCCCACTTGATGGTGTTCATGCCCAGGCGGTGGGCGAGCGGCGCGTAGATCTCCAGCGTCTCGCGCGCCTTCTTCTCCTGCTTCTCGCGCTTGAGGTAGCGCATGGTGCGCATGTTGTGCAGCCGGTCGGCCAGCTTGATGACCAGGACCCGGGGGTCCTTGGCCATGGCGACGACCATCTTGCGCACGGTCTCGGCCTGGGCGGCCTCGCCGAACTTGACCTTGTCCAGCTTGGTGACGCCGTCGACGAGCAGGGTGACCACGTCGCCGAAGTCGCGGCGCAGGTCCTCCAGGCCGTACTCGGTGTCCTCCACGGTGTCGTGCAGCAGTCCGGCCATCAGCGTCGCCGGGTCCATGCCCAGCTCGGCGAGGATGGTGGTGACGGCCAGCGGATGCGTGATGTACGGGTCGCCGCTCTTGCGCTTCTGGCCGCGGTGCCAGCGCTCGGCGACCTGGTACGCCTTCTCGATCTGGCGGAGGGTGGAGTTCTCGATCTTGGGGTCGTTGCTGCGCACGATCCGCAGCAGCGGCTCCAGCACCGGGTTGTACGGGTTGGCGCGCTGCACGCCGAGCCGGGCGAGACGGGCGCGGACGCGGTTGGAGGAGCCGGAGCGGGCGGGCTGGCCGGTGTTCGGGCGGACCGCGGGGGCGGAGCGCTCCGGGGGCGGGGAGGGCTTGGGCCGCGGCTGCTCGGGCTTGTCGGCGGGGGTGGCCTGGGCATGCTGGACCGGACCGCGGGTGTCGTTCTTCGCCTGCGGCGCGCTCGGCGCGGGCTTGGCCGCGGGGGCCGAGGCGGGCTCGGGCTTGGCGGCGGTCAGGTGCTGGGCCTCGTCTGGCAAGAGGACTCCTCGTGCGCGGTCCGGGTCCCCCGGTCAGGCTCCGGAAGAGTCCATGGTAGCCATCCCCCGCCCGCGGATGGCCCGGGGAGCGGTGTGAGAACGGTCCACCCCCGGG
The DNA here is from genome assembly GCF_010548465.1 of Streptomyces sp. SID14436. GTDB lineage: Bacteria > Actinomycetota > Actinomycetes > Streptomycetales > Streptomycetaceae > Streptomyces. Next base: position 6,756 of record NZ_JAAGMD010000796.1, on the reverse strand, counting down.
ACGCGGGGGACGGGTGCCGGGGGGCGGGCCGCCCGGCGACGCCGGAGGGAGCCCTCCCCGCTGGGGGGGGAGGACTCCCTCGGTCAGGTCATGCGCGGTCCGGGGACCGCCCGGTCCGTCAGCGCCAGACGAACAGCGACGCTCCCTTGACCTTGATGCCCTTCTCGGCCAGCACATTGCCCCACGGCACGTTCTTGATCTTGCCGGAGGCGCCGCAGCCGGCGTTGTACCACTTCGTCTTGCCCTTCACGAAGCCCTTCACCTTGATGCAGGGCTTGCCGCGCTCGGCCTTCCACTCGTAGGTCACCTTCAGGCCGTCCCGGCCGAAGAGACCGCAGCCGTTCTTGATCTCCTTGCTCCACTTGAGCGGGATGCCGACGGCGCGCTTCCAGCTGCCGCAGGCCATGGGAGTGGCCGCCACCTCGACGCCGGCCTTCGCGGCCTCGACGGCCGTCCCGCCGTCGTCCGCCTCCGGCACCAGCTGGGCGGCGTCGATCACGATCGCCGTGTCCTTCTCCGTGGTCGCGCCGGCGGGAGCGGCGGCCGCCCCCAGGGTTGCGGCGGACATCAGTGCTACGGCCCCCGTAGCGATCTTTCGCGAGATCATTGTTCTCCTCTGTCGGTGTCGCCCTGGTCATGAGCGACGCCCCACATCAAATCGAACAACTACCCGATGGATCCAGGGACTTGAGACAATTCTGAGGTTCCGGTCTTCACCGCCGACGCATGAGGACCGGTCCCCCGGGAGGGACCGGTCCTCATGCTGCCGCGGGTACTGCGGGGCTGCGGGTCAGACCGTGAGCAGCGCCTCCAGCGGGGCACCGAGGAGGGCCGGCTCCACCCGGGCACGGCCGCCGAGGAAGCCCAGCTCCATCAGCACGGCGAGGCCCGAGACCTCGGCGCCCGCCCTGCGGACGAGCTGCAGGGACGCCTCGGCGGTGCCGCCGGTGGCGAGCACGTCGTCCACCACCAGGATCCGGTCGCCGGCGCAGATGTCCTCGGCGTGCACCTCGATCTCGGCGGAGCCGTACTCGAGGTCGTAGGCCTGGGCGAGGGTCGCCCCGGGGAGCTTGCCCGCCTTGCGCACGGGGATGAAGCCGAGGCCCGCGCGGACCGCGACCGGGGCGCCGAGGATGAAGCCGCGGGCCTCCAGCCCGACGATCTTCGTGGCGCCCGTGGCCGCCGCGATGCCGGCGAGGGCGTCGGTGAGCGCGGTGAAGGCCGCCGGGTCCGCGAGGAGCGGGGTGATGTCCTTGAACATCACCCCGGGCTCGGGGTGGTCCGGCACGTCCCGGATCCGGCTGAGGAGCAGTTCTTGGATGTCGGTCATCGTCGCTTTCCTGAGGGCCGGCCGCGCCCGCGGCTGCGGGAGGCCGACTGGTTGCGTGGGCCGACGACGGCCGGGGCCGCTGCCTCGAGGCCGTCGTCGTACCCCGCCTCGGCGGGCGGGGTGTCCTGGGGCTCGCCCCCGCCGTGGGCCCGCTTGGCCAGTACGCGCTTCCTCAGGGACTTCATGGCGGGCTCGCGCTCCTTGAGGTCGGCGACGAGCGGGGTGGCGATGAAGATGGAGGAGTACGCGCCCGCGGCGAGGCCGACGAACAGCGAGAGCGAGATGTCGTTGAGCATGCCGGCGCCGAGGACGCCGCCGCCGATGAACAGCAGGCCCGCCACCGGCAGCAGTGCCACGACCGTGGTGTTGACCGAACGCACCAGGGTGCCGTTGATGGACCGGTTGGCGATCTCGCTGTAGGTCCAGCGGGTCTGCTTGGTGATGTCCCTGGTCTGTTCCTTGAGGCTGTCGAAGACCACGACCGTGTCGTAGAGCGAGTAGCCGAGGATGGTCAGCAGTCCGATCACCGTGCCCGGCGTGACCTCGAAGCCGACCAGGGCGTAGACGCCGACGGTGATGGTGATGTCGTGGATCAGCGCGACGAAGGCGGCGACGGCCATGCGCCACTCGAAGGCGATCGCCAGGTAGATCACGACGAGGAACAGGAAGATGCCCAGGCCCTGCCAGGCCTTGTCGGCGATCTGCTCGCCCCAGCTGGGGCCGACCAGCTCGGCGTTGATCTGCTCGCCGTCCACCTGGAGGTCGTCGGCCAGCCGGTCCTTGATCCGGTCCGACTCCTTGGTGTCGATGCCCGCGACCTGGATGCGCAGGCTGCCGTCGCCCAGCTTCTGGACGATGGCGTCGTGCCCGGAGGCGCTCTCCGCGTACCCCTCGGCCGCGGAGACGGAGGCGGTCATGTTCTTCGGCGTGGTGAAGACCGCGCCGCCCTGGAACTCGATGCCCATGTGCAGGCCGCGCACCCCGAGGCCGAGGACGGCCGCGATCGTGATCAGGATGGAGACGCCGTACCAGATCCAGCGGTTCTTGATGAAGTCGTAGCCGGCCTCGCCGTGGTGCAGGCGGGCGCCGAGGTTGCCCAGCTTGGACATCTCAGGCCTCCTTCGATTCGACGGCGCCGACGGCGGCGGGGACGGGACGGCGGGTGCGGCGCAGCGGCGGTTTGGCGCCGAGGGCCTTCGGGTCCAGACCGGACCACTTGTGTCCGCGGGCGAAGAAGGGCCGGCGGGCCATCAGCGTCAGCAGCGGCTTGGTGAAGAAGAAGACCACGACGACGTCGAGGACCGTGGTGAGGCCGAGCGTGAAGGCGAAGCCCTGCACCTTGCCGACGGTGACGACGAAGAGGACCGCGGCGGCGAGGAACGACACGAAGTCGGAGACCAGCACGGTGCGCCGGGCGCGCGGCCAGGCCCGCTCCACGGCGGGGCGCAGGGAGCGGCCCTCACGGATCTCGTCCCGGACCCTTTCGAAGAACACGATGAAGGAGTCGGCGGTGATGCCGATGGCGACGATGGCACCGCACACGGCCGGCAGGTTCAGCGCGAAGCCGATGGTCGGGCCGAGCAGCGACATGATCACGTAGGTCAGCGCGGCGGACACCAGCAGCGACAGGATGGCGATGAAGGACAGGCCGCGGTAGTAGAAGAGCAGGTAGAGCACGACCAGGGCGAGGCCGATGGCGCCCGCGATCAGACCGGCCTGCAGCTGCTCGCCACCGAGCGCGGCGGTCACGGTGGTGACGCTGTCCTCACGGAAGGACAGGGGCAGGGAGCCGTAGGACAGGATGTTGGCCAGGTTCTTGGCCTCCTCCTGCTTGAAGTTCCCGGAGATCTCGGCCGAGCCGCTCAGGGCCTGCCGGACGTAGGGGTTGGAGACGACGTTGCCGTCCAGGACGATGGCGAACTCGTTCTGCGGGGACTGCTTCTGCGCCAGCTTGCCGGTGATGGCGGCGAACTTCTTGGAGCCGCTGTCGGTGAAGCCCAGCGTGACCTTCCAGCCGGCGCCGCCCTGGGTGTCGTAGACGGCCTCCGCCTTGTCGACGTCGCCGCCCTCGACCTCGGCCGGGCCGAGCAGGTACTTCTGCCACTGCCCCGCCGAGTCCTGGCCGCAGGCCACGGTGCCCTCGGTGGGCTTGACGCCCTTGCCCGCGTCCACGCGCTGGGCGGGCTTCGTGCAGTCGAGCGCGGCGTACTGGGCCTCGAGGCCGCCGTCGTCCTTGCCGGAACCGCTCGCGGAGGCGGATGCGCCGGGGGTCGGGTCCGCCTTCAGTGCCTCGGTGACGGCGCGGCCCTGTGAGGTGGCACCGTCCGTCGGGGTGGGGGAAGCCGCCTGGTCGCCGTCGGCGTCGTCGCCGGAACCCGTGCTCGCGGAGGCACTGGGGGACGCGCCGGAGTCGGGCGTCGCGGCGGCGCCGGACTGGTCCCGCTGGAGGACCGGGCGGAAGTAGAGCTTCGCGGTGGTGCCGACCTGTTCCCGGGCCTGTTCGGAGTTCGTGCCCTTGGGAATGTTGACGATGATGTTGCGGGTGCCCTGGGTCTGTACCTCGGCCTCGGAGACACCCAGCCCGTTGACCCGGCGCTCCATGATGGAGACGGCCGTGTCCATGTTGGTCTTGTTGATCGCGGACTCCTGGTCGGCCTCGGGGACCGCGGCGAGCGTGATGCTCGTGCCGCCCGCCAGGTCGATGCCGAGCCGCGGAGTGGTGTGTCCGGAGGCGAACATGCCTCCGGTGAGCGCCACGAGGGCGATCAGAATCAGGGCCAGCGAGCGCCCGGGCTTGCTTTGGGCGCTCGCCTTCTGTCCCTTTTTGAGTGCAGCCACCTTCTTGTTACTCCCTCTCGGGCCACGACGTCACCCGAGAGAGGCGTGGCGCGGCCATGACATGGTGTGGGGATGTCCTGCGAGCGGGCCGTCTCGCGGGGGGCGCGGGCCGGGGACCCGCGCCCCCCGGGACACGACTACTTCGCTTCCGAGCCGCCGTCGCTCTTCTTCGCCTTGTCGTCCGCCCCGGCCTCGTCGACGGCGTCGGACGGCTCGTCGGCCGCGTCCTTCTTGCCGAAGTCGACGGGCTTGTCCTCGGAGGCGTCGGCGTCGGAGGACTCGTCGGTGCCCGTGAGGGAGGAGGCGTCGTCCGGCACGAGGTCGCCGTCGGACTTCAGGTCGTGCTCGATGCCGTGGACGATCTGGTTGTACTCCTCGTCGCTGAGCACGGCACCGATGGAGTTCTTGGCGAACAGCAGCTCCACGCCCGGTCCGGCGTCGAGCAGGACGGTGTCCTCGCTGACCTCCTTGACCGTGGCGTACATGCCCCCGATGGTGCGGACGCCGGAACCCGGCTGCATCTGGTTCCGCATCTCGATGGCCTGCTGCTGCTTCTTCTTGGCCGACCGGGTCATCAGGAACATGGCCCCGATGAGCACAATGAACGGGAGGAGGGTCAGGAGACTCACGGGTCGGAACTTCCTTCACATGACCGTGCTGGTGAACGGCCTGTTGGTTGGGGGTGTGTGGTGCCACCGGCAACGGCGGCATCGGCGGAGTCTAGGCGAGTCCGCGCGCAGGGAACAACGCTCAGCACGGCACCCGGGTTCCTGCCCGGGCCACCGTCGCCACGGTCACGCCCCGAACAGGTCCCCTTGTCCGTTTCCGGCGGCCCCGGAACGCGGCGGTACGAGGCCGAGGTGCGTCCATGCCGCCGGGGTGGCGACCCGGCCGCGCGGGGTGCGGGCCAGCAGCCCCTCCCTCACGAGGAAGGGCTCCGCCACCTCTTCCACCGTCTCACGTTCCTCGCCCACCGCGACGGCGAGCGTCGACAGGCCCACCGGTCCCCCGCCGAACAGCTTGAGCAGCGCTTCGAGCACCGCCCGGTCGAGCCGGTCCAGGCCCCGGGTGTCCACCTCGTACACCTTGAGGGCCGCCGCGGCGATCTCCCGGTCGATCCGGCCGTCCGCCTTGACCTGCGCGTAGTCGCGGACGCGGCGCAGCAGGCGGTTGGCGATGCGGGGGGTGCCGCGGGAGCGGCCCGCGATCTCGGCGGCGCCGTCGGTGTCGATCTCCACGTCGAGCAGGCTCGCGGACCGGTGGATGACCCGCTCCAGCTCGGCGGGCTCGTAGAACTCCATGTGCGCGGTGAAGCCGAACCGGTCGCGCAGCGGGGGCGGCAGCAGGCCCGCGCGGGTGGTGGCGCCGACGAGGGTGAAGGGCGGCAGCTCCAGCGGGATGGCGGTGGCGCCGGGGCCCTTGCCGACGATGACGTCGACGCGGAAGTCCTCCATCGCCATGTACAGCATCTCCTCGGCGGGCCGGGACATGCGGTGGATCTCGTCGAGGAAGAGGACCTCGCCCTCCTGGAGCGAGGACAGGATCGCGGCGAGGTCGCCCGCGTGCTGGATAGCGGGCCCGGAGGTGATGCGGATGGGCGCCTCCATCTCCGCGGCGATGATCATCGAGAGGGTGGTCTTGCCGAGCCCCGGGGCGCCGGAGAGCAGGACGTGGTCGGCGGTGGCGCCGCGGGCCCGCGCGGCGCGCAGCACCAGGTCGAGCTGTTCGCGCACCTTCTCCTGGCCGATGAACTCGCCCAGGTCCTTGGGGCGCAGGGCGGCCTCGACGGCTTGGTCCTCCCGGTCGGCGACAGGGCCCACCAGCCGCTCGGGAGCGGGGGTGTCGGTCGTGTCGTCCCAGTTCACTGAAAGGTCTCCTAGCGGTGGGCCGCGGGCTATCGGGCGCGGTTGAGGGTCTGCAGGGCCGCCTTCAGCAGGGCGCCGATCTGCGGGGTGCCGCCGGCCGCCTCGGCCTGGGGCGCGACGGCGGTGACCGCCTCGTCGGCCTCGCGGGTCGCGTAGCCGAGGCCGATCAGGGCGGCGTGCAGCTGGTCGCGCCAGCCGGTGGTGACGGGGGCGCCGACGGCGGGGGCGCCGAGGGGTTCACCGAGCCGGTCCTTCAGTTCCAGCAGCAGCTTCTGGGCGCCCTTCTTGCCGATGCCGGGGACGGCGGTGAGCGCCTTCTCGTCGGCGGTGGCGATCGCCCGGCGCAGGGCGTCGGGGCTGTGCACGGCCAGCATGGCCTGGGCGAGGCGGGGGCCGACGCCGCTGGCGGTCTGGAGCAGCTCGAACGTCTGGCGTTCGTCGTCGTCCGCGAAGCCGTACAGCGTCAGGGAGTCCTCGCGGACCACCAGGGACGTGGCCAGCCGCGCGGGCTGCCCGACGCGCAGCGCGGACAGGGTGTTCGGCGTGCACTGGACGGCCATGCCGACGCCGCCGACCTCGACGACCGCGGCGTCGGGGGCGAGTGCGGCGACCGTGCCGCTGACGAAGGCGATCATGCGGGGCGCCCCTTCGGTGGGTTCGGTGCCGCGGCGGTCCCCGCGGCGGGTGTGCGCGCGGCCGGGCGCCGCGCGGCGGGTCGTCGCT
>NZ_JAAGMD010000771.1 GCF_010548465.1 Streptomyces sp. SID14436 | reverse complement strand
CCCGCGCGACGCGGAGGGGCGGCCCGCGCATGCCCGCACGATCCTGCTGCCGGCCCTGCGCAAGGCGGTGCAGCGGCCGAGGACACCGCTGTACGGGGCGTTCACCCAGACGTTCACGGCGCGGCTCGGCCCGCTGCTCGGCGACGACCCGCCCGACGAGGAGGAACTCGCCGCCCGCCTCGACGAGGCGCTGCGCGAGGCGCTGCCGGGCTGACCCGGCCCGGGCGGGGCCCCCGGCCGGACGGACGGCGGGCGTGTCGCGGGGATCGACGGCGGCGGGGCTGGGCAGCCTTCCGAGAAGGCTCCCTAGCGGACCTCGGTCTCCACCGGGGCGGTGGTCCGGTGGTCGGGGTCCGGCTGGGCCGTCTCGGCGGTGGGGCCGGTGTTGGCCGCCAGGACGAGCGCGGCGACCGCGGCGACGGCCGCGGCGACGCCACGGGCGTACCGCTCGACGGTGCGTGTGCGTGCCTGCACGGCGACCTCACTACAGCGATGGGGTAACCATGTTTAATCCGCCGTTTAACCTAGAGCCGGTCGGACTCGAACGGCAAGGGCCACAAGGAGAGTTGGACGTGGGGGAGCGGGACGATCCGGGCACCATCGGGCGCCGGGTGCAGCAGTTGCGCATGGCGGGCGGGCTGACCCAGAGACAGCTGGCCGAGCCGGCCTACACGGCCGCCTACATCTCCACCCTGGAGGCCGGCCGGGTGCGGCCCTCCGACGACGCCCTGCGCCACCTCGCCGGCCGGCTCGGAGTCACCTTCGACGAACTGGCCACCGGCCGCCCGGCCCGCCTCGTCACCGAGCTGCGGCTCGGGCTGACCGAGGCGCAGCGCACCCTCGCCGCCGGGGAGACCGAGTCGGCGGTGGAACAGTTCACCGCGCTGCTGGCCGACGCGGAGGCCCACGGGCTGGCCGAGGAGCAGGCCGCCGCGCTGCTCGGGCTCGGGGAGTGCGCGCTGGAGACCGGTGACCTGGTCCCGGGCCGGGGCTTCTTCGAGCGGGCCGAGGCCTGCCTCGCCGGCGCCCCGCTGCCGGCCCGGGTGCCCGCCCTGCGCGGCCGGGCGGTGGCCCACTACCTCGCGGGCGAGCTGCGGTACGCGGTCTACCTGCTGGAATCCACCCTCGACGAGCTGAACCGGGGCGGGCTGCACGACCCGGACGCGTTACTGCTGCTGTACGCGAGCGCGATCGGCCCGTACATGGACATGGGGGCGCACGCCCGCGCGGCGCAGGCGGCCGAGTTCGCGCTGGCCCTGGCCCCGCGCTCCGGGGACCCGGCGCTGGTGGCGCGCATGCACCGGTCGGTGGCCCGCACCCTGCTCGCCGAGGGCCGGCTCGCCGAGGCCGACGCCTCACTGGCCAAGGCGGCGGAGCTGTACCGCGGGCTGCGGCTGCGCACCGAGCTCGCCAACTGCCACTGGATGCGCGGCTACGTGTGCGCGCAGAACGGCGAGCTGGAGCGGGCGGAGGAGGAACTGCGGGAGGCGCTGCGCATGCTGTCGGCCCGCCGCGCCTCCCTCTACAGCCACCAGGTCACCGTCGAACTGGCCGATGTGCTGCACCGGCGCGGCTCCTCCGAACAGGCCGCGGACCTGCTGCGAGACGTGCTCGGCGGGCTGTCCCCCGAGCGCGGCGCGGTGCACGCGGCTGCGGCGCACCGGCTGCTGGGCATCATCGCGGAGGACGCGCGCGACACCGAGCAGGCCGAGGAGCACTACGTGCGGGCGATGAGCCTGCTGGAGCGCGCGGGCGCGCTCGGCGACCTCGCCGACCTGTGCCGGCTGCTGGGCGACCTGCTGCGCCGCACCGGCCGGGTCGAGGCCGCCCTCGACGCCTACCGCACCGGCCTCGGTCACCGCACGGCTCCCGGCACCACGACGCTCGGTCCGGCGCCCGCCCAGCCCGCGCTCTGAACACGGAACGGACTCGATCGTTCCGCATGTGTTTCGGCGGGGGTGCGCCGGGTAGTCGGGCCTCGTTTCGGCCGTTTCAGGCCATCATCCCGAGCGAAGGAGGCGGTGGCCGTGCGGTCCGGGGACGACCCTGGCGGCGACCCCTCGCCCGGCCGCCCCCGGGATCCGGACGGCGGCGGGTACGAGCGGGCGGCCGAGGCGATCGCCGCGGGCGTGCGCGGGGCCGGGCCGGAGGAGATGCCGGGGCGGCTGTGCACCGTGGTCGTGGACCTGCTGCCGGTGGACGGCGCCAGCGTGTCGCTGCGCACCGACGGCATGCCGGTCCAGCTCGGCGCCAGCAGCGCCCGGGCCGCCCACCTGGCCCAGCTCCAGGCCACGCTGGGCGACGGACCCTGCCAGTGGGTCCTGCGGACGGGGGCACCGGTCCTCGTCGGCGACCTGGAGTCCGCCCGCAGCACGCACCGCTGGCCCGTCTTCGCCCAGCAGGCCGTCGCCGCCGGGGTACGGGCCGTGCACGCCCTGCCGCTGGGCAGCGACCGGCTGTGCGTCGGCACCCTCGACCTCTACCGCACGGCCCCCGGCGGACTCACGGACGGCCAGCTGGGGGTGGCCCGCCTGGTGGCCGGGGTGATGACGGTGGCGCTGATGGCCCTGCCGCACGAGGAGGAGCACGAGTACCGGGGCAGCACTCCGTGGCTCAGCGGACTGGCCGCCGACCACGACACGATCCACCAGGCCGTCGGCATGATCATGGCCCAGCTGGGCGTCGGGGCCGACGAGGCCCTGGCCCGGCTGCGGGGCGACGCCTTCGCCCACGGCCGCACGGCACTCGACGTCGCCGGTGACGTGGTGGCACACCGCAGGCGGTTCGAGTCGCCCTGAGCGCGCCGACCCGTCGCCGGCGGGCGCCTTCGTAGGCTTGCCGGCCATGGACGTACTCATACTGTCGCTGACCTGCCTGGTGATCCTCGGCGCCGCCGGCCTCCAGAGCCGCATCGCCCGCACCGACCGCCGGCTGGCCCGTGTGGAACGCAAACTCGACCGGATGCTGGACCACCTGGGGCTGCACGAGGAGCTGCCGAGACGGGAGGAGATCACCGCGCTCGTGCGGGAGGGGAGGACCGTCCAGGCGATCAAGGTCTACCGCGAGGCCACGGGCGCGGACCTGCTGGAGGCCAAGCAGGCGGTCGACCGCCTGACCTGACCCGGACCACCCGCCGGAACCCGGCCGTCACACCCGCAGGCGGGACTGCCGCCGGATCTCCGTCAGGCGCTCGGTGCCGAACTGCGCCACCGCCTGCGTGACCTCCGGCGCCACCTCGCCGAGTCCGCCGTTGGTGAGGGTGATGGTCTCCTCCCCGACCCGTACGGCGGCGAGGTCCACGGTCAGGTGGCTGTCCGCCCCGTCCGGGGTCCGCCCGGACAGCGTGATCCGCAGGGCCGCCCGGGCGTCCCCCACCTCCGGCAGCGGCAGTTCCGCCACCCGCGCCTCCTGCCGGCCCGCCCCCGTGGTCGTCGCCGTGAAGCGTTCGCACGTCCCGGGCAGCGAAGCCAGCCAGGCCAGGGTGCGGTCCACCTCGGCGGACGGGTGCGCGGCCACCTGGTAGCGCAACTGGGCGTCGCTGTAGGCGTCGTCGAGGGTCACCGCGGCGTGCGGTCCCGTCGGGTCGCCGAACAGGTCCTCCGTGTAGAGGGCGTCGAGCAGGCGGCGGCAGTCGGCGTCCTGCGCGGTGGCCTTCAGCAGCCCGTCCCGCCAGGTCGCGGCGCCCCGCGTCGGGATCCACGGCTCCCCCAGGTCCGTCTCCGTGACGAGCGCGGCCCGCACCTGCTCCGCGCTCAGCACGGACGACTCCGCCGAGCCGGTGGGGCTGGGCTGTTCGGCGGCCGGGGATGCGGCGGAGGCCGGAGTGGAGGCGGGCGCGGAGGCGGCCGACCGGGCCGCCGCGCCGTCCTCGGCGGAACAGGCCGTCGCCGTCAGCAGGGCGGTCACCGACAGGGCGGAGACGAGGACGGCACGGGCGGCCGGGGCACGGGTCATCGGGCTGTCTCCTGGGGGACCGGTCCGGAGTCGGACACCTGCCCCCACGGCACCACCGCCCCGCCCGCCCCACCAGCGCGACGGTCCGTCCGGGTGAGCGGGCCGCACGGGCCCGGGAGCCCCGATCCCACCCGGCGCCGGGGACGGGGGCCGCCGGGCCCCCGCGTAGGGTCGCGCACGGGACGGCGGGCACCGCACGAC
>NZ_JAAGMD010000748.1 GCF_010548465.1 Streptomyces sp. SID14436 | reverse complement strand
GCCCGGCCGGGCCCCGGCAGGGTGCGCGGATGGACGCGGCGGGTGCGGGAGGTGAGGCGCTGCCCGGTGCGCAGGACCCCCGGCCGGCCGAACGCCCAGCGGGCCGCCCGCATCGCCGCGCGTTCCGCCGCGTGCCCCTTGGCGGGCCGCAGCACCACCTTGTTGCCGTCCCGGGTGGCCGTGCCGCCCTGCACCACCCGCTCCCGCAGGTGCACCAGCACCTCGGGGATGTCGATGGCGACCGGGCAGACCTCGTAGCACGCCCCGCACAGCGACGAGGCGTACGGCAGCGAGGCGTCGAGCTCGCCCGCAGTGCCCCGCAGCTGCGGGCCGAGGATCGCGCCGATCGGGCCCGGGTACACGGAGCCGTAGGCGTGGCCGCCGGCCCGCTCGTACACCGGGCACACGTTCAGGCAGGCCGAGCAGCGGATGCAGCGCAGCGCCTGGCGGCCCACCTCGTCGGCGAGGGTGTCGCTGCGGCCGTTGTCCAGCAGCACCAGGTGGAAGGCGCGCGGGCCGTCGTCGTCCGAACAGCCCGTCCACATCGACGTGTACGGGTTCATGCGCTCGGCGGTCGACGAGCGGGGCAGGGTCTGCAGGAACACCTCCAGGTCCCGCCAGGTCGGCACGACCTTCTCGATGCCGACCACCGAGATCAGCGTCTCGGGCAGGGTCAGGCACATCCGCCCGTTGCCCTCGGACTCGACCACCACCAGGGTGCCGGTCTCCGCGACCGCGAAGTTCGCGCCCGAGATGCCGACCTTGGCGCGCAGGAACTTCTCCCGCAGGTGCAGCCGGGCGGCCTCGGCGAGTTCGGCGGGGGAGTCGGTCAGTCCGTCGGGGGCGGGCCGCCCCCACGCGGCCATCTCGCGGGCGAAGATCTCCCGGATCTCGCCGCGGTTGCGGTGGATCGCCGGGACCAGGATGTGGGAGGGCCGGTCCCGGCCCAACTGCACGATCAGCTCCGCCAGATCGGTCTCGTAGGCGCGGATGCCCGCCGCCTCGAGCGCCTCGTTCAGACCGGTCTCCTGGGTGGCCATCGACTTGACCTTGACGACCTCGCGCTCGCCGGTCTCCCGCACGAGTCCGGTCACGATCCGGTTGGCCTCGTCGGCGTCGGCGGCCCAGTGGACGGTGCCGCCCGCCGCGGTGACCGACTCCTCCAGCCGCACCAGGTAGTGGTCGAGGTGACGGAGCGTGTGGTCCTTGATCCGCCGCCCGGCCTCCCGCAGCTCCGCCCAGTCCGCCACCTCCGCGACGGCCGCCGCACGCTTGGCGCGGATGGTCTGCGTGGCATGCCGCAGATTGCCGCGCAGCCGCGCGTCGCGCACGGCCTCCCGCGCGGCCTCCGGAAAGGCGGGCGGTCCGGGCGAGGCGGCCGCCGGCATCCCGAGAAACGTCCCCTTCATACGGCCGGGTCCTCCTCCGTGCTCGCCAGGATCTCCGCCAGGTGCACCGGCCGCAGCCCGGACCGCAGCCTGGTCATGGTGCCGCCGATGTGCATCAGACAGGAGTTGTCCGCCGCGCACAGCACCTCGGCACCCGTGGACTCGGCGTGGCGCACCTTGTCCGCGCCCATCGCCGCCGACACGTCGGCGTTCTTCAGCGCGAAGGTGCCGCCGAACCCGCAGCACTCCTCGGCCCCCGGCAGCTCGACCAGCTCCAGCCCCTTCACCGCCTCCAGCAGCCGCCGGGGCCGTTCCCCCAGCCCCAGGGACCGCAGCCCGTGACACGTCGGGTGGTAGGTGACGGTGTGCGGGTACCAGGCGCCGACGTCCGTCACGCCCAGCACGTCCACCAGGAACTCGGTGAGCTCGTACGTCCGGGGCACCACCGGCGCCAGCGCCACCGCGAGGGAGTCCCCGCGGCCCTCCGCACGGGCCCGCTCACCCAGCCGCGGATACAGCTCCCGCACCATCGCCCCGCACGACCCGGACGGCGTCACGACCGCCTCGTAGTCCCGGAACACCTCGGCGAACCGCAGCGCCAGCGGTTCCGCCTCGTGCCGGTAGCCGGTGTTGTAGTGCGCCTGCCCGCAACACGTCTGCCCCATCGGGAAGTCCACGTCGACGCCGAGCCGGGTCAGCAGCGTCACCACGGCCCGCCCGGTCCCGGGATACAGCGTGTCGTTGACGCAGGTCAGGAACAGGGCGACACGCATCGCGGCTCCTCGTGGATCGGTCGTCGGGCGCCCTGGGCAGGGTAGTCCGCGAAGGAGGGCCGGGGGGAGACCTCCTCGGCCCCCGGCGAGCCGGTTCCCGGGCCGCCCGCGACGGCCGGGCCGGCGGACAGGACGTCCGCCGTTGCGGCCCGGCCACCCGCTGACCGCGCCCGCAAGAATGTCATGATCCAGGCTCGTTGGCCGCAGGAATGTGTGCTGGACTGGGCCGCGGACCGATCATTCCTCCGTCCCTGGAGCTCCCTTGACCGTCAGCTACCGTCAGCCCGGCGTCGTCCTCACCGACCACCGCTTCACCGTGCCCCTCGACCACGACGACCCCTCGGGGGAGACGATCGAGCTGTTCGCGCGCGAGGTCGTCGCCCGGGACCGGGTGGGCCGGGACCTGCCGTGGCTGTTGTACCTCCAGGGCGGCCCCGGCTTCGGGGCGAACCGTTTCATCGGCAAGCAGGCGTGGCTCGGCCGGGCCCTGCAGGAGTACCGCGTCCTGCTCCTCGACCAGCGGGGCACCGGCAACTCCACCCCCGTCAACCGGCAGACCCTGCCGCTGCGCGGCGGCCCCGCCGAACAGGCCGCCCACCTCACCCGCTTCCGCGGCGACGCCATCGTCCGGGACTGCGAGGCGATCCGGCCGCAGGTCACCGGCGGCGCCCCCTGGACCGTCCTCGGCCAGTCCTTCGGTGGCTTCTGCACGGTCACCTACCTCTCCATCGCGCCCGAGGGCCTGGACCAGGCCCTGATCACCGGCGGACTGCCCTCCCTGGACGCCCACGCCGACGACGTGTACCGGGCCGCCTACCCGCGCACCGAACGCAAGGTCGCCGCCCACTACGCCCGTTACCCCCAGGACGTCGAACGCGCCCGCCGCATCGCGGACCACCTCCTCACCCACGACGTGGTCCTGCCGTCCGGCTACCGGCTCACCGTCGAGGCGTTCCAGAGCCTCGGCGTCCTGCTGGGCAGCGGCGACGGCAGCCACCGCCTGCACTACCTGCTGGAGGACGCCTTCGTCCGCACCCCCTCCGGACCCGCCCTGTCCGACGCCTTCCAGGAGCAGGTCCAGGGGCTGCTGTCGTACGCCGGGCACCCCCTCTACGCGCTGATCCACGAGTCGATCTACGCCCAGGACGACCGGCCCACCGCATGGTCGGCGGAGCGGGTGCGGTCGGAGTTCCCGCAGTTCGACGCGGCCAAGACGCTCGCCGGCGACGAGCCGCTGCTGTTCACCGGGGAGACCGTGCACCCCTGGCTGTTCGACTGCGACCCGGCGCTGCGCCCGCTGCGCGAGACCGCCGGACTGCTCGCCGCGCGCACCGACTGGACCCCCCTGTACGACCCGGCCCGCCTCGCCGCCAACGAGGTGCCGGTCGCCGCGGCCGTCTACCACGACGACCTGTACGTCGACACGGCCCACTCGCTCGCCACCGCCCGCGCGATCCGCGGCCTGCGCACCTGGGTCACCGACGAGTTCGAGCACGACGGCGTCCGGGCCGGCGGCCCGCGCGTCCTGGACCGCCTGCTCGCCCTGGCCCGCGACGACGTCTGAGAACCGCCCGAAAACGGCACCCCGTGCGCTGTCGGTGGTCCGGGTTAGTCTGCGGAGATGACCGAGCCGACGATCAGTCAACTGCAGCCCATGCCCGACGACTGGCAGCGCGCCCTCGCCGTGGTCGCCCACCCGGACGACCTCGAGTACGGCTGCTCGGCGGCGATCGCCTGCTGGACCGACGCCGGCCGCGAGGTGGCCTACGTGCTGGCCACCCGCGGCGAGGCCGGCATCGACACCCTCGACCCGGAGCGCTGCGGCCCGCTGCGCGAGCGCGAGCAGCGGGCCAGTGCCCGCGTGGTCGGCGTGTCGGAGGTGGAGTTCCTGGACCACCGGGACGGGACCATCGAGTACGGCCCGGCCCTGCGCCGGGACATCGCGGCGGCGATCCGCCGCCACCGCCCCGAGCTGGTGATCACCCTCAACCACCGGGACACCTGGGGCGGCACCCACTGGAACACCCCCGACCACGTGGCCGTCGGACGCGCCACGCTGGACGCGGCCGGGGACGCGGGCAACCGGTGGATCTTCCCCGAACTGACCGAGCAGGGCCTCGAACCCTGGGACGGGGTCCGCTGGGTCGCCGTCGCCGGCTCGCAGACACCGACGCACGCCGTGGACGCCGCCGACGGCATGGAGCGCGCGGTGCGCTCTCTGCTCGAACACCGCGCCTACATCGAGGCGCTGACCGACGAGGACCCGGAGACGTACGTCCGCGGCTTCCTGATCCCGTTCGCCCGGGAGACGGGCAAGCGGTTCGGCGACGGCGACCGTCCCGCGGTCGCCTTCGAAGTGTTCCCCCGGTGACGCCGGTGCCCCAGGAGCTCCCGGTGCCCCGGGAGCGCGACGACGACACCGCGCTGGCGCGGCGCTTCGAGGAACACCGCGGACACCTGCGGGCGGTCGCCTACCGCATGCTCGGCTCCCTGGCCGAGGCGGAGGACGCCGTCCAGGAGACCTGGCTCCGGCTCGCCCGCACGGCCGCCCCGGACACCATCGCCAACCTCGGCGGCTGGCTGACGACCGTGACCGGCCGCATCTGCCTGGACCTGCTGCGCTCGCGCACCGCGCGCCGGGAGCAGCCCATCGACGAGACCTTCGTGCCCGACCCGGTGCTGCGGCCCCTCCCGGGCCCCGACGACCCGGAACACCAGGCGCTGCGCGCCGACTCGGTGGGCGTGGCCCTGCTCGTCGTCCTGGAGCGGCTGGCGCCCGACGAGCGGCTGGCGTTCGTCCTGCACGACCTGTTCGCCGTGCCGTTCGACGACATCGCGCCCGTCGTGGACCGCAGCCCGGCCGCCACCCGGCAGCTCGCCAGCCGCGCCCGCCGCCGGGTCAGGGACGCCGAACCCGCCTCCGACCCGGACCCCGGACGGCAGAAGGAGGTCCTCGACGCCTTCATGGCCGCCTCGCGCGGCGGCGACTTCGACGCCCTGGTCGCCGTGCTCCACCCGGACGTGGTGCTGCGTGCCGACGCGGGCGCCCTGGTCCGGGGAGCGGCGGCGTCCAAGGCGCTGCGGGGTGCGCGGCCGGTCGCCGAGTCGGCGCTGCTGTTCGCCCGGTACAACGCGGCGGCGCGGACGGTCCTGGTCAACGACGCGCTCGGCCTGATCAGCGTCGACGACGACGGGACGGTCCGGTCGGTCATGTCGGTCACCGTCGCCGACGGGCGCATCACCGGCATGTACATCCTCGCCGACCCGGCACGGCTGGAACGGCTCGCGGTGCCGCCGGGACAGGGGTGAGCCGCGGCCGGCGCCCGGGCGCCGGCCGCCGCCTCCGTATGCTGGGGCCCATGCGAGAACAGGCTGCCGGCCGGCCGGAACTGCGCGGGGACTGCGCCCGGTGCTTCGGGCTGTGCTGTGCGGCCCTGCCGTTCACCGCCTCGGCCGACTTCGCCGTGGACAAGGCGGCCGGGACCCCGTGCGGGCATCTGCGCCCGGACCACCGCTGCGGCATCCACGACCGGCTCCGCCAGGAGGGCTTCAGCGGCTGCACCGTCTACGACTGCTTCGGCGCCGGCCAGCGGGTCTCCCAGGTCACCTTCGGCGGCCGGGACTGGCGGGGCGCCCCACCGGAGCGGGCCCGCCGGATGTTCGACGTGTTCCCCGTGGTGCGGCAGCTGCACGAACTGCTGTGGTACCTGACCGAGGCGCTGGCCCTGCCCGCCGCCCGCCCGGTCCACGACGACATGCGCCGGGCGCTCGCGGAGACCGAGCGCCTCGCCCTCGGCAGCCCCGAGGAGCTCGCCGCCCTGGACGTCGGCGCCCACCGCCGGACCGTCGACGTGCTGCTGCTGCGGGCCAGCGAGCTGACCCGGGCGGGCGTGCGGGGGCGCCGGAAGGACCGCCGGGGCGCGGACCTGATGGGCGCCCGCCTCAAGGGGGCCGACCTGCGCGGGGTCAGTCTGCGGGGCGCTCTGCTCATCGCCGCCGACCTCACCGGGGCCGACCTGCGGGGCGCCGACCTGATCGGCGCCGACCTGCGGGACACCGACCTCACCGACGCCGACCTGACCGGCGCCTTCTTCCTCACCCAGCCGCAGGTCCAGGCGGCCCGGGGGAGCGCCGGTACGAGGCTGCCGGGGTCACTCACCCGTCCCGCGCACTGGGCACCGGCCGTCTGACGGGGCGCCGGCGCCGTCCCGGGCCCGGGGGACGGCGGGAGCGGTCCGCCGCTCGGGACGCAGCCGCAGACCGTCCGGCATCAGGGTGAGCCGCTCCGTGACCCGCAGCCGGTAGTCCGGGTCCGGGTGCAGGTCGTAGCGGCGCAGCAGCAGCCCGAGCACCAGCGTCGCCTCGTGCAGCGCGAACTGCCGCCCGATGCAGGCGCGCGCACCGGTCCCGAACGGTTTGTAGGTGTGCGGGGGCCGGGACCGCACCGCCTTGGGATCGAAGCGGTCCGGGTCGAAGCGGTCGGCGTCCGGGCCCCACACCGCGGGGTCCCGGTGCAGCATCGGCGTGAGCACCAGCGTCCACGCGCCCTGCCGCATCGGATGCTCCCCGGCCAGCACGGTGTCCCGGGTCGCCTCCCGCGCGTAGGCGGGCGCGGTCGGCCACAGCCGCAGCGACTCGTCCAGGATCCGCCGGACGTGGCGCAGCCGGGCCACCTGCGCGTAGGCCGGGGCCCGCTCGGCGCCCCAGACGGCGTCCACCTCGGCGCGGGCGCGGGCCGCGACGGCGGGGTGCCGGGAGAGGTGGTGCAGGGCGAAGGACAGCGCGCCGGAGGTCGTCTCGTGTCCCGCGACCAGGAAGGTGATGACCTGGCGGCGGACGTTCTCGGCCGACAGCCGTTCCCCGGTGTCGGGGTGGGCCGTGTCGAGCATCCGGTCGAGCAGGTCGCCGTCCCCGCCGCCCTCGGCCCGCCGGGTGCGGACCACCTCGTCGACGATGCGGTTCAGGCGGGCGATGTCGGCCGCGTTGCGGCGGCTCGCCCGGCGCAGCAGCAGCGGCACCAGCGGGCCGGGCACGCTGTTCAGGCGCTGGGCGTAGGTGAGCGTGCCGACCATGGAGGTGACGAACGGGTGCGGGCGGGCCCGCTCGAAGGAGCCGAAGTCGTGCCCGAAACCGGTCCGGGCGATGGTCTCCAGGGTCAGCTTCGTCATGTCCCCGGGCACGTCCACCGTGCGGCCCTGCTCGGCCGCGCGGTCCCAGTGGGCGGTCAGCCGCTCGGCCACGGCCAGCATCATCGGGTGATAGCCGGCCATCGCCTCCCGGTGGAAGCCCGGGGCGAGCACGTCGTGCGCCAGCTGCCAGTTGGGTTCGTGGTTGTACGCGGTGAACAGTCCGTCGCCGGCCACCGGCCGCAGGTTGGCGACACCCAGCCCGACGTGCTTGGCGAAGCGCGACTCGTCGGCCAGGTCGGCGACCAGCCGGGCGCCCCAGGTGAACACGAACTCCTTGCCGAAGGCGTTGCGCCGGAAGATCGGGCCGAGCCGGTGGGCGTGGCGCAGGGTGTCCTGGAGCGGGGTGCGGCGGCTCGCGCCGACGAGGTCGCCGGCCAGGGGGACGCGGTACGGCGGGTGCGGGATGCGGTGCAGCTCGGGCCAGCCCAGCTCGGCGCTGCGGAACCCCTTCGGCAGGGGCCGGGTGCCGTCCGTCGTCTCCGCCATGACGCGATCTCCTTCGGGCGAGCGCCGTGGACGCGCGCTGTGCGAGCCGGATCGTGTTGTACGCGAGTTCAATAGCGCCGTTCAGTCTGGTCCGGCCGCTGAACCGGCGTCAAGTACAGTGCGGGAATGGCCGCGAACCAGGCTGGGCGCACCCGCCGCCGGCTCTCCACCGCGGAGCGCCGCGAGCAGCTTCTGTCGGTCGGCGCGCGGCTGTTCTCCGACCGCCCCTACGACGAGGTGTGGATCGAGCAGGTCGCCGAGATCGCCGGTGTCTCGCGGGGGCTGCTGTACCACTACTTCCCGACGAAGCGGGACTTCTTCGCCGCGGTGGTGGAGCGCGAGAGCGAGCGGATGCTCCGCATGACGGCGGCGGTCCCGGGCGTCCCGGTCCGCGAGCAGCTCGCCGCCGGACTCGGTACGTACCTGGAGTACGTCCGGGAGCACGCGCACGGCTACCGCGCCTTCCACCGGGCGGACGCGGCGGGGGACGTGGCCGTACGCCGGGTCTACCAGCGGGCCCTGGCCGCGCAGGAACGGCAGATCCTGGCCGCCCTCGCCGCGGACCCGGAGTTCGGCCCGCTGCTCCAGCGGCGCCCCGAGACGCGGCTGGCCGTGCGCGGCTGGCTCGCCTTCACCACGGCGGTGTGCCTGGAGTGGCTGCGCGGCTCGGAGCTGAGCCGTCAGCAGGTGCAGGAGTTGTGCGCCCGGGCGCTGCTCGGTGTGCTCACTCCCTGACTCCCCGACGCACTGCCTGAAAGGTTCCTGTGAGGATCGTGCGATGTGGTTGGCGCACCCCTCGATCTTGGGTAGGTTAGGCAAGGCTTACCTAAGAGGAGGTTCGAGGATGGGTGACGACACGCACGGCTGGACGGCCGCTCCCGGCGCGGCCCAGCGGGCCCGCTCGGTGCTCGCCGCCGCGTGGTCCTGCACGGTGACCGCGGAGGCCGCCCGGGAGGAGTTCGTCGGCGCGCACAGCGTGACCGACGACGGACGGGTGCTGCTGCGGGCGCCCGAGGACGGTGTCCTGCTCGCCGCGGCCGTCTGCGCGCCCCGGGGCGAGCCGTCCGCCGTCCTGGAGTTCGCCGACGTGGCGCCCGTCCCGGTCCGCGGCCGGATCCGCGCCCGGCTGTGGCTCGCCGGCCGGTTCTCCGCGGAGGAGGACCGGCTCGCCTTCCAGCCCACCCGGGTCGTCCTGCGGCAGCGCTCCGGGGCCGTCGTCGTGGACCCGGCGGAATTCGCCGACGCCGCCCCCGACCCGCTCGCCACCGCCGAGGCCAGGCTGCTCACCCACCTCGCCGACTGCCATCCCGACGCGGTCGAACGCCTGACCCGGCTGGTCGACCCGGCCGGTCTGCACGGCGCCGTCCGCGTCCAGCCGCTCGCCGTCGACCGCCACGGGCTGACGCTGCGCGTCGAACGGGTGCGCTCGGACGGCGACGTGCGCCTGCCCTTCCACGCCCCGGCCGACGACGTCGCCGAACTCACCGAACGCATGCACGTCCTGCTCTCCCAGGCAGCCGCGGCCTCCTGCCCCCGCCCCCTCCAACGCCACCGCACCGACCGCGAGGCGTGAGGAGGAGGGGGCCCGCGCTTCGGGAGGCGCCCGCACTGAGGAAGCACGGGCGCAGCGTCCGAGGCGGTGCGACGGCGGCCTGCCGGGTCCCGTGCCGGTGCGCACCGCGCGGCGAGGGCCGAGTAGCCGCCATCCGGGCCCGGGCAGGCTCACCGCGGATGCCGCTCGTCGTGTCGGTCGACGGCGCCTCCGGCCCCGCGAGGGGCGGGCGCGTGCAGCCCGCGACGGAGGCCGAGCACCGCCGCGCGGGCCGCCGCACCGCTCGCGCGGGAGCCGTTCCGCCGCGCCCCCCGGTTACCAGTCGCCGTCCTAAACCGGTGCCCCCGGGGCGTCGCCCAGCTTGTGGACCTGGTGGCCGGCG
The DNA here is from genome assembly GCF_010548465.1 of Streptomyces sp. SID14436. Classification (GTDB taxonomy): domain Bacteria; phylum Actinomycetota; class Actinomycetes; order Streptomycetales; family Streptomycetaceae; genus Streptomyces. The sequence continues at coordinate 250 of NZ_JAAGMD010000748.1, read as the reverse complement.
GGGGGCTGCCAGGGCTCGTGGTCGTCGCCGAGCCAGTCGCCCACCGGCTTCACCCCCTCCAGGGTGACCGTCGGGGCCAGGTCCTGGGCGTCGTCGTCGTAGTAGTCGAACCAGGGCAGGCCCGCCCGGGTGTAGGCGGCCCGGTCCACCGGGGACGGCGGCGGTGCCTCACCGGTGATGCGCCGCCACTCCGGGGGCGTCACGAGGTGCACGAAGACCCGGCCCGAGGGCCGCTCGGCCCAGTCCTCCA
>NZ_JAAGMD010000732.1 GCF_010548465.1 Streptomyces sp. SID14436 | reverse complement strand
GCCGCCGACGCGCTGCCCGGGGTCGTCGCGGGACTGCTCGCGGCGCGCGGGGCGCGGTCGGTGCTGGTGCCGCCCGGGCTGGACGAGCGCTGGCTCGCGGCGTCCGGGGTGGCCCGGGTGGCGGACCGGGCGGAGAGCACCGCCCGGGAACTGGACCGGGCCGACAGCGTGGTGACCGGCTGCGCGGTCGCCGTCGCCGAGACCGGCACGATCGTGCTGGACGGCTCCCCCGACCAGGGGCGGCGCCGGATCACCCTGGTGCCCGACCACCACATCTGCGTCGTGCGGGTCCCCGGGCAGGTCGTCGCCTCCGTCCCGCGGGCCCTGGAGCGGCTCGACCCGGCCCGGCCGCTGACCTGGATCTCCGGTCCCTCGGCGACCAGCGACATCGAGCTGGACCGGGTGGAGGGGGTGCACGGGCCGCGCACCCTGGAGGTCGTGCTGGCGGGCGGCTGAGCCCGCTGCGGCCCGTCCGGTCACCGGGTGCGGACGGGAGACCCCGGGAGACCCCGTGACAGAACGGTGAGCAAGCGCTTGGATAGGTCCGGGCGCCCTCGCGGGTGCCGACGCCGCCGTTCCCGCCCAGCCGGAGGTCCTCGCGTTGTTCACTTCCGTCGACGACGTCTCCGCGCGCCTCGCCGAGGCCGGATACCTCGCCTCGCCCGCGGTCGCCACCACCGTCTTCCTCGCCGACCGCCTGGGCAAGCCGCTGCTGGTGGAGGGCCCCGCCGGGGTCGGCAAGACCGAGCTCGCCAAGGCCGTCGCCCGGGCCGGCGACGCCCGGCTGGTGCGCCTGCAGTGCTACGAGGGCGTCGACGAGGCCCGCGCGCTGTACGAGTGGAACCACGCCAAGCAGCTGCTGCGCATCAGCGCCGGGCAGGGCGAGGGCTGGGACGAGGCGCGCACGGACATCTTCAGCGAGGAGTTCCTCCTCCCCCGCCCGCTGCTGACCGCGATCCGCGGGGACGACCCCAAGGTGCTGCTCATCGACGAGACGGACAAGGCGGACGTCGAGGTGGAGGGCCTGCTGCTGGAGGTGCTCAGCGACTTCCAGGTCACCGTGCCCGAGCTGGGGACCGTCACCGCCACCCGCCGGCCCTTCGTCGTCCTCACCTCCAACGCCACCCGTGAACTGTCCGAGGCGCTGCGCCGCCGCTGCCTGTTCCTGCACATCGGCTTCCCCGAGCCGGAACTGGAACGGCGGATCGTCCGCCTCCGGGTGCCCGGTCTGGACGCGGCGCTGGCCGAGTCCGTCGTCCGGGTGGTGGGGGCGCTGCGCGCCATGGACCTGCGCAAGGCACCGTCGGTCGCCGAGACCGTGGACTGGGCCCGCACCCTGCTGGCGCTGGGCGCCGGCACCCTCGACGAGACGGTCGTCCGGGACAGTCTGGGTGTGGTCCTCAAGCACCAGGACGACGTGCAGAAGGCGGCGGCCAAGCTGGACCTGGACGCCGTGTGAACACCTCCTCGGACTCCGGGCTCACGGAGCGCCTGACCGGCCTGGCCGCCGCGCTCCGCTCGCACGGTGTCCGCGTCGGCACCGGCGAGACGGTGGACGCGGCGCGCGCGGTGGAGGCCCTCGGGCTCGCCGGCCGGGAGCAGCTGCGGGAGGGACTGGCGGCGACGCTGCTGCACCACACGGGTCAACGGCCGGTGTTCGACGCGGTCTTCGACCTGTACTTCCCGCGCGGTGTCGGCGCGCCCGGCGGCGGCCCGGCCGACCGGGACGCCCTCAGGGACCGGCTGGCCGCCGCGCTCGCCGACGACGACACCGCGCTGATGGGCCGGCTGGCGGCGGAGGCCGTCGACGGCTTCGGCGGCTACGGGGGTTCCCCGGGGGCGGACGGCTGGTCGTCGTACCAGACGCTGGACCGGCTGCGCCCGCAGACCCTGCTGGCGCGGGTGCGCGACGAGGTGCGGGCACGGGGCGGCGGCACGGGGTTCGGCGACCGGCTGCTGGAGGACGAGATCCGCCGCCGGATCGAGGAGTTCCGCCGGATGGTGACCGCCGAGGCGCGGCGCCGGGCCGCGGAACGGCGGGGCCGGGACGAGATCGCGCGGCGCGCGGTGCCCCCGGCCGCCGACCGGGTCGACTTCCTGTTCGCCAGGAAGGACCAGCTGGCCGAACTGCGCAGGACGGTACGGCCCTTGGCCCGGAAGCTGGCCACACGGCTGGCCGCCCGGCGCCGCCGGGCCTCGCGCGGCACCGTCGATCTGCGCCGGACGCTGCGCGGATCGCTGTCCACCGGCGGGGTGCCGATGCGTCCCGTGCTGCGCCGGCGGCGGCCGGCCCGGCCCGAACTGGTGCTGCTGTGCGACGTGTCGGGGTCGGTCTCCGGCTTCTCCGACTTCACGATGCTGCTGGTGCAGGCGCTGCACGACGAGTTCTCCAAGGTCCGCGTGTTCGCCTTCGTCAACCGGACCGACGAGGTGACCGGCCTGCTGGTGCGCGGCGCCGCCGACCCGGAGGGGCTGGGGCTGCGCATCCGCGACGAGGCGGCCCTCACCGGCTGGCACGGCAGCAGCGACTACGGCACGGCGCTCGGCGAGTTCACCGACCGGTACGCCGACGCCGTCGGCGCCCGCACCACCGTGTTCGTCCTGGGTGACGCCCGCACCAACATGGCCGACCCGAACCTCCCGGCCGTCCGCGAACTGGTCCGGCGGGCCCGGCGGGTGCACTGGCTCAACCCCGAGCCGCGCACCCTGTGGGGCACCGGTGACTCGGCCGCCCCGGAGTACGCCTCCCTGGTCGAGATGCACGAGTGCCGCAGTGTCCGCCGGCTGAGCGACCTGGTGGGACGGCTGCTGCCGGTGTGACCGGCGGCGCCGGGTGCCGGAGCCGCCGGTCGCACCGGCCGCGTGCCCGGCCGGTACGGCGGGCCGGTCACTCCGCCGGGCACTCGGCTCGGACGGTCCTGCGGGGGCCGGGTGCTCAGGCGGTCCTGCGGGCCGTGAACAGCAGGTACTCCCAGTCCAGTACCGTCCCCTCGCCCTCGCCGCCGCGGTCGTGCCGGCGGCCCAGGTCGGCCAGGTCGCGGTCCAGGGCGGCGGTCCGGTCGGGATCACCGGCGAGGGACGCGTAGACGCTCATCACCGGCCCGTAGCGGGTCTTGAAGAAGTCCCGGAACTCCTCGGGCGAGGCCAGCCGGTCCACCACGACCGTGCGGCGTTCGGCCGTCACGTCGCTGATCCGGTCGCCCAGCAGCTCACGGACGTGGTTCTCGTCGCCCCACAGCGGAGGCGGCTGCGCGCCGGGCGGGGGCGGCGGGGCGTACGGCTTGAGCGTGGCCAGCATCCGGCCGATGAACCCCTCGGGTGTCCAGCTCACCAGGCCGATGGTGCCGCCGGGCCGGCAGACCCGCAGCAGTTCGTCGGCGGCGGCCCGGTGGTGCGGGGCGAACATGACGCCGACGCAGGACAGGACGGTGTCGAAGGAGGCGTCCTCGTAGGGCAGCGCCTCGGCGTCGGCGGTCTCCCAGCTCAGCCGCGCGCCCCGGTCCTCCGCCAGCCGGCGCCCGGTCTCGAGCAGTTCGGGCGTCAGGTCGGACGCCACCACCTCGGCGCCCGCCAGGGCGGCGGGGATCGCGGCGTTGCCGGTGCCGGCTGCGACGTCGAGCACCCGGTCGCCCGGGCCGACGCCGCACGCCTCCACCAGCACTGCCCCGAGTCCGGGGATGAGTTCGGCGGCCACCGCCGGGTAGTCGCCCTGGGCCCACATCGCCCGGTGCTTCGCCTTCAGCGCACGGTCGGCCTGGGTCGTGTCCATCACGTTCGTCATGGCTGCCCTCCTCGGGAGCCTCGGGAGTTGTCGGCATCGGGCCCGGGAGCGGTCCCGGCCGCACCGGGCTCCCACCCCCTCCGGGCTGCCGCGGGACGCCCACGAACACCCCGGGCGGGGCTCCTCCCGCCGGGCGCCGCGGACGGCGTCGGCCCCGCGGGCTCGGCCGGGGCGTCCGCTCCCCGGACCGGGTCACGCGGGGCCGGACCTCAGTCGGCCTTCGCGTACGTCTGCGCCATGGCGCCCGCGAAGTCGTGCACGACCACCTGCTCGTCGCCGACCACCCACGCGTCGTGTCCGGGCGGGCAGACGAAGACGTCGCCGGGGCCCACCTCGCCCTCGGCGCCGTCGTCCATCCGGATGTGCATACGGCCCTGAACGACGAAGCCGTTGTGGTGGACCATGCAGCTGTCGGTGCCCGCGATGGGGCCGACCGACTCGGACCATCGCCATCCCGGCTCGAAGGTGGCCACGGCGAAGTCCAGGCCCGTCAGGTGCACGGCTTCGAGGTGGCCGCGCGGAAAGTCGCGCCGCTCGTCCGGCTTGTCCAGCGTCTTGACCTCCATCATGACCCTTCTCCTTCCGGCCGTCGCTGAAGCGGCCGGGTCCGGCCTCCGTCGACACGACGGCACCGGCGGGGCCGGGCCCCATCACTCCATCGTCCGCCTGTCCACCGGAGGCCGCCATTCGGGTGACACCACAGGTGGGGGGCGCGGGGTCAGGCGTCGCGGGCGCGGGTCAGGCGCCGGGGGCGCGGATCCGGGGCGCGGGGCGTCGCGGGC
>NZ_JAAGMD010000706.1 GCF_010548465.1 Streptomyces sp. SID14436 | reverse complement strand
CCGTCGCGGCGGGCGCGGGCGTGGTCCTCGCGGTGCGCAGGCGCCGCCCCGCGGCCGAGTAGCCCGCGCGGGTACGAAGTGAAGGGGTGCCCCGGTTCCGTCCCGGGGCACCCCTTCCGCCGTTCCGGCCGCGCGGGCCCCCGGACCGGGGCCGGGCGGGCGGGTGACGGTGCTTGAATGCGTCGCGTGACTGACTACGACGTGCTGCGTGTCTTCTGCGGGCCCCGTGGTGGCTACGGCAACGAACTCGGGGTGGTGCGCGACGGATCGGTGCTGCCGGAGGACGGCGAGCGGCAGGCGCTGGCCGCGAAACTCGGCTTCGGCGCGACCGTGTTCGTCGACGACCCCGAGCGCGGGGCGATCGACATCCGCACCCCGGCCCGGCACCCGGCGTTCGCCGGCCACCCCTGCGTCGGCGCGGCCTGGCTGCTCGACGTGCCCGAACTCACCACCGACGCGGGGGTGATGGGCGCGCGGCAGGACGGCGAGTTCTGCTGGATCGAGGCGCGGGCCGACTGGGTGCCGCGGCACACGCTGCAGCAGTACGCGTCCGCCGCCGAGGTGGACGGCCTGGCGGTGCCGTCGATGCGGGAGGGCGAGCCGCCCCGGTACGCCTGGGCCTGGGAGGACGAGCCGGGCGGCCGGGTCCGGGCCCGCGCCTTCGCCCGCCGGGACGGCGACGGCGGCGACGGCGACGGCGGCGACGGGGAGACCGGGGAGACCCGGGAGGACGAGGCGACGGGCGCGGCGGCGCTGCTGCTCACCGAGCACCTGGGCCGCGCCCTGAACATCACCCAGGGGGCGGGCTCGCAGATCCTCACCGCTCCGCAGCCGCACGGGTGGACCGAGATCGGCGGACGGGTGTACCTGGAACGCTGACGGGTGTACGCGCAGCGCTGACCAGCGCATCCGCGCGCGTCCGTCCGGGTGGAACCGTGTGTGTGGGGCCCGGCGAAGGGGGACCTCTGGGCGTGATCAGTCACCCTCCCGAGAGGAATCCCATGCGCATCCGATCCGCCCTGGCCGTGGCCGTCCTGACCGCCGCGCTGACCTCCGGTGCCGTGGCCACGGCGCAGGCGTCCGACCACCACCGCTCCGGCGGCGACCACGCCACGTGCAGCCCGTACTTCGGCGAGATCGAGACGGACACCGCCGAGATCGAGTGGGGCGGCGCGAACTGCCACGGCTAGTCCGTAGTCCCGCGCCCCACCGTCCGGGCCCCCCGCGCCAGGTGCGCCGGGGGCCCGGACGCGTCCCGGCGGCGCCGACCGGCCCTGCTCAGGCCGACAGCGGGAACTCCTCGCCCAGGGCCCGGAACACGTCGGTGTTCAGCGCGAAGGCGCGCTTGCACTCGCTGACGATGCGCTGCTTCTCCAGGTCGTCCACCGGCACCGCGTCCAGCAGCTCGCGGTAGGACCGCTTGAACGCGGCCGGGTTGCCGATCTCCTCGAAGACGTAGAACCGGACCCCGTCGCCCTTCTTCGTGAAGCCCCAGGTCTTCTCCGCCTTGTCGCGGATGATCTGGCCGCCGGACAGGTCGCCCAGGTAGCGCGTGTAGTGGTGGGCGACGTAACCCGCCGGCCAGTCCCGGACGCAGCCGGCGACGCGCTCCGCGTAGGCCCGGGTGGCGGGCAGCGCCCGGAGCCCGGTACGCCAGTCGGGGCCGCGCAGGTGGGCCAGGTCCCGCTCCAGCGACGGCAGGCGCAGCAGCTCGGGGCGGATGAAGGGTCCGGCCACCGGGTCCGACGCCAGCCGGGTGGCGCCGGACTCCAGAGCCTCGTAGACGAACCAGAGCTGTTCCGTGTAGCGCGCGTACGCGTCCACGCCCAGGCGGCCGCCCAGCAGGTCGCTCATGAACGTCGAGGTCTCCGCCTCCACGTGCTGCTCGTGCGACGCGGTGCGGATCAGGGTCGAGAAGGAGTCCATGAGTCCCGATCTTCTATGGTTAGGCTTACCTAAGTCAATACCTTGCCGACAACCTGTCGGCATCCTCCGCCGATGACTTCCTACCCCGCCCGCGCACGAAAGAAGCCCGCCCTCCGAAGAGGGCGGGCCACGGGAGAACGGAGACGCCGCAGCGGCTACGGCAGCGTGAGGACGTCCGCGCCCGAGTCCGTCACCACCAGCGTGTGCTCGAACTGCGCGGTGCGCTTGCGGTCCTTGGTCACGACCGTCCAGCCGTCGTCCCACAGGTCGTACTCGTGGGTCCCCAGCGTCAGCATCGGCTCGATGGTGAACGTCATCCCCGGCTGCATGACCGTCGTCGCGTGCGGGCTGTCGTAGTGCGGGACGATCAGGCCCGAGTGGAACGCGGTGTTGATGCCGTGCCCGGTGAAGTCCCGCACCACGCCGTAGCCGAACCGCTTGGCGTAGGACTCGATCACCCGGCCGATGATGTTGATCTGCCGGCCCGGCTTCACCGCCTTGATCGCCCGGTTCAGCGCCTCCCGGGTGCGCTCGACCAGCAGCCGGCTCTCCTCGTCGACGTCACCCACCAGGTACGTGGCGTTGTTGTCGCCGTGCACCCCGCCGATGTACGCGGTGACGTCCAGGTTCACGATGTCGCCGTCGCGCAGCACCGTCGAGTCGGGGATGCCGTGGCAGATCACCTCGTTGACCGAAGTGCACAGCGACTTGGGGAAACCGCGGTAGCCCAGCGTGGACGGGTAGGCGCCGTGGTCGCACAGGAACTCGTGCGCCACCCGGTCCAGCTCGTCCGTGGTGACGCCCGGCGCGATGTGCCGGGCCGCCTCCGCCATGGCCTGCGCGGCGATCCGCCCGGCGGTCCGCATCGCCTCGACCGTCTCGGGCGTCTGCACCTCCGGCCCGGTGTACGGAGTGGGAGCGGGCTTGCCGACGTACTCCGGACGACGGATGTTTCCGGGTACGGAACGGGTGGGGGACAGCTCCCCCGGGACGAGCAGCGACTGGCCAGACATGCCGGCGAGTCTAATTCAGCCCCGACGGGGGACCATCTTCCGAGGCGAAAGGAGCCGGTCATGCCCCTGTTCAAGAAGCGGACCGCCGGAAAACCGGGCGAGTGGTACTACTGCCTGGAACACATGAAGGTCGAGGAGGGCCCCGACTGCCCCGGCAAGAACCGCTTCGGTCCGTACACCAGCCCGGCGGAGGCCGAGCGGGCGATGGAGACCGCCCGCGAGCGCAACCTCCAGTGGGAGAACGACCCGCGGTGGCACGACGACCCGGAGCGCGAGCGCGACGACGAGTGAGCCCACTGGGGCGATGAGACGGGCGGGACTGGCGGGACGGGCGGGGGGGGGTCCGGGGAGCGCCGTCCTGGCCGCGGACGGTCCGTGCCGCGGTGACGGGCCTCCCGCCGTCACGTCACCAGCGTGACGGCGGGGGAGCCGTCAGCAGGTCCGCCAGCCGCGACAGCCGGTCGCGGAACCGGTGCCGCCCGCGCGGTGCGGGCAGGGCGTTCTCCCCGGCCGCGGCGCTCACCAGGTGCTGCACGGTGTCCAGGTCCAGCTCGGAACCGTCGGGCACGGCCAGCGTCTCGTGCGCGGTCCCCGGCAGCTCGCCGTCGCCCGGCCCCAGCGCCAGCACCGTCGCCCCGGCCCGCCGGGCGTCGGACACCCGCTCCAGCAGCACCGCGCCCGGCTCGCCCGGCGCCACCACCAGCACCGTCTCGCCCCGCCGGGCCGCCGACAGCCGCCCCGGACCCACCGCCAGATGCGCCGGATCCGAGGGCCGCGCCCCGTGCCGCACCAGCGTCGGCGCCAGCTCCGGGGTGCCCGACCAGGCCGCCTCGTCCACCAGGTGCGCCGCCAGGTGCCACGGCTCGTAGGCCCGCGTGCCCACCAGCAGCAGCCCGCCCCCGTGGGACACCACCGCCCCCCGCAGCACCCCGGCGAACCGCCGGGTGGCGCCCAGCCACTCGGTCCCGGCGAGCACTTCCCGCAGCAGCGCGACCCGTACCGCATCCATGCGACCGCATCCTGCTCCAACCCGGCCGCCGCCGCCCGGCGTTCGGCCCCGGTTCACCCGACCCGGGCATGCCGGGCCGGTTCCGCCCGACCCGCCCGTGACGGCGCTCACGTGCACCGGATACGGCACCGCCACGGACGTAGAGTCGGCCCCATGACCTCTACCGACAGCGCACAGCAGCCCGCCGGGGGCACCGCGAAGGCCCCCGCCAAGGACCCCTGGGACCTGCCCGACGTCTCCGGGCTCGTCGTCGGCGTGCTCGGCGGCACCGGGCCGCAGGGCAAGGGCCTCGCCTTCCGCCTCGCCAAGGCCGGCCAGAAGGTGATCATCGGCTCCCGGGCCGCCGAGCGCGCCCGCGCCGCCGCCGAGGAGCTCGGGCACGGCGTCGAGGGCGCCGACAACGCCGAGACGGCCCGCCGCAGCGACATCGTGATCGTCGCCGTGCCCTGGGACGGCCACGGCAAGACGCTCGAGTCGCTCCGCGAGGAACTCGCCGGAAAGCTGATCGTCGACTGCGTCAACCCGCTCGGCTTCGACAAGAAGGGCGCCTACGCGCTGAAGCCGGAGGAGGGCAGCGCCGCCGAGCAGGCCGCCGCACTGCTCCCCGACGCCCGCGTCACCGCCGCCTTCCACCACCTGTCGGCCGTGCTGCTCCAGGACCCGGAGATCGACTCCATCGACACCGACGTGATGGTGCTCGGCGAGGTCCGCGCCGACGTGGAGATCGTCCAGGCGCTGGCCGGCCGCATCCCCGGCATGCGGGGCATCTACGCCGGGCGGCTGCGCAACGCCCACCAGGTCGAGTCGCTGGTCGCCAACCTGATCTCCGTCAACCGGCGCTACAAGGCACACGCCGGGCTCCGCGTCACCGACGTGTGACCCGATGGGGGACACTGGACGGTGCAGGCAGCGCCTGTGAACCAACCGCAGTGTCCCCCGACAGGAGCCCACCCCATGCCCCGTCTCGCCCTCTACGCCCTCGCCGTCTGTGTGCTCGCCACCGTCGCGGCCGTCGTCTCCTTCGTGCGCGGCGGCGTCTTCGTGGGCGTGGTGTGGGTGCTGCTCATGGGCCTGTCGTCCAACATGGCCTGGTACTACCTGAAGCGCGGCCGCGCCGCCCGGAAGGACGGCCCCGTCACCGGCTGACGGAACAGAACGTGTTCGTCTCCTGCCAGAAGCGGTAGAGGTTCTGCCCGCAGTACGTCTCCAGGTCACCGACGCCCAGCGCCGACAGGATCGCGTCCACGGCGTCGAAGAACACGCCGTTCAGGGCTGGCAGCCACAACAGAGCGAACACGAACAGCAGGCCGAACGGCGCGAACGGCTCCACCTGCCGGCGCACGCCGTGCGACAGCCACGGCTCGATCACGCCGTAGCCGTCCAGGCCCGGCACCGGCAGGAAGTTCAGGATCGCGGCCGTGACCTGCAACAACGCCAGGAACGCGAGCGCGAACCGGAAGTCGGCCGGGACCCCGTCCAGCGCGTCCAGCCAGAACGGCGCCGTGCAGGCCAGCGCGAACAGCACGTTCGTCAGCGGCCCGACCGCCGAGATCAGACTGTGCCGCCAGCGCCCCCGGATCCGCCCGCGCTCGATGAACACCGCCCCGCCGGGCAGACCGATACCGCCCATGATCACGAACACCACCGGGAGCACGATGCTCAGCAGGGCGTGCGTGTACTTCACCGGGTTCAGCGTGAGATAGCCCTTCGCGGCGATCGAGATGTCGCCGCTGTGCAGGGCGGTGCGGGCGTGCGCGTACTCGTGCAGGCACAGCGAGACGATCCAGGCGGCCGTCACGAACAGGAACACGGCGATGCCCGGCTGTTCGGCGAACCCGGTCCAGGTGGCCCAGCCCGTCACCGCGGTCACGGCCAGGATCCCCAGGAACACGGGGCTGATCCGCCGGTCACGGGGGCGGATGCTGGTGGCGGTCATGGATCTCCCTGGACTGGCCGGACCGGCGGACGGACGGATCGACGTAGGAATGACGGGCGGAGGCGGACGACGGGCGGCGGCACCGCCTGCCAGGCTGCCCCCGGCGACGCAGACGCACACACACGCGCCGCGCGCCACCCACGCACCCCGCACGGGCCGTACACGCCGCCCCGCCCGGGCGCACGAAGCCCGACCGTACCCCGCAACCGGGAAAACGCCTCGCGCCGCCCGCCGGTTCCGTGAAGGGTGGGGCGGGGGCTCCGCGCCGGTGCCCCGGTCCACCGGAGACAATGAACCCCGTGCGCTACCGCATCCTCGGCACCACCCAGGCACTCCACGCCGACGGCACCGTCGTCCCGGTCGGCGGGGCCCGGCTGCGCGCCCTGCTGACCGTCCTGGCCCTGCGGGCCGGCCGCACCGTCCCGGTGGGCACACTCGTCGACGAGGTGTGGGACGGCGACCCGCCCGCCGACGCGACCGGCGCGCTCCAGGCGCTGGTCGGGCGGCTGCGCAGGACCCTCGGCGCGGACACCGTGGCGTCCGCCGACGGCGGCTACCGGCTCACCGCCGCCCCCGACGACGTCGACCTGCACCGGTTCGAGCGGCTGGCCGCGGAGGGCACGGCCGCCCTCGCCGACGGCGACCCGGCCAAGGCGGGGACGCTCCTCGACGACGCCCTGGCCCTGTGGCG
>NZ_JAAGMD010000680.1 GCF_010548465.1 Streptomyces sp. SID14436 | reverse complement strand
CGGCCGGCGTCCGCGGCGGCTGCTGGTGGTGGAGGAGCGTCCGCGCGGCCTGCTCACGCTGGTCGCGGAGAGCGTCGTCCAGGACGTCACCAGCGCCCGCGGCCACGGCGCGAACCGGCCCGTGGTCGACATCATCACCGCCGTCGGCGCCCAGGAGGCGGCCGGCGCCCTGGCGGCCGAGCCGTGCCACTGCGTGGTGCTGGAGCTGGGCATGGAGGGCGAGGCGGCGCGGTTCCTCCAGGCGCTGCGGGGCGACGCCGCGCTGGCCGCCGTGCCGGTGCTGGTGCACAGCGGGCAGCGGGCGGACACCGCCGTGGAGGAGACGCTGCGCTCGCGGTCCTCGGGCACCGCGCTGGAGTTCCTCTCCAGCCTGGACGAGCTGCGGGAGCGGATCGCGCTGCACCTGTCCGCCGAGGAGCCGGGTGACGTGCTCTCGCTGGTGCGGCCGGACGATCCGCAGCGGCGGGCACCGGAGCCGGTGCCGGACGTCTCCCACGCGGGCCGCACGGTCCTGGTCGTCGACGACGACGCGCGCAACCTGTTCGCGCTCAGCGGGATCCTGGAGCTGCACGGCTTCCGGGTCCTGCACGCGGAGAACGGGCGCCGGGGCATCGAGACGCTGCTCGCCCACCCGGACGTGGCGCTGGTCCTGATGGACGTGATGATGCCCGAGATGGACGGGTACACGGCGACGGCCGAGATCCGGGCGATGCCGCAGTACGCGGAGCTGCCGATCATCGCGGTGACGGCGAAGGCGATGCCGGGCGACCGGGAGAAGAGCCTCGCCTCCGGGGCCAGCGACTACGTGACCAAGCCGGTCGACACGCAGGCCCTGATGGCGTGCGTCCGGCACTGGCTGCCCTCGTGAGCGGCAACCGCACGGCCGCCGGGTTCGTCCCGTCCACCGGGACGGGCACCCGGCCCCGTCCGTGCCGTCGCGCCCCAGGTCCCCGCAACCGAGGAGCATCCGCACCGTGAGCACCACCGACCGGCCGAGCCCGCCGCAGCACGAGGAGGCGGGGCCGCCGTCCGCCCTCCCGGCGTCCGCGACGTCGGCCGGGCCCGCCGGCGTCGCCGCGGACTCCCCCGTGGGCCGTCTCGCGGCGACCGTGGACCGGCTCAGCCGCGAGGTGCGGGCCGCGCAGGCGGAGGCCGAGGGGCGGGCCCTGCTCGAACTGGCCAAGGGCATCCTCGTCGAGCGCCTGCAGTGCGGGCCGACGCAGGCGGCCCGCCAGCTCGCCGAGCTGACCGAGCAGGCCGGGACGACCCCGCTGGAGTTCGCCGTCGAGGTCATCAACCAGGCGGCGCGGGACCGGATGTCGGAGGTGACGAACGCGTTCCTGGCCGCCACCCGGGCGGCCGAGGAGGCCGAGAGCGAGGCGGCGGCCGCCGTCCGGCTGCGGGCGGCCGAGAGCGGGGTGCTGGCGGCCGACGACACCCAGGCCGTCGCCGAGTCCCTGCTCCAGCACGCCCTGCAGCCGATCGGCGCGACGGCCGTGGCCGTCTGGGCGGCGGGCTTCGACGGCTCGCTGACGCTGGCGGGCAGCGCCGGTTTCTCCCCGGCGGAGGCGGCCCGCTGGCGCTACGTACCGCCGGACGTGGCGACGGTGGCCCGGCGGGGGCTCACCGAGCGCGACGGGCTGTGGATCACCTCGCTGTCCGACACGGGACTGCCCAGCGTCGGCCGCCACCAGCACCCCGACGGGGGCAGGGCGGCGGTGCCGGCGGGCACGGGCGGACGGATCCACGGGGTGCTGGAGATCGCCTGGCCCGCGCCGCTGCCCGAGCAGCCGCCGCAGATAGTGCGTCAGGTCGAGGCGCTGGCCGAGCTGTGCGCCCACACGCTGGAGACGTACACGGCGCCGAGCGACCCGGCCCACCCGCCGCGGGTGCTGCCGGACGCCGCGGAGCTGATGGACCTGGCCGACGGGCTGCAGGACCCCGCCCTCGTGCTGGTGCCCCACCTGGACGCCGCCGGGAACCTGGTGGACTTCCGCATCCAGCACGTCAACGGCCGCTTCCAGGACCCGGCGGGCCGGTCCCGGGCGATGATCAGCGGGGTGCTGCTGCTGGAGGCCTACCCGCTGGCCGCCGGGGAGAGCGGGCTGTTCCAGCGGATCGAGCGGGTGTACGCCACGGGTGAGCCGTTCCGGGCCCGGCGGACGAACCTGACGGCGCTGGTCGACCAGGTGCCGCTGTCGGCGGTCGCGGACCTCAGCGTCAGCCGGCACGGCTCCAGCGTGCTGTTCATCTGGCGGATCGAGGACGAGGCGGCGCGGCTGGCGAGCCTGCTGCAGCACGCGCAGCGCCTCGGCCGGATCGGCGGGTTCGAGGAGAACCTGCTCACCGGTGAGATCACCTGGAACGGCCAGCTGTTCGACCTGTACGGGCGTCCGCCGTCGAGTCTGCCGGTGGCGCTGGAGGACCTTCCCGCGCACGCCCACCCGGACGACGCGGTGCCCATCGGCCGTTTCCTGCGGACCCTGATGCACCACGGCCGGCCCGCCTCGGCCGCGTTCCGGCTGCAGCGGCCGGACGGGGTGACCCGGCACATCCGGGTGGTCGCCGAGCCGGTCACGGACACCGACGGCCGGGTGCTCACGGTGCGCGGCGCCTACCAGGACGTCTCGGCGCAGCACTGGACGGAGGTGGCGCTGGCCGCCACCCGGGACCAGCTCGCGCACACCGAGCAGCACGCCAGCGAGCGGGACCGGCTGGCGTTGCAGCTGCAGCAGGCCATCATGCCGCCCGCCCAGGCGCCCCTGCGGGTGCCGGACCTGTCGGTGGCGGTGCGCTACCGGCCGGCGGAGGCCGAGCAGCTGGTGGGCGGCGACTGGTACGACGCGGTGGTGCTGCCGTCGGGGCTGGTGCTGCTCTGCGTCGGCGACGTCGCCGGGCACGGCATCGAGGCCGCGACCAGCATGGTCGTCCTGCGCAACGCGCTGCGCGGGCTGGCCGTCACCGGCGCGGGACCGGGGCAGCTGCTGTCCTGGCTCAACATCGTCGCCCACCACCTCACGGGCGCGGTGACGGCCACGGCGGTCTGCGGGCTGTACGACCCGGACGCGCGCACCCTGCGCTGGGCCCGCGCGGGCCATCTGCCTCCGGTGCTGGTCCGCGGGGACGGCGCCGCTCCGCTGCCGACGGTCCGGGGGATGCTGCTGGGCGCGGTGGCGGAGGCCCGCTACGAGGAGGCGGAGGTGACGCTGGCGGCGCAGGACACCCTGCTCATGTACACCGACGGGCTCATCGAGCGCCGCGACCGCACGATGGAGGAGGCCCTGACCCAGCTCCTCACCACGGTCGGGACCGCCCCCAGGTCTCTGGACCAGCAGCTGGACCGCATGCTCACGCACAGCCGGTCGGACACGGACGACGACACGTGCATCGTCGGCATCCGGGTGGGGTGACACGGGCGGGGCGGCAGCCGGGCCGGGCCGTCGCGGCCGATGCCGACCGCGTGGGCATGAAAGAGGGATCAGCGGGTACGCGCGGCTGCGCGGTGCGACTCGGCCGGTGGGCGAGGGAGTGCGGACGGCAGGCGGCGAAGGGGCTCCGGCCCCGGTGACAGGGACACGTCCCTGCAGGTCGTCGCCGTCGAGAGCTTGATCACTCCCCCGTCCGGGGGCCGCGCGTACCGAGTGGCCCCCGGGGTGACCCCCGCCCCGGACGTCCGTACTTGTTGGAGGTACTCGTGCCCATTGCCCAGAACCCCCTGTCCGTCGAGGTGACCCTGCCCCGCGAGGACGTCGCCCTGCTCACGGTGGAGGGGTACCTGGACGTCGACACCGCGACCGAGTTCCAGCACCATCTGGCGAACCAGCTGCACCACGGCCGGCGCCACTTCCTGCTCGACCTGTCGGCGGTGCCCTTCATGGACTCCTCCGGCATGAACATCATCCTGCGCGTCTACCAGGAGGCCCGGGAGCTGCCGGGGAGCGTGCACATCATCTCCCCCACGTCCGCGGTGCGCCGCATCCTGGACCTGACCGGCGTGAGCATCACCGTCCCGGTCTCGGAGAGCGTGGAGGAGGCGCTGGAGCGCGTCGACGGGATCCGGGAGAGCGCCCCGCGGCAGGAGGAGCCGGGCGCCTGAGAGGCTGGTCCGGGAAGGAGGCCGGGTCCCCACCCGGCACGATGCCACCGCGACGCCGTGTCCGGCCGTCGGGCGCAGCACGGCCGGGGCCGTGTGCGGCCGGCCGCCGCCGGGCCGCGGACGCGGTGGGACGTCATGACGACAAGGAGAGATCAGGTGCCGGAGCACGAGGCGGACGGGGCGCTCGCAGCGCCGTCGCAGGAGGTCAGGGACTTCCTGCGGCGCCGACGGGAGCAGATCGCCCAACGGTGGGCGGACGAGCCCCTGTTCCGTACGGTGTTCACCGTCTCGCGGGACGAGGCGGTGGAGGCGGGCCGGGCGGTCGTGGACGCCCTGGCCGAGGTCGCGGACACCGGCCGGGTCGAGGACCCGGACGCGGCGGGGTTCAGCGGGGTGCGGGAACAGCTCGCCCGGATGGGCGCGGCGCGCTCCCGTGCGGGACTGTCCTCGACGCAGGTGTCGAGCGAGCTGTCGGCCCTGTGGCCGCCGGCCGAGAACCTGCTGGTCGCGGATCTGGAGCAGGCGGACCCGGAGCGGGTGCGGACCTGCTCGATCGCGCTGAGCCGGCTGATGGGGACGCTGCGGCTGGTCGCCATGCAGACGGCGGTGACGGAGGGGCAGGCGCTCATCGACCGGCAGCGGCTGCAGCTGATGGAGGTCGCCACGCCGGTGATCAAGCTGTGGGACGGGATCGTGGCGGTCCCGCTCATCGGCACGCTGGACAGCGCCCGCAGCCAGGTGGTGATGGAGACGCTGCTGAACTCGGTGGTCGAGCAGCACGCCCGGTTCGCGATCCTCGACATCACCGGGGTGCCGACGGTGGACTCGCTGGTGGCGCAGCACCTGATGAAGACCGTCGCGGCGGCCCGGCTGATGGGCGCGGAGTGCGTGGTCTCCGGCATCCGGCCGGCGATCGCGCAGACCATGGTGCACCTCGGGCTCGACCTGGGGTCGGTCCTCACCCGGGCCAGCCTCGCCGACGCGCTGGCCTACTGCCTGCACGAACTGGGCGCCGACATCGTGAACGCGTCCCCGACGGGTGCGGGCCGACGGTGATCCAGGACCCCTCCCGCGCCGTCGCGGGGCACGCAACCGTGCCGGTGCTCCGGCTCGGCGACATCCTGCTGGTCACCCTCCAGGGCGACCTGTACGACAGCACGGCGCAGCAGCTGCAGCAGGACCTGTCGGAGACCATCGTGCGCAGCGGGGTCACCGGGGTGGTCATCGACATCTCCGGCGTGGAGATGGTCGACTCCTTCCTGGGGCGGGTGCTCGCCGAGATCGCCGCGCAGACCGAGCTGCTGGCCGCCCGGACCGTGGTGGCCGGTATGCGGCCGGCGGTCGCGATCACCCTGGTGGAGCTGGGCCTGACGCTGCCGGGCCTGCGCACGGCGCTGAACACCGAAGTGGCGTTGGAGATGCTCTCCCAGCCCGTCGTGCTGTCCGGCCCCGCCGGCAGGCGCGGGGAGGGTGCGTGATGGACACGTCGGCGGGCGTGGAGGCGTGCTTGCCCATCCGGTCGGACATGGACCTGGTGTGGGTGCGCCAGCATGTGCGGCAGTCCGCGGCCGGGCTCGGGTTCGGGCTGGTGGACCAGACGAAGCTGGTCACCGCCGCCAGTGAGCTGGCCCGCAACACCCTGGTGCACGGCGGGGGCGGCCGGATGGAGATCTCCGCGGTCAGTACGGCGGGGGTGGCCGGGCTGCGGCTGTCCTTCATCGACGAGGGGCCGGGCATCCCGGACCTCGACCGGGCGCTCAGCGACGGCTACACCTCGGGTGACGGGCTCGGCATGGGGCTGGGCGGGGCCCGGCGCCTGGTGCACGACTTCGCCGTGGAGAGCGCTCCCGGCTCCGGGACGACGGTCCGGGTGACGTCCTGGGTGTCCCGGCCGCCCCGGCCGCGGGAGGAGGGCTGATGCCACGCGTGTGGGAGGTGCCGGTGCGGGACTCCACCCGGGTGCGGGACGCCCGGGTCGCGGCCGAGGAGGCGGCGGCCGTGGCCGGGCTGGACGAGCGCCGTACCGCGGCGGCGGCCCTGGTGGCGACCGAGCTGGCCACCAACCTGCTCAAGTACGCGCAGGGCGGCACGATGCTGCTCGACGTGGTGGATCCGCCCGTCCTGCCGGAGGGTGCCGCGGCGCGGTCGGTGCAGATCACCGCCATCGACCACGGGCCGGGCATGTCCGACGTGCCCTCCGCCCTGCGGGACGGCTTCAGCACGACCCGCTCGCTGGGCGCGGGGCTGGGCACCTGCCGCCGGCTGTCCGACGACTTCGCCCTGCACAGCGTGCCGGGCCGGGGCACGGTGGCGGTGGCCCGGCTGTCCGGCTCCGTGCGCCCCACCGCCGGGCCGGCCCCC
>NZ_JAAGMD010000660.1 GCF_010548465.1 Streptomyces sp. SID14436 | reverse complement strand
GCCGGGACCGTGCCGCTCCCCGCCGAAGGCGGCCTGTTACCCCACCCGGAGGGCACCACCACGCTCCACGTCGGCGCGCCGCTGCTGCCCGACGCCAACCTGCCGCAGCACGGCCCCGGCCGCCGCACCGCCCTGCTCGCCCGCGCCCTGCACCAGCTCGCCCGCCACGTGCCCTCCCGCGACACCCACGAACTCGACGAGGAGACCACCGCCGAACAGGGCCTCGCCGACGGGATGTGGCTGCCGTTCCTGCGGCCCGCCCGCACCGCCGCCTTCGACCTGGTGCTGCTCGCCGACGACGCCCCCACCATGCGGATCTGGGAGGAGACGGTCACCCGGCTCGCCCGGGCCGCCGAGCACAGCGGGGCCTTCCGCAACGTCCGCACCCTCCGCGTCGCCCTCCCGCGCACCGGCACCGCCGTGCTGCGCGGGACCGGCGGGGGCCCGGCCGACCCGGCCGAACTCCTCGACGGACGCGGCGGCCGGGTCTTCCTCGTGGTCACCGACGGTCTCGCCCACGGCTGGGCCGCCACCGCCGCCGACTCCCTCCTCGGCCGGCTCGGCCGCTCCGGCCCCACGGCGCTCGTCCACCTCCTGCCGCCCCACCTGCGGCACCGCACCTCCCTCTACCCGCACCCGGCGGTCCTGGAGGCCGGCGGCTTCGGCGCGTCCAACGACGCCCTCGGCCACTGGGCGCCGCCCGGCGGCCCGGACCCCATGCGGCCGCTGCCCGAGGCCGGGGACGACTCCCTGCCGGTGCCGGTGCTCTCCCTCAAACCCGGCTCCGTCGCCACCTGGGCCGACCTCGTCACCGGCGAGCGCGGCGTGCGCCGCTCCCTGCCCGTGGTCCTCGCCGGCACGCTCACCAAGGGCGCTCCGGCCCCCGGACTGCGCGCCCCCCGCTTCCCGCGCGCCGCGGCCGCCGCCGTACGCCGCTTCTTCACCCTCGCCACCCCGGCAGCCCGCCGCCTCGCCACCCAACTCGCCGCCATCCCTTTCGAGTTCGACCTCGTGGAGCAGCTGCGGCGCCGGGTCATGCCGGAGACCGGGCCGGACCACCTCGCCGAGATCCTCATGGGCGGGCTGATCGACTGGGACAGCGGCGGCGAGGGCCGCCCGGAGTTCGCCGACGGCGTCCGCGAAGCCCTGCTGGCCGCCACCACCCGCTCCCAACTCGCCCGCACCGTCGCCCTGGTGGGGGACCTCCCGGCGGCCGGAGCGAGGGGAGTGGCGCTGCGCGCCGCCCTGCGCGACCCGGCCGGCACCGTGCTGCCCGACCCGGCCGAGCGCGGCTGGATGCGCAGCGAACTCGCCGTGATGCGCGCCCTGTCGGGCCCCTACTCCGAACGGGCCCGCCGCATCGAACCGGACCCCTCCCGGCTCCTGCCGGATGCACCCGAACGGGTGGACCCCGGCGTGTCCGGAGCACCCCCCGGTGAGGTGGACCACCCGGACGGGGGCGTCTTCCGCGACGATCAGGACGGGATGACTCCAGCGTCGGACCGACCGGACCGCCCCGGAGAGCCCGTGCCGAGCCCGGTGACCGAGACCCAACACGAAGCCCCGGAGGCTGAGCCGCTCATGCAGAGCACCACGACCGCAACGCCGGCCCTCATGGTGAACGTTCCGCTCAGGAACACCTCGTTCGTCGGCCGCCAGGCGCTGCTGAGGGCCGTGGAGGACCAGCTCGGCGCCCAGGACACCGCGGCGGTGCTGCCGCACGCCCTGCACGGCCTCGGCGGCGTCGGCAAGTCCCAGCTGGCGCTGGAGTACATCTACACCCACCAGTACGACTACCGGGTGATCTGCTGGATCCCGGCGGAGCGCGAGAGCCTCATCCTGGCCGCGCTGTCCTCGCTGGCGGCCCGGCTCGGCGTCACCGCGGGCCAGGACAGCCCGGGCGCCTCCACCGCCAACACCGCCGTCCCCGCCGTCCTGGAGGCGCTGCGCGTCGGCCGCCCGTACGACAACTGGCTGCTCGTCTTCGACAACGCCGAGGACGTCGACGCGGTGCGCAAGTTCTTCCCGACCAACGGCCCCGGCAAGGTCATCGTCACCTCCCGGAACCGGGCCTGGGAGCGGGTGGCGACGCCCCTGCCGGTCAACGTGTTCCAGCGCGAGGAGTCCGTCGAACTGCTCCAGCGGCGCTCGCCCGACCTGTCGGTGGAGGACGCCGACCGGCTGGCCGAGGCGCTCGGCGACCTGCCGCTCGCCGTGGAGCAGGCGGGCGCCTGGCGCGCGGTCACCGGCATGCTCGTCGACGACTACCTCGACCTGCTGGCCCAGCGCAGCCCGGACGTCCTGGACCTGGACCCGGCCCCCGACTACCCCGTCTCCGTCGCCGCCGCCTGGGACATCTCCCTGGAACGGATCCGGGAGAACAACATCGGCGCCCGCCAGCTCCTCGACATCTGCGCCAGCATGGCGCCGGAGCCCATCCCGCGGTCCATGCTGCGCGGCAGCCGGGGCATCAACATCACCCCGGAGATCGATCCCCTGCTGCGAGAGTCGATCAAACTCAACCGGGCGGTGCGGGACCTGAGCCAGTTCTCGCTGGTGAAGGTGGACCCGCGGACCGACACCCTGCAGATGCACCGCCTGCTCCAGACCGTGCTCCTCGCCAAGCTGTCCGAGGAGGAACGCGAGCGCATGCGGGACGCGGCCCACCAGCTGCTGTCGGCGGCCAAGCCGGGCCCCTACGGTTCGGCCACCGAATGGCGGGCCTACCAGGCGCTGCTGCCGCACATCCTCTCCTCCGAGGCGGTGACCAGCACCGACACCTATGTGCGCACGCTGGTCTACGACACCGTGCTGTTCCTCTACTACTGGGGTGACCACGAGGGCGCGGCCCGGCTGGGGCGGCAGGCGTGGGAGGCGTGGCTGGCGACCTCGGGGGAGGAGGACACCCACGTCATCCGCATGGCCAAGAGCTTCGCGTTCACGCTCCGCCAGATCGGCCAGATCGAGGAGTCCATCCCGCTCACCGAGAAGGCCCTGGAGGTGTCGCGACGGGTGCAGTTCGGGTCGGAGGAGCTCATCGACTCGCTGTGCGAGATGGCCGACGCCCGCCGCTACCAGGGACGGTTCGAGGAGGCCCGGGACCTCGGGCAGGAGGCGACCGAGCAGGCCCGGTCGCTGTTCGGGCCGGAGGACCCGGTCGCCCTGCGGGCCACCCACAGCTGGGGCGTCGACCTGCGCCTGTGCGGACAGTTCCGGGAGGCCCTGCCCCTGGACGAGGAGAACGCCCGCCAGCGCGAGATGATGTTCGGACCCACCAGCTTCTTCACCCTCAACAGCCTCAACGGCCTGGCCATCGACATGCGGGAGAGCGGCGACTACCCGGGCGCCCGCGAGTTCCTGGAGGACGTCTACCGGCGGTCCCGTGGCGCGATGGGCGAGGAGCACCCGCTCACCCTGCGCGTGGCCCGCAACCTCGCCGTCTGCCGCCGCCGGGACGGGGCGCTCGACGAGGCGGCCAAGCTCTCCGAGGAGACCCTGCGGCGCTTCGTGGCCCGGTACGGGGCGGGGCACGCCGACTCCCTCGCGACGGCCATCAACCTCTCCGTCGACCTGCGGCTGGCCGGCGACCACGAGCAGTCCCGCGCGCTGGGCGAGGACACCGCCGGCCGGTACGCGGCGCTGCTCGGCGAGAACCACGCCTACACCCTGCTGACGCGGATCAACCTGGCCGCCACCCTGCGGGCCATCCCCCGGCTGGACGCCGCGCACGAGGTGGAGGAGGACACCGTGCACCGGCTGTCCGCGACCCTGGGCGACCTGCACGTGATCACCCGGACCGCGGCCATCGGGCAGGCCAACACGGCGTACGCGCAACTGGACTTCGAGCGCGCCCACGCCATCGACGAGGCCAACCTGCCGCTGCTCGCGGAGGTCGCCGGCGAGGACCACCCGCTGACCCTGTCCTGCCTGGCCAACCTCTCCCTGGACCTGCGGGGACTGGGCCGGGGCGCGGAGGCGGACGAGGCGCAGCGCAAGGCGGTCGAGGGCTTCAACCGGGTGGTGCGGGCCGACCACCCCTGGCTGACCGCCGCGCAGATCAAGCGCCGCATCGAGTGCGACCTGGCCCCGATGCCGCTGTAGGACGAAGGCGCCCTCGGGGCGGGGGCGCGTGCCTGGCACCGTGTGCCATCCGCCGGGCACGCCCCGCCCCCGCACCCGGCGACCCGTCAGCCCGGGTCCGCCGCGCGGGCCGGGGCCCCCTTCCGCTTCCCGGGGGCGGCCGGGGTGCCGACGGCCGGCCCGGCCGGGCGCCGGACCAGGCCGAGCAGCGGCTGGGTCAGCAGCGTGGTGATCAGGGCCATGAACACCAGCACGCTGTACAGCGGTCCGCTGAGCAGGCCCGCCCGCAGGCCCGCCTCCAGCGCGATCAGCTCGGTCAGCCCCCGGGCGCTGAGCAGCACGCCGACGGTACGGGCGTCGTCGCGGCCCAGACCGCCGAGCCGGGCGGTGAGCGTGCCGCTGCCGACCTTGGTGACCACCGCGAGGACCGTCACCACCAGCACGGCGGCCCAGCCCGCGGCGTCCATGCCGTCCAGGGTGACGGAGCGGCCGGAGACGACGAAGAAGAACGGCAGCAGCAGCGACCCCACCTCGTGCAGGGGCCGCACCAGGTCGGGGTCGAGGGTGCCGCCCGGTTCCCGGGGCGTCACCACGCCCGCGAGCAGCGCGCCGAAGATGACGTGCAGCCCCAGGGAGTGCGTCACCCAGGCGGACCCGAGGGCGAAGCCGATGAGCAGTGCGAGACGCAGCGAGGGGTCCACCCCGGTGCGCCACAGCAGCCGGCGCAGCACCGGCCGGGCCGCGACCGTCATCACGGCGACGAAGGCGAACGCCAGAGCGGCCCGCCAGGGCAGCCCGAGCGCGTGACCGTCGCCGTCCATCATGGTGCCGGCCAGCACCGTCCAGCAGACGACGTCGAGCAGCCCGGCCGCCGAGACGGCCACCACACCGGGCACCGTGCTGGCCAGTCCGTTCTCCCGCACGATGGCGGTCAGCACCGGAACGGCCGTTATCGACAGGGCGATCCCGGCGAACAGCACCATGGGCGGGGAGAGGTCGCGCGGCATGCCGAGCGCGTGCAGCCGGTCCCGGAACAGCAGGGCGGCGCCGCAGCCCACGGCCATCGGCACCACGAACGAGGCCAGCGCGACCGCCACGGTGACCCGGGCCCGGCCGCCGAGCACGCGCACGTCCAGTTCGTAGCCCACCGCGAACAGGAAGACCACCAGCGCGAACTGGGCGAACCCGGTGAGCGCGGTGGTGATCCCCTCGGGGAACAGCGCCCGGTAGGTGCCGGGGGCCGCCTGGCCGAGGAGCGACGGCCCGAGCGCGATGCCCGCCGCCAACTGGCCGACGATGTACGGCTGGCCGAGCCGCCGGGCGGCCCAGCCCGCCGCGTGCGCGGCCACCAGGACGAGGGCCGCGGCCCCCACGAAGTGCGCGATCAGCGCGTCGGCACGCATGCATCCCCCTGTGGTCCGACGGTCCGCACGGCCGGCCGGCCGCCGACACGGCTGCCTCGTATGCGTGTTTGAGGTCAACTAGCGCAGAATATAGGTAGTTTGACGACACGTCGGGCGTCGGTGCACCCGGATGGGCGGCGCATCCGGCGACAGGGGTGCCCGTCCGGGGGCGGGAGCCGGGGCACCGGCGGGCCGGGGCGCCCTCCCGTGCCGCGTCCGGCCGCCGTCCGTGCCGCCGTGCGCCTCCTGTGCGCCCGCACGTGGGTCGTGC
>NZ_JAAGMD010000632.1 GCF_010548465.1 Streptomyces sp. SID14436 | reverse complement strand
CACGAGCCCGGGGCGGGCTCGCCGCCGCGGCGGCCTTCCTCGAACGCGCGATGGAGCTCACCCCCGATCCCGCCCTGCGCGGCGCCCGGGCGCTGACCGCAGCCGAGGCGAAGTTCGAGGCGGCGGCGGTGGAACCGGCGCACCAGCTGGCGCGAGCCGCCGAGGCGGGTCCCCTCGACGCCTTCGGCCGGGCCCGGCTGGCCCGCCTGCACGCCCGGATCGTCTTCACCCGCAGCCGCACGAGCGAGGCGACGCCGCTGTTCCTGGACGCCGCCCGGCTGCTGGAACCGCTCGACGCGGCACTGGCCCGGGAGACGTACCTCGAAGCCCTGGCGGCCGCCATCTTCGCCGGCCGGCTCGACGGCGGGACCACGGTCCGCGACGCGGCCGAGGTCGCGCGGGCCGTACCCCGCGCCTCCGGCACGGCGAGCCGCACCGACCTCCTCCTGGAGGGCGTGACCCAGCGCTTCACCGACGGCTACGCGGCCTCCCTGGCCCCGCTCCGCCAGGCCCTGAACGCCTTCCGGGCCGAGGCGGACAGCGGCGGACCGGGGGAGACCGCGCGGTGGCTGTGGCTGTCCTGCCCGGTGGCCCCCGAACCCATCGCACCGGAGGTGTGGGACGACGAGGCGTGGCACGAACTGGCTGACAGCGCGGTCCGTCTCGCCCGCGGGGCGGGCGCCCTCGCCTCCCTTCCCGTCGCGCTGTCGTACCGCGCGGGCGTGCACCTGCAGGCAGGCGAGTTCGCCGAGGCCGCCGCCCTGATCGAGGAGGCGGACGCCCTGACCGCGGCCACCGGCAACGCCCCGTCGGACTACACGTCCCTGCTGCTGACGGCGTGGCGCGACGACGAACAGCGCGCCCTGCGCGTCATCGGGCAGGCCGTCCGGACCGCCACCGACCGGGGCGAGGGGCGGGCCCTGGGCCTCGCCCACCATGCGACGGCCCTGCTGTACAACGGCCTGTCCCGCCACGACGCGGCCCTGGAGAGCGCCCGGCGTGCCTGCGCCTACCAGGACCTCGGCTTCTACGGGTGGTACCTCGTCGAGCTGGTGGAGGCCGCGGCACGCTCCGGCGACCGGGACGCGGCGGTCGCGGCCGTGGAACGGCTGGACGGGATGACCCAGGCCGCGGGCACGGACTGGGCGTTGGGGCTGCGGGCGCGGTCACGTGCTCTGATCAGCGAGGGCGACACGGCCGAGGAACACCACCGGGAAGCCGTCGAGCGGCTGGGCCGTACCCGGTCGAGGGTGGAACTGGCGCGGGCCCACCTGGTGTTCGGCGAGTGGCTGCGGCGGGAGAACCGGCGCCGCGACGCCCGGACCCACCTGCGCACCGCCCACACCATGCTGACCGGCTTCGGCGCGGGCGCCTTCACGGACCGTGCCGCCCGCGAACTGCTGGCCACGGGCGAGAAGGCGGCCGGACGCCGCACGGAACGCCTGGCGCTGACCCCGCAGGAGGCACGCATCGCGGGCCTGGCCCGGGACGGCCTGACCAACCCGGAGATCGGCGCCCAGCTGTTCCTCAGCCCGCACACGGTGGAATGGCACCTGCGCAAGGTGTTCACCAAACTCGGCGTCACCTCCCGCCGCCACCTCCGCACGGCCCTGGCCGCCCACGACCCCGCCACGCCCGACTGAGCGCCCACGCCACCGGGTTGCGCCACAAGGGGCCGTGCCGTCCGGCTCACGGGCTCACTCGTAGCGCAGGCGCAGCGACTCCCGCTCGGCCTCCTCGATCTGCTCGACGGTCAGGCCCGGCAGGTCCAGCTGGGCGAGGGTCACCTCGGCGCTGCTCGGCTGGGCGTCGGCCGGCAGCCACTTCTCCGGCTGCCAGGCGTGGGCGCGCATCAGCGACTTCGGGCAGTGCGGGTAGACCTCCTCGACCTGCACCACGATCGCGGTGACCGGCGGTCTGCCCACGGGAGTGAGCGCCGCGAGCAGATCCGGGCGGGCCGTGACACAGGCCCGGCCGTTGACGCGCAGCGTCGTCGGGCGGCCCGGAATGAGGAAGACCAGTCCGACACGCCCGGTCCGCACCACGTTCTGCAGGGTGTCGAGCCGCCGGTTGCCGGTCGCGTCGGGGATCGCCAGCGTCCGCTCGTCCAGCACCGACACGAACCCGGCCGGGCCGCCACGCGGCGTCACGTCCGCCCGGCCCTCGTCGTCCGCGCTGCCGATGAAGACCAGCGAGGAACAGCCGATCAACGCCCGGGTCTCCTCGGTCAGCCGGTCGCCCTCCTTGCGGAGCGCGTTCGGGTTCGGCTCCGGGTAGAGCTCGCGCAGCTGCTCGGGGCCGGTGAGGGCGTCCGCCCGGAGGGACTCGAACAGCACGCCGCCGGCCTCGGTGTCGATCGTCATACGGTGACCCTAAGGTGCGTGTCACGGGGATGGCCAGCGCCTGGGTGATCCCCGCGGGGACGGCCACGATCCGGTGGCGTCCGCAGCAGGAGTCGGGGAGGCTCGCACGCATGGTCTCAGTGGTGCAGAACGTGGCGATCGACTGCGCGAACGCCTATGAACTGGCCCGGTTCTGGAGCGGGGTGACCGGCCGCCCGCTGGATCCGGAGGACGGACCCGGCGACCGGGAGGTCCAAGTGCCGCTGGCGGACGGCCCGGTGCTCTACTTCAACGAGGTGCCCGAACCCAGGACGGCCAAGAACCGTGTCCACCTGTGCCTGCGCCCCGAGACCACGCGGGAGCAGGAGGTGGAACGGCTGCTCGGCCTCGGAGCCACCCTGGTCGCCGATCGCCGGAACCCCGACGGCTCCGGCTGGGCGGTCCTCGCCGATCCCGAGGGCAACGAGTTCTGCGTCCTGCGCAGCGAGTCCGACCGGGCCCCGCAGCCGTCCTGAGCCGCCCGCGGCCGTCCGGGGCCGCCCGCGGAGCCGGGGCCTACGCCAGGACGCCCGCGGCGCGTGCCGCCTCCAGCCAGTCGGGGAACTCCTGCAGCAGGTGGTCGTAGAGCTGGTGGTCCGGGACGGCCTTCGGGGTGCGGCCGGCGTGGAAGAAGCCCGCGTTGTCGACCACGCGACGGGCCGGAACGGCGAGCGTGTCCAGTTTGCGCAGGAAGGAGAACTCGTTGTCGTCCGGATCGCCGAAGCCGACGAACTGCCAGAACAGGGGCAGCCGCGCGGCCTTGCAGAGATAGCGTTCGGCGGCGAACCGGCTGGTGGGACCCCCGTCGGTCTGGAAGACGACCAGGGCGGGCTGGTCGCTGCCGGACTCCACGTAGTGGTCGATCACCTCGTCCATGGCCCAGTGGTAGTTGGTCCGGCCCATGTGACCGAGGTTCTCGTGCAGCTTGTCGATACGGCCGCGGTGCCCGCCGAGCGCCAGGTCCGCGCTGCCATCGACGTCCGTGGAGAAGAACACCACCGGCACGGTGCCGTCGTCGTCCAGGTGCGCCGACAGGGACAGGACCTGCTCGGCGAAGTGCTGCATGGTGCCGTCGCGGTAGTAGGGCCGCATCGAGCCGGACCGGTCCAGCACGAGATACACCGCGGCCCGTACGGCCTCCAGGCCGTGGCTGCGCACGCTGGCACCCGCCGCCTTGTACAGACTGACGAGGTCGGGCGCCTTCTCCTGCACCTTGGTGAGGCTGACGGCCGCGGTACGTTCACGATGGTTGCTCGGGATCACGCCTCCATGGTGCGCCGCCGAGACGGAAAGGGCCCGGTCTTGGCCGTTTCGCAATCCTGCGCAGTGCCGTCCCTCCGGCGCGGTCACCGGGCCGGGAACGGCCGCAGCACCGTCAGGCCCTCCTCCCGGCCCACCTTCATGGCGAAGTCGAACCGGTCCACCTCCAGGCACAGCGCCACGTCGTCCGGGTGGACGCCGCGACGCCGCCCTCGGCGCAGGTCGTCGGCGGCGGGGGACGTTTCCGCGCGGTGGAGGTGAGGCGCGGGGTCGGCACGGTCACCGGCCAGCAACCGGGCCAGGTACGCGGCGCAGGCCAGGTCCTCCTCGGCGCGACCCCCGTCGCCGGTGGCCACCAGCGTCACCGATCCGGCGCCGGACGCCGACAGGGCCCGGGCCGTCGCGCCGGCCACGACGAAGCCGGCGCACAACGCCAGTTCCGCGTCGGCCACCGCGAGGGCGCCGACCGTCCCCGCGGTCGTCTTCTGGACGACGGTACGGCCGGACAGGTCGGCCTGGCGGATCAGGCCGGGGGAGTTGGTGAGGTCGAAGCCGCGGGCCGGAGCCCGGTCCTTCAGGGCGAGCCAGCCGGGGTGACGGTCCTTGAGCGCCAGGGCCTCGTCCTCGTCGGCCGCGAGCACGATCCTGGTGGCGCCGAGGTGGAAGGCCCAGGCGGCGGTGGTGAACGCCCGCATCACGTCGATCACGACGGCGACCTCTTCCGTGCCGTCCAGGTCGGGGATGCCGGCCACGCGCGCGTCCATGACGACCGATGATCGCAGCCCGCGAGAACGCTCCACAAGACGGCCCCTCGGGGGGAGAGAGGCCGGCTGTCCGGCGTGATGCCGCCTCAGGGCGGTGGCTCCCGGCCGTACCGGGCGGCCAGGGAGAGGGCGTGGTCCCGGAGCGCGGCCCGCAGGGAGGCGGGGGCGAGGGCTTCGATGTCGGGAGCGAGCCGCCAGAGCGCCCAGTGGGCGTGCTCCGTGTCCTGGAAGGTGACGTCCAGACGCAACCAGCCGTCCGCGTCGGGAGGTTGGCCGTCCGGTGCGCGGACCCCGAGGGCGGTGTCGAGCAGTTCGTCCCTGCGCCCGGGGCTGACGCGCACCCGCACGGTGAGGTGGTCGCCACGGTCGCGGAAGCCGGCCGCGCGTTCCTCCCACAGGCGGTCGAGATCGACCTGGGCCGGCCGGTGCGCGGCCTCGGCGAGCGTCTCGGCGGCCCGTATGCGCGCGAGGCGGTAGGTGCGGTCGGCGCCGGACCGGGTGGCCAGCAGGTAGCCGCGGTCGCCCACGGTGACCAGCCCGATCGGGTCGACGGTGCGCCACTGCGCCTGTTGGCCGACGGCGGCGTAGTGGATGCGCAGCTTCCGTCCCGCCAGGACCGCGCGCCGGACCTCGTTCATCGCGGCGTCGGGGATCCGGTCGGTGTCGCGGCGGCGGGCGAGCAGATCGGCCGGCGGGTCCGGAAGGAGGCGCCGGGCGGCGTCGGCAGCGGTCGTGCGGTGGGTCTCGGGCAGCGCGTCGAGCACCTTGCGCAGTGCGGAGGCGAGGGCCGGGCCGAGGCCGAACACGTGGTCCCCGCGTGCCGTGCCGGCGGCCAGGAGGGCGAGGGCTTCGTCGTGGTTGAGGCCGGTGAGCCCGGTGAGTTCGGTACGGAAGTCGTGCAGCAGCTCGAACCCGCCGTGCCGGCCGCGTTCGGCATATACGGGCACGCCGGCCGTGGACAGTGCCTCGATGTCGCGCAGCACCGTGCGGGTGGACACCTCGAGTTCGCGGGCGAGGGCGCTCGCTGTCATCCGGCCCCGGCGGCGCAGCAGCAGGACCAGGGAGATCAGCCGGTCGGCACGCATGCGGAAACGGTAGCGGCATACATGACCAAGGGTGTCGTGATATCCGGAGAGGCTTGCCCGTGTCACACAGGGACGGCGGACGCGTGACCCTCGGGCGCGCGCATCCGCCGTCACAGCAAAGGAGTTGATGCGGGGATGGAACGCTCGACGGTGAATCCGTGGCCGTGGTCGGTGGAGCTGGGCTACAGCCAGGGGCAGTTGGTGCGGGGCCAGCACCGGACGCTGTACTGCTCGGGGCAGGGCGCGATGGGTGAGGACGGCAAGCCCCGTCACGCCGACGACATGGGAGCGCAGTTGGCGCTGGCCGTCGACAACCTGGAGGCCGTGCTGGAGGAGGCGGGCATGACACTGGCGCACCTGGTGCGCCTCACCGTGTACACCACCGATGTCGACCGGCTGTTCGAGCACTACGGGGTGCTGGCGGCCCGGCTGGGCGCCGCACGGGTGGCACCGGCCACCACGATGCTCGGGGTGACCCGCCTGGCGCTTCCCGAGCTGATGGTGGAACTCGAGGGGACCGCGGTCGCCTGAGGCGGCGGCCGGCCGGGCCGGACCGGCGCACGGCCGAGCGGGGGCGGGACGGCGGCCCGCCCCCGCCGGGAGACTGGTCCCGGCGCACCGAAAAAGGTGTCGCGGGAGCCGGAGCGGACCACTAGCCTCGGCGGAGCCGTGGTCCGGTCCAGGACCGCGGGCCTCCTGCGGGGACGCATGGATGGTCGTGTCGGGCTGAGAGTGGATCGAACTGTGGCGTGTCGTATCAGTGAACTGGTGTTGGGCTGCCGCGATCCCGAGGCGCTCGCCCGGTTCTGGTGCGAGGTGCTGGACTTCGTGATCCTCGACCGGGAGGACGACGGAACGCTGGAGATCGGGCCCCGCGAGGGCTTCGGCGGCGCGCAGCCGACGATCATCCTCAGCCGCCGTGACGAGCCGGAGAAGGGCAAGTCGCGCCTGCACATCGACGTCAACCCCACCGACCGGGACCAGGACGCGGAGTTGGAGCGCCTGCTGGCGCTGGGCGCCCGTCCGGCCGACATCGGTCAGACCGGCGACGAGCAGTGGCACGTCCTGTCCGACCCGGAGGGCAACGAGTTCTGCCTGCTGAAGGCGCGCCTGAAGGCTCTCTGACCCGAGGCCGCCCGAGGCTGCCCGAGGCCGCCCGGGTCCCTGTGACCCCGGGGCCCCGGGCCGTCACCGACGGCACGGGGAGGTCAGTCGGCCGGCGCCGGGGGGACGGCCTTCGGCTCGGGTGCCCCGTCCTCACCGAGCCAGCGGGCCAGCTTGCCGCGCCGGCCGATGGCCCGCAGGCGCCGCTCCGCGGCGTCGCGGGTGTCGGGGGTGGTGATGAGCAGCAGTTCGTCGCCCGCCCGCAGCACGGTGTCCCGGTCGGGCACGAGGGACGTGCCGTCACGGACGATGAGGGTGATCACGGTCGGAGGCGGCAGCCTCAGCTCGAACACCGCGACGCCGTGCAGCCGGGAGCCCTCCGGGATGGCGACGGTGAGGAGATCGGCGTCCAGGACGTCGAGGGGCGCCGTCTCCACCTGGATCTCGCGCAGCGCGCCCGCGCGGACCAGCCGCAGGTGCCGGGCGACGGTCGGCAGGGTGGGACCCTGGATGAGCGTGAACAGGATGACGAGCAGGAACACGATGTTGAGCACGTCCCGCGCCCCGTCGATCCCGGCGACGATGGGGAACGTGGTCAGCACGATGGGCACCGCGCCACGCAGCCCCGCCCAGGAGATGAACGTCTGCTCGCGCCAGGGGATCGGGAACGGCAGGAGACAGAGCGCGACGGAGATCGGGCGGGCGACGAACAGCAGCACCGACCCGACGACGAGGGCCGGGACGATCGCGGACGGCAGCTCGCTGGGATCGACCAGCAGGCCGAGCATGACGAACAGGCCGATCTGCGCCAGCCAGCCGACGCCCTCGGCGAAGGACCGGGTGGCCGCCCGGTGCGGCAGCTGCGCGTTGCCCAGGACCAGGCCCGACAGGTAGGCGGCGATGATGCCGCTCGCGTTGACCGCCCCTGCCGCGGCGAAGGCGATGACGCCGAAGCCGACCGTGGCCAACGGGTACAGCCCCGTGGCGGGCAGGGCGATGCGGCGCAGCGCGGCCGCCCCCAGCCGGCCGGTCAGCACGCCGAGCAGGCCGCCGACGGCGAGCTGGTAGAGCAGGTTGAAGCCGAGCAGCCACGGGCTGCTCGGGTCGGTCTCCATGGTGGAGAACACCAGGACCAGGATGATGGTCGGGGCGTCGTTGAAGCCGGACTCGGACTCCACCAGGCCGGTGAGCTTCTGCGGCAGGGGCAGGGCGCGCAGCACGGCGAACACGGCGGCCGCGTCGGTGGAGGAGACGATCGCCGCCAGCAGCAGCGCCAACTGCCACTCCATGCCGAGCAGCCAGTGGGCGCCGGCCGCGGTCACCACGACGGACAGGCCCACGCCCACGGTGGCGAGCACGCCGGCCGGGGCCAGTTGACGCCGGACGTCCTCCCACCGGGTGCTCAGACCGCCCTCGACGAGGATGAGTCCCAGTGCCGCGGTCCCCAGGGCCTGCGCCAGTTGGGCGTTGTCGAACTCCAGACCGGCGCCGTCCTCGCCCGCGATCACCCCGACCGCGAGGAAGAGCAGCAGGCTGGGCAGGCCGATGCGGTGGGCGGTGTGGGCGGCGACGATGCTGACCAGCAGCACGGCACCGCCGACGAGCAGGGCCAGGTACATCTCGGACAGCGTCATGGGGCGTTCCCCGTGCCGTCGTCCGCCGCGCGACGGCCGCCGAGGTCCGCGAACCGGGGCCCGGGACCGCGCGCCTCGCACCTCCCGGGCGGTGGCGGGGACAGCCCCAGGTCCAGCGACCAGGGCCGCACCGGCCCCGAGGAGCGGCCGGACCGCCAGGGGGCGGACGGCTCGCAGGCCCACGGCGACGGCGG
>NZ_JAAGMD010000604.1 GCF_010548465.1 Streptomyces sp. SID14436 | reverse complement strand
GGGCCGGCACGGTGCTCACCGTGTCCACGGTGACCGGCACCGCCGCCCGCGCCGAGGCGCTCCGGGCCCGGCATCCGCGGGCCCTGGCGGAGGCGATGGAGGGCTTCGGGGTCGCCGAGGCCGCCGCCGCGCAGGGCGTGCCGGTGCTGGAGGTGCGGGCGGTGTCGAACCCCGTCGGTCCCCGCGACCGCGCCGCCTGGCGCATCGGGGAGGCCCTGACCGCGCTGACCGAGGGCTTCGGGAAGCTGGGGCCCGTCCTGGAGAGTTGGAACCCGCATGAGAATCCGCATGAGGAACCCGCATGAGCAGTGAACAGCACGGGACGGACGAGCGGCTGCGGATCGCGTACTCGCCCTGCCCGAACGACACGTTCGTCTTCGACGCCCTCGCCCACGGCCGGGTGCCCTCGGCGCCCGCCCTCGACGTCACCTTCGCCGACATCGACGTCACCAACGGCATGGCCGAACGCGGCGAGCACGACGTGCTGAAGGTGTCCTACGCGGTGCTGCCGTACGTCCTCGACGACTACGCGCTGCTGCCCTGCGGGGGTGCGCTGGGGCGCGGCTGCGGGCCGCTGGTGCTGACCCGCGAGGAGGGCCTGGCGGGCGGGGACCTGGCGGGCCGCACGGTCGCCGTGCCGAGCGAACGGTCCACGGCGTACCTGCTGTTCCGGCTGTGGGCGGCGGACGTGGTGCCCGGCGGGGTCGGCCGGATCGTGGTCATGCCGTTCCACGAGATCATGCCCGCCGTGCGGGACGGCCGGGTCGACGCGGGCCTGGTGATCCACGAAGCGCGCTTCACGTACCGGAACTACGGGCTGCACAAGCTGGCCGACATGGGCGAACACTGGGAGCACACCACCGGCCTGCCGATCCCGCTCGGCGCGATCATCGCCAAGCGGTCCCTGGGCACCGAGGCCCTGACGGGGCTGGCGGACGCGGTGCGGGCCTCCGTGCGGGCCGCCTGGGACGACCCGGAGGCGTCGCGCCCGTATGTGATGGAGCACGCGCAGGAGATGGACCCGGCCGTCGCCGACCAGCACATCGGGCTGTACGTCAACGAGTTCACCGCGGACCTCGGCGAGGACGGTTACGCGGCGGTGCGGGGGCTGCTGACCCGGGCGGCGGCCGAGGGCCTGGTGCCGCCGCTGGGCCCGGACGCACTGCGCTTCCCGTAGACGCGGTGCCGCGGGCGCGGTCCCGTGGGCGCGGTCCCGTGGGCGCGGTCCCGCAGGCGCGAGGACGGCCGCGGTACGGGTACCGCGGCCGTCCTCGAAGCCGGGACGGGCTGCCGTCCTCCGGGTCCTACACGTCGAGCTGGTCGGCGACCGCGCGCAGCAGGCCGGCGATCTTCTTGCCGGAGGCACGGTCGGGGTAGCGGCCGCCCTCCAGCTGCGGGGTGATGTTCTCCAGCAGGGTGGTCAGGTCCTGGACGATGGAGGCCAGTTCGTCCGGCTTGCGGCGCTGCGCCGCCGCGACCGACGGGGTGGGGTCGAGCACCGTCAGGGAGAGGGCCTGGTCACCGCGCTGTCCGGCGACCACGCCGAACTCCACGCGCTGGCCCGGCTTGAGTGTCTCGACTCCGGCGGGGAGGACCGAGGAATGGACGAAGACGTCACCGCCGTCGTCTCGGGAGAGAAAGCCGAAGCCCTTCTCACTGTTGAACCACTTGACCTTGCCGGTAGGCACGTCTGTCCTCGTCCTTGTACTCGTCGGGAAAACTGCTCGGAAACGGCTCTTGATAGCACTGGGGCGGGCCTGGTGACCCGCCGGTACCAAGGCTAATGGTCTTCAGGCCGGTGACAAGACGTCCCCCGGTTGTTCTCTCGGGCAGGGAACTACCCTGGTCGAGTGCGTGACAAAACCCAAGCGAATTCCGCGGCGCCCGGTGACGGCCTGGTCCGTGCCGGTGGCATCGTCTTCATCATCGGTGCCGTGGCCACTCTGGTCACGGTGGCCCCGTTGTTCCTCGGAACGACGCCCTTTCCGACGTACATGTTCGTGCTGAGCATGCTGATGGGCGTCGGATTCCTCATGGCCGGGGCGGGCGTTCTGCGTTCCGCCGCGGCCGGCCGGCGTCAGGCGCGGTCGAGGGAGCCGTCCGAGCGGTAGTCCGAAAACCATCCCGGGAATTCCGTGAGGCCGGTGAGGACGACGTCCGCACCCGCCGCACGGAGTTCCCCGGCGTCACAGGGCCCGGTGGTGACCGCGACGGACAGCGCACCGGCGGTCCGCGCGCCGCGCACGTCGCCCACGTGGTCGCCGACGTACACGTGCGCGCCGTGCTCGCGCAGCGCGAGCGCCTTCTGCTCGGCCCACAGCCCGCCGATCACGGCGTCCGGCTCGATGCCGAGGTGGGCCAGGTGCAGTTTGGCGTTCGGCTCGTACTTCGCCGTGACGACGATCGCCCGCCCGCCGGCCTCCCGCACGGCGGCGACGGCCTCACGGGCGCCCGGCAGGGCGAGGGCGGGCGCGATGGCGAACTCCGGGTACATCGACCGGTACAGCTCCGCCGCCTCCTCCACGCGCTCGGCCGGGAACCAGTTGACCAGCTCCTCGGCGAGCGGCGGCCCGAGCCGGGTCACCGCGAGATCGGCGTCGATGTACGTCCCGGTCCGCTCGGCCAGCGCCAGGTAGCAGGCCCGGATCCCCGGCCGCGAATCGATCAGCGTCATGTCGAGGTCGAACCCGACGGTGGGCCCGGCCGGCACGGAGGACGCCGGGGACGGCGTCGCGGACACGGACACGGGCGCGGACGCGGACACGGAGGGGTGCGGGGTCGTGGAGGCCATGCCCGCCATTGTGCCCGCCGCCCCACCCCGCCCGGCAGGACGCCTCGGCGCCCACCGGCCTGCCGGCCGGGACGCGGGCGGGACACGGGACAGCGGTGAACAGGGCCGAGGCTCCGAGACCCCGGGGCGACGCGGCGCGGACAGCGCGCCAGGAGCGGGCAACGAGCAGCGAGCAGCGGCCATCCGGCCGGCGGATCGGCGCCCCACCGAGACACGGGCAGACCGCCTCGGCACCCGCCTGCCCACAGGTCGGGAGGCGGGACGAGCAGGCGGTGAGCAGGGCCGAGGCCCCGGGACGACGGGCCGCGCCGAAGGCAGCCGGCGGCAGGCAGCAGCACCGGCCACCTGGCCGGCGGACCGGCAGACCGGCACCCCACCGAGACACCGGCAGACCGCCTCGGCACCCGCCTGCCCACAGGTCGGGAGGCGGGACGAGCAGGCGGTGAGCAGGGCCGAGGCCCCGGGACGACGGGCCGCGCCGAAGGCAGCCGGCGGCAGGCAGCAGCACCGGCCACCTGGCCGGCGGACCGGCAGACCGGCACCCCACCGAGACACCGGCAGACCGCCTCGGCACCCGCCTGCCCACAGGTCGGGAGGCGGGACGAGCAGGCGGTGAGCAGGGCCGAGGCCCCGGGACGACGGGCCGCGCCGAAGGCAGCCGGCGGCAGGCAGCAGCACCGGCCACCTGGCCGGCGGACCGGCAGACCGGCACCCCACCGAGACACCGGCAGACCGCCTCGGCACCCGCCTGCCCACAGATCGGGAGGCGGGACGGGCAGGCGGTGAGCAGGGCCGTGGCCCCCCGGGCCGACCGGCCGCGACAAAGGCAGCCCACGGCCGGCAACAGGCACCGGCCACCTGGCCGGCGGACCGGCGGACCGGCACCCCACCGATGCACCGGCAGACCGCCTCGGCACCCGCGGGGCCGAGGTCCCGGGCCGACCGGCCGCACCGAAGGCAGCCGGCGGCCGGCAACAGGCACCGGCACAGCGGCCCGCGCCCCGCGCGCCCGTCTCGCCTCTGCTCACCTCTGCCGCTGCGACCGCCACACGAGGAAGAGCGCCGAGGCGACGGCGGCGCCGCGGACCACC
Source organism: Streptomyces sp. SID14436 (assembly GCF_010548465.1). Classification (GTDB taxonomy): domain Bacteria; phylum Actinomycetota; class Actinomycetes; order Streptomycetales; family Streptomycetaceae; genus Streptomyces. The sequence continues at coordinate 2,336 of NZ_JAAGMD010000604.1, read as the reverse complement.
CATGGCCAGGTCTCGGAGACCGCCTCGTTCATCGCGCCCTCGGCGATCGGCTCGCCCCAGCGGCCGGCGGTGCGGCCCCACAGCCAGGTGAGGCCCGCGGCGAGCGCCAGGCCGGGGATGACGACGACCGCCCACTTGGACTCGGCCGGGGTCAGGCGGCGGGACGCCCAGGCGATGAGCCAGCCGAGGAGCAGGGCGAGCCACGTGCCGAGGACGGCGCCCGCGACGAGGAGGGCGGCGGCGAGCAGCAGGAGGGGGTTGTTCCAGCTCCCGGTGGCCGGACGCCACAGGCGCCGCCGCGCGGGCGTTTCCACGGCGGCCGGGACGGCGGCGGCCGGCTCGGCGGCGGTTTCCGCCTCGGCACCGGCGTCGGCGGGCGGTGTCCCGTCCGGCGGGGGCTTGAGCAGTTCCGGGATCTCGACGCCGCCGACGAAGCCGGGCACCTCGTCGCCGACTCCGAAGGGGCTGCTGTCCACCCGCCACCAGTCGGGCTGGGCCGCGCTGTCACCGAGCTCGTCCGCGCCGGCCCGGTGCGGGGACGACGGGACGTCGGCGGGCGGGGGAACCGGGTCCGGGCCGGACGGCGCGGCCGGGCGGGGGCCGGGCACGATCCGGCCCAGGACGCCCTTGGTCCGGCCGGGGCGTTTGGTCAGGTCCGTGGCGGGGGCGCTCCCGGTCTCCCGGGACCCGGGGTCGCGCTGCACGGGGACGGCGGCGGGGGCGCTCGCGGCCGGGGTGTCGGCGGTCTCCGGGCCGGGGCCGGCGGTGTGCGTGGCCGCCGTCACGACCTCGCTGGGGGTGCCGATCCGGGACAGGATGCGGCGCACGGCGGCCGGGGAGTCCACCACGGCCTTCGCGCGGCGCCGGTCGATCTCGTCGCGCAGTTCGGTGACCAGCCGCATCCGGGCCGACGAGGGCAGCTGCCGTTGCTGCGCCACGTCGCCGACGCGGCTCAGGTACTCGTAGACGACCTGGTCACTCTCGATACCCACGAAGTCCCCTCGGGGGCGGATGCGTTGGCTCACACCGTCGCCCGACGGTACCGCGAGTCGCGCCGCCCGGCCCAACTCCACACGCCCCACCGGCATACCCCACCCGCTACCGTGATGCGGATGAGCACCGAGGAGAAGCCCGCGGCGGCGCCCCGATCCCTCGCCGAAGCCCTCCGGAGGCGGGACGACGCCTCCCTCGCCGCGCTCCTGCGCAGTCGCCCGGACCTCATCACGCCCGTGCCCACCGACCTCACCCAGCTCGCCACCCGGGCCGGGACGCGGGCCTCGGTGGTGCGGGCGCTGGAGCGGCTGGACCGGTTCGCGCTGCAGACGGCGGAGGCGCTGGCGGTGGCCGGGGACCCGGCGTCGTACGGGGAGCTGCTCGGCCTGCTGGCGGGCGACGACGGTGATCCGGCCGTCGCCGCCGCCCTGCCGCGGGCGCTGGGCACGCTGCGGGAGCAGGCGCTGGTGTGGGGCGGGGACGACGTGCTGCGGCTGGTGCGCACGGCCCGCGAGCTGCTGTCGCCGTCGCCGCAGCATCCGTCGCCGACCGGGCTGGGCCCGTCGGTGCGGGAGGCCGCCGCGGGGATGTCCCCGGGGCGGATCCAGGAGGTCGTGGTGGCGGCGGGGCTGGCGTCCACGCACGACTCGGTGTCCGCCGTGGCGGCGCTGTCCGCGCTGTTCGGCGACCGCGAGCGGATGGCCGCCCTGCTGGACGAGGCCCCGGCGGAGTCCGTGGAGGTGCTGGAGCGGCTGCTGTGGGGCCCGCCGTACGGCCAGGTCACGGCCGATCCCGCGCCCCGGCTGCGCTGGCTGCTCGACCGGGGGCTGCTGCTGCCGACGGCGCCCGGGACCGTGGTCCTGCCGCGTGAGGTGGCCCTGCACCTGCGGGGCGGGCGGGCGCACCGGGCGACCGAGCCGGTGCCGCCGCCCGTGGAGTCCGCCGGCACGCACCGCCCGCAGGTGGTGGACGCGACGGCGGCCGGGCAGGCGTACACCGCGCTGGCGACGGTGGAGGAACTGCTGAAGGACTGGGACGAGGGCGGGCCCGCCGTGCTGCGGTCCGGCGGGCTGAGTGTGCGGGACCTGAAGCGGACCGCCGTCGCGCTGGACGTGCCGGAGCCGGCCGCCGCGTTCTGGGTGGAACTGGCCTACGCGGCCGGGCTGCTGGCCTCCGACGGCGAGGAGGACGAACGGTACGCGGCGACCCCCGCCTACGACGAGTGGCGGGAGCGGCCCGCGGCCGAGCGCTGGGCGCAGCTGGCGACCGCCTGGCTGACGGCGACCCGGGCGCCGGGGCTGGTCGGCGGGCGGGACGCGAAGGACCGGGCGCTCGCCGCGCTG
>NZ_JAAGMD010000584.1 GCF_010548465.1 Streptomyces sp. SID14436 | reverse complement strand
CCGGGCGGCCCGCCGCGGCCGCCAGGCCCTGCTGGGCCTCGGTCACCCGGCGCAGCTCCGCCAGCCGCGCCTGCGCCATCAGCCGCCACACCGCGCGGGCGACCCCGGAGAAGGTGGTGCGGGGCGGCACCTCCAGCAGGGGCAGGCCGTGCAGCGCGCACGCCTCCACCAGCGCGTCCGGCACCGTGTCGTGCACCGGCGCGACACCGAAACCGAGCGCGGCGCCGCCCGCCGCCACGATCCGCGAGGCGTACGCGTCGAAGTAGCCGGGCCCCGCCCCGTCCGGGATGTGCACGCCGGCCGACAGCAGCAGCTCGCCGCCCAGCAGGTACGGGTACGGGTCCGCCATCTCCGAGGTGTGCACCCAGTGCACGACCAGGCCGGGGCCGTCCGGCCCGGCGATGCGGCGCAGCCCCAGGTCCTCGCGGGCCAGGAGGGCGTCCAGGGGGACGGGCGGTGTGGGCGGAACCGTGGGGTCCGGCATGGTGGACGTTTCCTCCATCCCGTTCGCTGCGAATGGATGAAACGTACACTTCGCAGTCGCTTTCCGGCCACCTAGGGTCAGGTCAGACCGGCGGCCCGTGGGTACGGGCGGATGTCCCCGCGACGAGCGGCCGGGCCCTTTCCCCCAGCACGACACGCCACCGAGCACCCGCGTGAAGGAGGCCCCCGCATGGCCGTGGACTACCTGGTCATCGTCGTCTATCTGGTCGGCATGCTGGCCATGGGCTGGTGGGGCATGCGCCGCGCCCGGTCCAAGAGCGAGTTCCTGGTCGCGGGCCGCCGGCTCGGCCCCGCCATGTACTCCGGCACCATGGCCGCCATCGTCCTCGGCGGCGCCTCCACCATCGGCGGCGTGGGCCTCGGCTACCAGTACGGCCTGTCCGGCGCCTGGATGGTCTTCACCATCGGCCTCGGCCTGCTCGCCCTGTCGGTCTTCTTCTCCGCCCGCATCGCCCGGCTGAAGGTCTACACCGTCTCCGAGATGCTCGACCTGCGCTACGGCGGCCGGGCGGGCGTCATCTCCGGGCTCGTCATGTGGGCGTACACCCTCATGCTCGCGGTGACCTCGACGATCGCCTACGCCACGATCTTCGACGTCCTCTTCGACCTGAACCGCACCCTCGCCATCGTCCTCGGCGGCTCCATCGTCGTCGCCTACTCCACCCTCGGCGGCATGTGGTCGATCACCCTCACCGACATGGTGCAGTTCGTCGTCAAGACCATCGGCGTGCTGCTCCTGCTGCTGCCCATCGCCGTCGTCAAGGCCGGCGGCTTCGCCGAGATGAAGGCGCAGCTGCCCACCGAGTACTTCGACCCGCTGGGCATCGGCGGCGAGACGATCTTCACCTACGTGCTGATCTACACCTTCGGCATGCTCATCGGCCAGGACATCTGGCAGCGCGTGTTCACCGCCCGCAGCGACCGCACCGCCCGCTGGGGAGGCACCGTCGCGGGCACCTACTGCCTCGCCTACGCCCTCGCCGGTGCCGTCATCGGCACCGCGGCCAAGGTGCTCTACCCCGACCTGGCCAGCGCCGACGACGCCTTCGCCACCATCGTCAAGGACGAACTCCCCCTCGGGGTGCGCGGGCTGGTGCTGGCCGCCGCCCTCGCCGCGGTGATGTCCACGTCCTCCGGCGCGCTCATCGCCTGCGCGACCGTCGCCAACAACGACATCTGGGCCCGGCTGCGCGGCCTCGCCCGCGCACCGCAGGGCGACGACCACGACGAGGTCCGCGGCAACCGCCTGTTCATCCTGCTCATGGGCGTCGCCGTGATCCTCACCGCGATCGCGCTGAACGACGTCGTGCAGGCCCTGACCGTCGCCTACAACCTGCTCGTCGGCGGGCTGCTGGTGCCGATCCTCGGCGGACTGCTGTGGCGGCGCGGCACCGCCCAGGGCGCCCTCGCCGCCGTCGTCGTCGGCGGGCTCACCGTCGTCGTCCTGATGGCGACGTTCGGCATCCTCGCCAACGAGCCGATCCTCTACGGCCTGCTGTCCTCCCTCGCCGTCTACGTCGTCGTCTCCCTGGCGACCCCGCCCACCGACGCGGCCGTGCTCGCCGCCTGGCGCGAACGCGTCGCCGGACGCGCCCCCGAAACCGAATCCGTGTCCGAACGGGTCCCCGCCGGCCAGTAGAGTCGTGCGGGCAGACATCACATACGCGACGAAGCGTAGGAAAGAAGGCAGTTCCATGAGCAGCAACGAGACCCCCCGCGGGCCCGTCGACTCGTCCCGCGTCCCGCGGTACGCCGGGCCGGCGACCTTCGCCCGGCTGCCCCGCCTCGACGAGGTCGGCCGCGCCGATGTCGCCGTGGTCGGCATACCGTTCGACTCGGGTGTCTCCTACCGGCCGGGCGCCCGCTTCGGCGGCAACGCCATCCGCGAGGCGTCCCGGCTGCTGCGCCCCTACAACCCGGCCCAGGACGCCTCCCCCTTCGCCCTCGCCCAGGTCGCGGACGGCGGCGACATCGCCGTGAACCCGTTCAACATCAACGAGGCCGTCGAGACCATGGAGGCCGCCGCCGACGACCTGCTCGGCACCGGCGCCCGCCTGATGACCCTGGGCGGCGACCACACCGTCGCGCTGCCGCTGCTGCGCGCGGTCGCCAAGAAGCACGGCCCGGTCGCGCTGCTCCACTTCGACGCGCACCTGGACACCTGGGACACCTACTTCGGCGCCGAGTACACCCACGGCACCCCGTTCCGCCGGGCCGTCGAGGAGGGCATCCTCGACACCTCCGCCCTGTCCCACGTCGGCATCCGCGGCCCGCTGTACGGCAAGCAGGACCTCACCGACGACGAGAAGATGGGCTTCGGCATCGTCACCTCCGCCGACGTCTACCGGCGCGGCGCCGACGAGGTCGCCGACCAGCTCCGTCAGCGCATCGGCGACCGCCCGCTGTACATCTCCATCGACATCGACTGCCTCGACCCGGCGCACGCCCCCGGCACCGGCACGCCCGAGGCGGGCGGCATGACCTCCCGCGAGCTGCTGGAGATCCTGCGCGGCCTGGCGTCCTGCAACCTGGTCTCGGCGGACGTCGTCGAGGTGGCGCCCGCCTACGACCACGCGGAGATCACCTCGGTCGCCGCCTCGCACACCGCCTACGAGCTGACCACGATCATGTCCCGCCAGATTGCAGAGGCCCGCGCGAAGTGACTCACGACCACGACCTGGTGCTCCGCCCGACCGCCGCGCAGACGGAGGCGGCGCTGAACCCCCCGCCCGGCCGCACGGGCGGAGACCTGGTCGTGGAGACCCTGGCCGGGCTCGGCGCGACCACCGTCTTCGGCCTGCCCGGCCAGCACGCCCTCGGCATGTTCGACGCCCTGCGCCGCTCCGACCTGCGCTACATCGGCCTGCGGGTGGAGAACAACGCCGGCTTCGCCGCCGACGCGTACGGCCGCATCACCGGCGAGGCGGCCCCGCTGCTGCTGTCCACCGGCCCCGGCGCGCTCACCGCGCTGCCCGCGCTCCAGGAGGCGGCGGCCGCCTCCGCCCCCGTCCTCGCCATCAGCAGCCAGGTCCCCACGGCCGGACTCGGCGGCGGCCGCCACGGCTACCTGCACGAACTCCCCGACCAGTCGGCCTCGTTCCGCGGCGTGGTGAAGTCCGTCCACACCGTGCGCACGGCCTCCCAGATCCCGTCGGCGCTCACCGAGGCGTGGAAGTCGGCGCTGACCGTCCCGCACGGCCCCGTCTGGGTGGAGGTCCCGCAGGACGTCCTGCTCGCCGAGACCCTTCTCCCGCCGGTGACGGCGATGGACGCCACCCCCGACGAGCTGCCCCCGCGCCCCGAGCTGACCGCGCTCGCCGCGCACCTGCTCGCCACCGCGGAACGCCCGGCGGTCATCGCGGGCGGCGGGGTGATCCGCTCCGACGCCTCCGGCAAGCTGCGGCAGCTCGCCGAACGCCTCCAGGCGCCCGTCGTCACCACCCCGGGCGGCAAGGGCGCCTTCCCGTGGACCCACCCCCTCTCGCTCCAGTCCTGGATCGAGGACCGGCACACCACCGACCTCCTGGAGGACGCCGACGTCCTCCTCGTCGTCGGCTCCGGGCTCGGCGAACTCTCCTCGAACTACCACACCTTCAAGCCCCGCGGCCGAGTGATCCAGATCGAGGCGGACCTCGGCAAGCTGGAGTCCAACCACCCCGGCATCGGCATCCACGCCGACGCCCGGCTCGCCCTCCAGGCGCTGCTGGAGACCGTGGAACCCCGCGAGGACGCGACCGCGCCTGAGCGGGTCCGCGACCTGCTGGAACGGGTCCGCGCCCGCATCGCCGCCCAGGACCTCACCCTGGAGCAGCAGGTCCTCACGGCCGTCCGCCGCGCCCTGCCCACCAAGTCGCCGTCCTTCTGGGACATGACGATCCTGGCCTACTGGGCCTGGTCCGCCTTCGACGCCATGGGCCCCAACCACCTGCACTCCGCGCAGGGCGCCGGCGGCCTCGGCTACGGCTTCCCCGCCGCCCTCGGCGCGGCCGTCGCCGACCCCACCCGCCCGGTGCTGGCGGTCTCCGGCGACGGCGGCGCCCTGTACTCCATCGCCGAGCTGGCCACGGCACGGCAGTACGACCTGGACGTCACCTGGCTGATCGTCGACGACGGCGGCTACGGCATCCTGCGCGAGTACATGACCGACACCTTCGGCGCGTCTACGGCGACGGAGCTGACCCGCCCCGACTTCGTCACCCTCGCGGAGTCCTTCGGCGTCCCGGGCACCCGGACGACGCCCGAGACCCTGGAGCGGGACCTCGCGAAGGCCCTGGCCGCCCCCGGCCCGTCCGTGGTCGTCCTGCCCGCGGTCCTGCGCATGTTCGCGCCGACGCATCTGGACTGAGGTGCGTCTCCGGAGCCGGGGGGGCGGGACACCTCCACTGCTCGGTGCCCCTCTGGACGCCGTGATGGTCACGGGCGCACCGGGGCGCCGAGGGCCCCTACGAGATCGCCCGCAGGCGTCCGTGGCCCGTCTGCTCGCGGAGGCGGGCCACCGCCGCGGCCGTCGCCTCGTCGTCGGGGAGCAGGACCAGCAACAGCTGGGCGTCCGACGCGAGTTCGAGGAGTTCGCGGCGTAGGCGGAGGTCGCCGGCGGTGGGGTGGCGCAGGCGCAGGACACCCCGCTCCGGGACCTTGTGGCGGTTCATCCGCTCGGCGAACTCCGGTCCGGCGGCGGGCGCGAGCTCCGCCGCCAGCCGCTCCGCTTTCTCCGCCGTCGGCCCCTGCCACAGGTCGAACGCCTGCTCGTCCGCGACGGTCTCCCAGTCCGCGAAGTACGTCCTGGCACGGGCGTCGGTGAACACGTACCGGGTGAGGTTCGGGGCATCCCCCTCCAGCAGTCCCGTACCGTCGGCCAGCGCCTCGTAGGCGGCCGTCCACGCGAGCAGGTCGCCCAGCCGGTTGGTGACCACCGCGATGCCCGGTTCGAGCAGCCGGAGGGTCTCCAGCACGGACGGGCGCACCTCACGGCGGGCCGGCTCGGGCCCCAGGCGCCCGGTGCACTCATCGCCGGTCACCTTCGCCAGGTAGCGCAGGTGCTCGCGTTCCGCCGTGTTCAGGGCGAGCGCGTCGCCGAGGGCGTGCAGCACCGCCACCGAGGGATTGCGGTCCCGGCCCTGCTCGATCCGGGTCAGGTACTCGACGCTGATCCCGGCGCGCACGGCGACGTCCGACCGGCGCAGGCCCGGCGAGCGGCGGCGGCCGTGGTCCGGCAGGCCCAGCTGCTCCGGCTGGATGCTGTCCCGCTTGACCCGGATGAAATCGCCCAAGGGTGTCCCCATGACCGCGAGCATAGAACTCCTGAGCGCCCCACCCGAAGTGCTCAGGGTGGCCCTGCCGGGGCCAGCCACAGCGCGGTCTGGCTGCCGCCCCGGGCCGCTTCCAGGGTGGAGGGCATGGACATCAACACCAAGCACAGGCTCGTGGTCCTCGTCGGCAGCGTCCGGGAGGGACGCTTCGGTCCCGTGGTGGGCTCGTGGATCGCCGGACAGGCCCGCGAACACGGCGCCTTCGACGTCGAGGTCGTCGACCTCGCCGACGTCGGCCTCCCGCTGGCCCTGCCGGACGCCTACCCGAGCGTCGCCGGCGCCTCCTACCCCCGCCCCGCCGCCATGGCCCCGCTCACGGCGGCACTGGAGGCCGCGGACGCCTTCATCATGGTCACGCCGGAGTACAACCACAGCTACCCGGCGTCGCTCAAGGCCGCCATCGACTGGCACTACACCCAGTGGGCGGCGAAGCCCGTGGCCTTCGTCAGCTACGGCGGCGCGGCGGGCGGCCGGCACGCCGTGCTGCACCTGGAGAACGTGATGACCGAGCTGCACGCGGTGACCATCCGCGACGGTCTCGCCTTCCCCCTGAACCGGGTGCCCTGGGAGGACGGCCGCCCCCTCGACCCGGAGATCCCGGGCTACGCGAAGAAGCTGCTGGAGCAGCTGTCCTGGTGGACGTCAGCCCTGCGCTCGGCACGGGAGGCGGCGCCGTACCCGGGGTGACGGGCGGGTGAGGGCGGGGTGAAGCGTGCGTCTTCGCCCCGGCGGGCCCGGGTCTCAGTTCTTGAGGTGGGTGACGAAGGCCGCCCATGCCGTGCCCGGGAACACCAGCACCGGCCCGTGCGTGACCTTCGAGTCCCGCACGGGTATCCCCTCCGGGGCCCCGTCCAGCACCTCCAGGCAGCTGCCGCCGTTCGGATCACTGTGGGAGGACTTGCGCCAGCCGCTCGGTGAGACGGCCCGGGTCATGACGTGATCAGCCATTGTCTCCGTGGTCCTTCGCAACGGCCCCGAGGAGGGCGATGGAGTCCGTCAGCGACAGCGCGTCGCTCAGCGCGAGATCGTAGCGGTGCTGCAACTCGCGTACCACGGACGGCGAATCGTGCAGGCGGCCCATCCGCAGACCCTCGCTGTACGCGACCGGCGGCTGGTCCTCGAACCACATCAGCGTCAGCATGCTGTCCAGCAGGGGGTGGAGGCCCACGCCGAAGGGCATCACGTGGACCCGGATGCGCCCGGACTCGGCCAGGCCGACCAGGTGGCTCAGCTGCTCCGCCATGACGGAGGGACCGCCCACAGGGCGCCGCAGTACCGCCTCGTCGAGCAGCGCCCATACCACCGGATTCACCGGATCCTCAAGGACTTTCGCCCGAGCCAGGCGTGTGACAAGGCGCCTGTCACATTGCTCGTCACTCACAGGAGGGAACGCCGACCGGAGAACCGCACGCGCGTACGACTCGGTCTGGAGGATGCCGGGAACGTAGGACAGCGCGAACTCGCGGATGGTCACCGCCTGTTGTTCGAGCACCCGCACTGATTCGAAGTAGCCGGCTGCCGCGGCTTCCTGCCGGGGCAGAAAGCTGCTGAGCACGTTCCCCGTGTTCAGCGCCGTGTCCAGCCGTCGCGCGTCCTCCTTCGACGGCACCCGGCGGCCCGCCTCGATGTGCGCGATGTGCGAACGCGTCATGATCGCCATGTCGGCCAGTTGCTGCTGGGTGAGGCCGGCCGTCTCGCGCCGGTCCTTCAGCCAGTCCCCGTACATGCTGCCCATCGCGTCAACCCCCATGTGACAGGTGCTCTGTCACCACCAACCCTCTGGCGAGCCTAGCCCTCTCGCTTCCACTCTGTGAGCGGATCGCTACACAAGGCGATCTCCCGCCCGGGGTGTCTCCATGACGGCCCGGGCGTGGTCCTCGACGCATCCAGGGGTACCGACGACATGACCGAAGCCACCGCCTCCCTCCTCGCGCCGCTGCTGCGGCTGCTGTTCCCGGCGCGGGGGCGGCACCGGCGCGGGGCCGGTCCGCGTCACCGCGCGGTCCCCGCCCCGGGCCGGGAGGCCGCCCGCAGGCCGGCACCGCCTCCGTTGCGGGGCGAGGACAACGCGCTGGTCCGCCCGTACCTCCTGGCGCACGAGCGCAAGGAGGAGGCCCGGCGGCAGCGTGCCCGGCGCCGCGCACTGTGGCTCGCCGTGCACGGGATCGACGTCGGGCCGCGCGTCATCCACGGCGTGGAGGTGACGGCGTGAGGAGCGACGGGCGCGACGCGGACGAGGTGCGGCTGCTGCCGTGGACCGGGGAGGAGGGCAAGCCGTGCTATCTGATCACCGACGGTACGGGGAGGGTGTCCCGTCACGCCGACACGGTCGAGGAGACCCTGCTCGCGATGGCCGCGGACCTGCTCGGCCATGCGGCGGACCTGCTGGCGGACCGCCGCACGACCCCGGAGCAGCTGCGGTTCCTGCTCGCCCGGATGCGCGAGGCGCTGGCCGGCGTGTGCCGGGTCGCGGAGAGCAGGGGCGGGCGGGCGGCTACCAGATCGACTCGACCCACTCCGGGTGGTCGATGAACGGGTTGCGGTTGTGCTGGAAGGAGTCGTGGATGACGTCGTTGCGGCGCTTCTCGAAGGCGTCCGGCGGGTCCTCCTGGTGCCAGGCCTTCAGCACGGAGAGCTTGCCCATGTAGGGGTTGCTGCCGTTGTTCACCTGGCCGTTGACCTCCAGGTCGGGCCAGCCGTCGGTGCCCTCGTAGCGGACCGCCATGTAGAAGATCATGCGGGCCACGTCGCCCTTGACGGCGTCGCGGGGCTCGAAGGAGTCGGAGTCGGTGAGGCTGCCGCCGCTGTCGGTGAAGGCGCTGCCGCCGTTGTCGAAGTCCTTGTTGCCCCGCACGCTGTTGACGCGGACGTCGGAGGGGCGCAGGTGGTGGATGTCGGTGCCGGGGCCGGTGGAGGTGCCGAAGCCGCCGTGGGACTTGGCCCACACGTGCTCGCGGTTCCAGTCGCCGGTGTCCCCGCCGTTGAGGGACTTGCTGCGGGAGATGCCCGAGTACAGCAGGATCACGTTGTTGCTGTTGCCCGGGTCCTGGTCGGTGACCTTCAGGGCGTCCCAGACCGCCGAGTACGACAGCTTGGTCTGGTCGCTGATGATCGTGTGCAGGGCGTCCTTGAGGGCGTCACCGGTCTTGCCGGCGGCGTCGTCGTAGTACGCGTCGTCGTAGGCGGCGGCGTGGGGGGCGGCCGTCGTCGTGGTGGCCGTGGCGGTGCCGGCCGTCAGGGCGGGGGCGGTCAGGCCGGCCAGCACGGCGGCCGTGGCGAGGGCCACCGCCTTCCGGCGGCGGTTGCGTATCGCGAGCATGTGGGGGTCCCATCTACGCGGGTTGCACTGTGGGGATACCCGAGAGAGTGACATGCACATGCGAGACGGCGAGTGGAGGGAACGTGGCGATTGCGTGACGGGAAGCCGACGCTCCGTCCCGCCCGCCGGCCCCGGACGGTGACCCGGGCGCGCCCGGCTGTCACGGAGGGATGAAATCCGCCGGCGCCCGCGTTGGTGCTGTGCGGAAGATCAGGGACGATCGGAGGGCACCCGCGTGACACCGCAACGGGGATGGGCACGACGACTGACCGGGTACGCCTGGCGTCACCGCAAGGACGTCGTCCTCGCCCTCGGCGCCTCCCTCGGCGGCATGGCCGTGATGGCGCTGGTCCCGCTGATCACCAAAGTGATCATCGACGACGTCATCGGCGACAAGACCAGGGACATGGCCACCTGGGCCGGACTGCTCGTCGGCGCCGCGTCCGTCGTCTACGTCCTGACCTACATCCGCCGCTACTACGGCGGCCGGCTCGCCCTCGACGTCCAGCACGACCTGCGCACCGACATGTACGGGACGATCACCCGGCTCGATGGCAGACGCCAGGACGAGCTGTCCACCGGGCAGGTCGTCGGCCGCGCCACCAGCGACCTCCAGCTGATCCAGGGCCTGCTCTTCATGCTGCCGATGACCATCGGCAACCTCCTGCTGTTCGCGATCTCCCTGGTCATCATGTCGGCGCTGTCGCTGCCGCTGACGGCCGTCGCCCTCGCCGTCGCCCCCGCCCTGTGGTGGATCGCCAAACGCAGCCGCACCCGGCTCCACCCCTCCACCTGGTACGCGCAGGCCCAGGCCGGCGCGGTCGCCGGGGTGGTCGACGGCGCCGTCAGCGGCGTCCGCGTGGTGAAGGGCTTCGGGCAGGAGGAGCAGGAGACCGGCAAGCTGCGCCAGGTCGGCCGGCGGCTGTTCGCCGGACGCATGCGCACCGTCCGGCTGAACTCCCTCTACACCCCCGCTCTCCAGGCCGTGCCCGCCCTCGGCCAGGTGGCGATGCTGGCCCTCGGCGGCTGGCTGGCCGTGCGCGGCGACATCACCCTCGGCACCTTCGTCGCCTTCTCCACCTACCTCGCCCAGCTCGTCGGCCCGGTCCGGATGCTCGCCGTGGTCCTCACCGTCGGCCAGCAGGCCCGGGCCGGCACCGAACGCGTCCTGGACCTGATCGACACCGAGCCGTCGCTCACCGACGGCACCAAGGACCTGCCCGCCGACGCGCCCGCCACCGTCGAGTTCGACGACGTCTCCTTCGGCTACGACCCCGACCGGCCGGTCCTGGACGGCCTGTCCTTCGAGATCCGCCCCGGCGAGACCCTCGCCGTCGTCGGCGCCTCCGGCTCCGGCAAGTCCACCGTCTCCCTGCTCCTGCCGCGCTTCTACGACGTCACCCGGGGTGCCGTCCTCGTCGGCGGCCACGACGTGCGGGAACTGACCACCGCGTCCCTGCGCGCCGCGATCGGGCTGGTCCCCGAGGACTCCTTCCTCTTCTCCGACACCGTCCGCAACAACATCGCGTACGGCCGGCCCGACGCCACCGACGAACAGATCACCGCCGCCGCCCGCGCCGCCCAGGCCCACGGCTTCATCAGCGAACTGCCCGACGGCTACGACACCACCGTCGGCGAGCACGGACTGACCCTCTCCGGCGGCCAGCGCCAGCGCGTCGCCCTGGCCCGCGCGATCCTCACCGACCCGCGCCTGCTGGTCCTGGACGACGCGACCTCCGCCGTGGACGCCCGCGTCGAGCACGAGATCCACGAGGCGCTGAGCAGCGTCATGGAGGGCCGCACCACCCTGCTCATCGCCCACCGCCGCTCCACCCTCAACCTCGCCGACCGCATCGCCGTCCTGGAGGACGGCCGGCTCGCCGACATCGGCACCCACGACGAACTCCAGCGGCGCTCCGCCCTCTACCGCAGGCTCCTCACCGACCCCGACGAACTGGGCGCCGTCTCCCCGGGCCACACCCCGCCCGCGCTGACCCCGGAGGAGGACACCTCCGTCCGCGCCGAGCTGGACGCCGAGTTCGACGCCGAACGCGGGGTCACCCCCCGCCTGTGGACCGGCGACCGCGAACCCCGCGACACCGCCCTGGCCGACGCCCCGGCCACCCCCGAACTCCTCGCCCAGGTGGAGGCCCTGCCCCCGGCCGACGACGTCCCCGACATCGACGAGGAACGCGCCGTCCGCCCCGAGGACTCCTACGGCCTGCGCCGGCTGCTGCGCGGCTTCCGCACCCCCCTGCTCATCAGCCTCGGCCTGGTCGCCGTGGACGCCGGGACGGGCCTGCTGCTGCCCGTGCTGATCCGGCACGGCATCGACCAGGGCGTCACCCAGGCCGCCCTCGGCGCGGTGTGGGCGGCGGCGCTGCTGGGCCTGATCACCGTGCTCGCCCAGTGGGCGGCGCAGACCGGCGAGATCCGGATGACCGGCCGCACCGGCGAACGCGTCCTGTACACGCTGCGCCTGAAGATCTTCGCCCAGCTCCAGCGCCTCGGCCTGGACTACTACGAGCGCGAGCTGACCGGCCGGATCATGACCCGGATGACGACCGACGTGGACGCCCTGTCCACGTTCCTCCAGACCGGCCTGGTCACGGCGTTCGTCTCGGTGGTCACCTTCTTCGGCATCATGGTCGCCCTGCTGGTGATCGACGTCGGGCTCGCCCTGGTCGTCTTCGCCACGCTGCCCCCGCTGATCATCGCCACGTTCTTCTTCCGCCGGGCCAGCGTCAAGGCCTACGAACTGGCCCGCGAGCGGGTGTCGGCGGTCAACGCCGACCTCCAGGAGTCGGTGTCCGGCCTGCGGATCGTGCAGGCGTTCCGCCGCGAGCGGGAGGGCGAGCGCCGCTTCACCGAACGCAGCGCCGCCTACCGCAGCGCGCGCATCCGCGGCCAGTGGCTGATCTCGGTGTACTTCCCGTTCGTGCAGTTCCTGTCCTCGATCGCCGCCGCGGCCGTCCTCGTCGTGGGCGGCGCCCGGGTCGACGCCGGGACGCTCGCGATCGGCTCGCTGGTGGCGTACCTGCTGTACATCGACCTGTTCTTCGCGCCGGTGCAGCAGCTGTCCCAGGTCTTCGACGGCTACCAGCAGGCGACCGTCTCGCTGGGCCGCATCCAGGAACTGCTGCGGGAGCCGGCCTCCACGCGGCAGGCCGACAAGCCGCTCGACGTGCCGTCCCTGCGCGGCGAGATCGCCTTCGAGGACGTGCACTTCGCCTACGGCGACGGCGAGGAGGCCCTGGAGGGCATCGACCTCACCATCCCCGCCGGCCAGACCGTCGCCTTCGTCGGCGAGACCGGCGCGGGCAAGTCCACCCTGGTCAAGCTGGTCGCCCGCTTCTACGACCCGACGAGCGGGCGGGTCACCGCCGACGGCACCGACCTGAGGGACCTCGACCTCACCGCCTACCGGCACCGGCTCGGCGTCGTACCGCAGGAGGCGTACCTCTTCCCGGGCACCGTCCGCGACGCGATCGCCTACGGCCGCCCGGACGCCACCGACGCGGAGGTCGAGGCCGCCGCCCGGGCGGTCGGCGCGCACGAGATGATCGCCACCCTGGAGGGCGGCTACCTCCACGAGGTCGCCGAACGGGGCCGCAACCTCTCCGCCGGGCAGCGCCAGCTGATCGCGCTGGCCCGCGCCGAACTCGTCGACCCCGACGTCCTGCTGCTCGACGAGGCGACGGCCGCGCTCGACCTGGCCACCGAGGCCCAGGTCAACCAGGCCACGGACCGGCTCGCCGGCCGCCGCACCACCCTCGTCGTCGCCCACCGGCTGACCACGGCCGCCCGCGCCGACCGGGTGATCGTGATGGACCACGGGCGCGTCGCCGAGGACGGCACCCACGACGAACTCCTGCGCCTGGACGGAAAGTACGCGGCCCTGTGGCGCACCTTCATAGGAGAGGACCTCCCCGCCGTCGCCTGACCCGCCTGGCCCGCGTGTGCGCACCCGTTCCGGCCCGCGCGCACCCCGCCCGCCCGCCCGCGCGTGCGCGCCCTGGCAACCAACCCGCGTACGTCAGGCGTCCGTACACCCGTACGCCGTTGGTCGCGGCAGGCGCGGCACGGGGAGGAACGACTGTGGACAGTGGACCGATACGCCGGCGACTCGCGCTCTGCCTCGCCCTGTTGACTGCCGCGGGGCTGCTCGTCGTCGCCGCGCCCGGTGACGCCCTGGCGGCGGCGCCCTGCCCGGGGCGCAAGGCCCGCACCCTGACGTTCTCCACCGGCGCGGTCGTCGTGTACAAGCGCGGCGGCTACCGGTGCGCCGTCACCGTCGCCAAGAAGGCCGGCAAGCGGCGGACGATGTCGGTCAGCATCCGGGCGCGCGGCGGCCGGCCGGTCGTCGACAAGGGGCTCTTCCGCCGGCACGCCGGCCCGGTCACCGTGCACGCGGGGCAGCGCTGCGTGTGGGTGAAGGGCAGGGTGGGCGGCGGCTCCGCCGACTCCGGCTGGATCCTGTGCTGAACCCGCCGCCCACGCGGACGCGTACCCCCTCGTGCAGGGAGGGTTTTCCCTATGTCCCCTGGTGCTGTGGGGAGTTGGTCCGCTAGCTTCCGGCGCACATCTGTCACACAGGGGAGTGCGCATGCGCAAAGCGCTCAGATGGCTGCTGACGCTCACGATGCTCATAGGCACGGTGAGCGCGGCGAGCGCGGCCACCGCCGCCGAGCCGGAGGCCGACGGCGTCACCGACATCGAGGAACGGCTGCTGTCCATCCCGGGCATGAGCCTGATCGAGGAGAAGCCGTACGCCGGGTACCGCTTCTTCGTCCTGAACTACACCCAGCCGGTCGACCACCGCAGGCCCGGCAAGGGCACCTTCCAGCAGCGCATCACCGTGCTGCACAAGGACACCGCGCGGCCGACCGTCTTCCACACCGGCGGGTACAACGTCTCCACCACCCCCCGCCGCAGCGAGCCGGCCCAGATCGTGGACGGCAACCAGGTCTCCATGGAGTACCGCTTCTTCAGCCCGTCCCGGCCCGACCCGGCCGACTGGTCCAAGCTGGACATCTGGCAGGCCGCCAGCGACCAGCACCGGATCTTCAAGGCGCTGAAGAAGATCTACCGCAAGAACTGGATCTCCACCGGCGGCTCCAAGGGCGGCATGACCGCCACCTACTACGAGCGCTTCTACCCGCGCGACATGGACGGCGTGGTCGCCTACGTCGCCCCCAACGACGTGGTGAACAAGGAGGATTCGGCCTACGACCGGTTCTTCCGCACGGTGGGCACCAAGGAGTGCCGCGACCGGCTGAACGGCGTGCAGCGCGAGGCGCTGGTCCGCCGGGCCCCGCTGCAGAAGAAGTACCGCGCCCTCGCCGCCGAGAACGGCTACACCTTCGACACCATCGGCAGCCTGGACCGGGCCTACGAGGCCGTCGTCCTCGACTACGTGTGGGGCTTCTGGCAGTACAGCACCGTGAAGGACTGCGAGCAGATCCCCGCGGACGCCGAGAACGCCACCGACGACGAGATCTGGACGTCCGTCGACACGATCTCCGGGTTCTCGTTCTACACCGACCAGGGCCTCAGCCCCTACACGCCGTACTACTACCAGGCCGGCACGCAGCTGGGCGCGCCCACCATCCACTTCCCGCACATCGAGAAGAAGTACGTCCGCTACGGCTACCAGCCGCCGCGCAACTTCGTGCCCCGTTCCATCCCGATGCGCTTCCAGCCGCAGGCGATGCGCGACATCGACACCTGGGTGCGGCACAACGCCCGCAACATGCTGTTCGTCTACGGCGAGAACGACCCGTGGGGCGCCGAGCCGTTCCGGCTGGGACGCGGCGCACGGGACTCCTACGTGATGACGGCGCCCGGCATGAACCACGGCGCGAACGTGGCCGGGCTGAAGGACAAGGAGCGGGCCCTCGCCACGGCCCGCATCCTCGACTGGGCCGACGTCACGCCGAGCGCGGTGCGCAAGGACCCGGCGGCGGCCGAGCCGCTGGCCGCGTTCCACTCCGGCCTCGACCGGCGGGACATCGAGCAGGAGCGGACCCTGCGTCCGTAGCCGGACCGGCGCGGACCTGGGGGGTGTTTCGAAAGTCCCGCACAGCACCCACCGCACAGGACTCTCGAAACACCCCCTACACCGGGCGGGCGCAGCCCACCGGTGAGGTGCCGCCGAGCCGGACGTAGAGGGCCGTGGACGCCGGGCACTTCGACCGGGTGTCCACGGCCTTCGTCACCCTGTACTGCGGGGCGTGCTCGCCCTCGCCGTCGCAGCGGGTCTCGCGGACCTTGCCGTCGCCCAGGTCGTAGACGCAGTCGCCGACGATGGTGCGCGGCCCGCCCCCGCCGCCCGGGTCGCCGGGGTGCGGCGGCTGGAGGTTGCGCATGCAGGCGTAGCCCTGCGGCACGGCCCCGTCGCCGTCCTCGTCGGCGACGGGCCGCTGTTCGCTGATGTGCAGCACGAAGTCGGTCGTGCCGGGGCAGCGCGGCCCGTCGCGGACGGTGCCGTCGTGGCGGGCCACCACCCGGGCGGCGGCCCGTTCACCCGTGCAGGACACCTCGGTGAAGCTGGTCCGCCCGAAGGAGCTGCACTCGTCGACCGCGAGGAACACCGCCCCGTACCCGGACGTGCGGGCCGGCCCCGGCGAGGACGTCGCCGTGCGCGGCTCGCCGGGACGGTCCGCCTCCCCGCCGCCCGGCGGGTTCTGGCAGCCGGCCAGCAGCGCCGCGCCGAGCGCCGCCAGCGCGCACAGCCCGGCCAGAGAACTTCTCACGTGCATCGTCATCCCCCCGAACACCCCGGTCCAGCGTGACCCGCCGCGGCGGACCACGCCAGACAACTGGGGTGCTTTGCGCATATGGGGGGAAGTGCGCCGCATCGTCGGCGTAGGGGGCCTACGCCCGATGTGCTACTCCGCTGCGCACCCGGCCCGGCACGCCTCCGCGGGGCGCCGGGCCGGAGCGCGCGTCAGTACCTCAGCCCGTGCCCGACCGGGTACAGCACCGTCGCCGGGTCGTCGGCCCGCTGCACCGGCACGGGCAGCGTCCCGCGGGGCTTCACCCGGCCGGCGACGACCCGGGCCGCGGCCCGCAGTTCGACGTCCGTCCAGGAGTAGGCCGCCAGATACGCCGGCACGTCCGGCAGGTGGGCCACGTCGTAGGGGTTGCGGATCGCGACCGCGACCACCGGCCGCCCGGTGGCCAGCAGCCGCTCCACCAGCGTCCGCTGGCTGCTGCCCGCCGACACGTTGTACGTGCCGACGACCACCGCGTCCGCGTCCCCGGCCGCGGCGACGGCCCGGTCGATGGCGGCCGCCAAGGGTGCCGTCCCGGTGGACAGCGCGGTGGCCGTGAAGCCCAGTTCGGTCAGCGCGTCCGCGAGCACCCCGGTCGGCGGTCCCGTCGTGCCGGACGGGGAGGCCGGGTCGGCGCCGACGACCAGCAGCTTCGGATGCCTGCGCCGGGACAGCGGCAGCAGTCCGCCCTCGTTGACCAGCAGCGTGGTGGTCCGCTCGGCGATCCGGTCGGCGGCGGCGAGGTGCGCCCGCGTGCCGACGGTGCGGTCCACGCCGCTGTGGGAGACGAAGGGGTCCTTGAACAGGCCCAGCTTCGTCTTCAGCCGCAGGATGCGCAGGATCGATTCGTCGAGGCGTTCCTCGGTGAGTTCGCCGTCCCGCACGGCCCGCAGCACGGCGTTCCAGGCGAGGTCCAGGTCCGGCGGGTTGAGCAGCTGGTCCACACCCGCCTTCAGGGCGAGCACCGGCACCCGGTCGTCGCCGTACTTCGTGCGGACGCCCTCCATGCCGAGGGAGTCGGTCACCACGACCCCGTCGTAGCCCAGTTCCTCGCGCAGGATGCCGGTGAGGATCGGGCGGGAGAGGGTGGCCGGGTCCTCGGCGGGGTCGAGCGCGGGGACGACGATGTGCGCGGTCATGATCGAGTCGATGCCCGCGGCGATCGCGGCCCGGAACGGCGGGGCGTCGAGCCGCTCCCACTCCTCCAGCGTGTGGTGGATGTAGGGCAGCTTGGCGTGGCTGTCGTCGACGGTGTCGCCGTGCCCGGGGAAGTGCTTGGCGGTCGCCGCCACCCCCGAGTGCTGGAACCCGGACACCTCGGCGGCCACCAGCCGCGCCACCGCGTCGGGCGAGGAGCCGAAGGACCGCACGCCGATGACCGGGTTGGCCGGGTTGACGTTCACGTCGGCCACCGGGGCGTAGTCCTGGCGGATGCCCAGGGCGCGCAGTTCGCGTCCGGCGATCCGGCCGAGGGTGCGGGCGTCGGAGCGGGAGCCGCCCGCCCCGACGGCCATCGCCCCCGGGAAGAGGGTGGCCGGCTCGCCCACCCGCGCGACGATGCCGTGCTCCTGGTCGGTGGAGACCAGCACCGGCAGCCCGCGCTGCAGGCCCAGGGACGCCTTCTGGATGCCGTTGGACAGGTCCGCGATCTGGTGCGGGTCGCGGGTGTTGTGCGCCCAGGCGAAGTAGATGATGCCGCCGACCCGGTACCGCTCGAGCAGTTCGGCGGCGGTGCGGACGCCGATCTCCTCGAGGTTGGCGTCGATGTCGGCCTGGTCGGGCTCGGTCGCGGAGTGGCCGTAGACCCGCATCACGAAGAGCTGGCCGACCTTTTCCTCCAGCGTCATGCGCGAGACGAGGGCACGCAGCCTGCGCTCCTCGGCGGCGGAGCGGCCGGGGACCGCGTGTGCGGCACCTCCGGCGGCGAGGGCGGTGCCGACCCCCGCCGTCGCGGCGAGGACGGTGCGTCTGGACGGCCGTGCGGTACTTCCCGTGCTTCCCGTGCTTCCCGTGCTTGCCGTGCTGCTGTCGGGCACGTGCGCTCCTTCCGGAGGTGATCCGCGAGGATCCGCTGAAGGAAACTTCCAGGAGGTCACCAATATCCGGGAAGTTTCTGCCAGTCAAGGGAGAGCACAGTAACCAACGAAGGGCCGCCATCGGCGCAGTCGGAGGGGGCGCGCCGATGACGGCGTGCTGCCGGCCGCGGCACGGCGGAGAGGGTGGGTCAGCGATCGCCGCCGGCAGCGAGGGCCGACACCGTGCCACGCCAGACTTCCCCGGCAGCGTGCCCATGGGACGGACGGCGCGGGCCGCAGGTTCCCGAGCCGGGAGGAATGCCCCGAATCCGGTACGGGCGGGCCGCGTGCGTTCAGCGGGGCGTGTGCGCCGACACCCGCGGCCAGTGCTCCCGCAGCGCCCGCACCGTCTCCGCGATCGCCGGCCGCCGCGCCGCACCCGAGCGCCACAGGGCGTACAGGCGGCGGGCGGGCAGCGGGTCCAGCGGCACCTCGACCACCTCCTCGGGCAGCGGGCCGCGGCCCAGCCGGGGGATCAGCGCGATGCCGAGCCCGGCCGCCACCAGGGCCACCAGGGTCGGGTTCTCGTCGGCCTGGTGCACGATGTCCGGCTCGTGCCCGTCGGCCCGCAGCGTGCGCACCAGCCACTCGTGGCAGACCCGCCCCGGCGGCGGGCAGATCCACCGCTCCCCGCCCAGCTCCTCCCGCCGCACCGCGCTCCGGGCGGCGAAGGGGTGGTCGCGGGGCACGAGCAGATCGCACAGGTCGTCACCGATCACCGCCTGCTCCACCCCCGCCGGGGCGGGCAGCGGCGCGATGTCCCAGTCGTGCGCCACCACGAGATCGACGGCGCCACGGGCCACCAGGTCCACGGACAGGTGCGGGTCGATCTCCGTGAGCCGGGTGTCGAGCGCGGGGTGCCGCCGGGCCAGGTCCGCCAGCACCGACGGCATCAGCCCGCGCGCCGCCGACGCGAACGCGGCGATGGTCAGCCGCCCCGACGGCCGCCCCCGCCGCTCCTCCAGCTCGGTCTCCGCCCGCTCCACGATCGCCATCAACTCCTGCGCGGCCGCTACGAGTTGCCGGGCCTCGTCGGTGAGCCGCACCCCGCGCCCCCGGCGTTCCAGGAGCACGGTCCGGGTCTCCCGCTCCAGCTTCGCGATCTGCTGCGAGACGGCGGAGGAGGTGTAGCCGAGAGCCACGGCGGCGGCCCCGACGGTGCCGTGGACGGAGACCGCGTGCAGGGCGCGCAGCCGCTGGAGGTCGAGCATCACAGCCCCCCGATCAGTTAGCGATGCTTCATCCAACCATGCAGAAACCTTCGCTGGTGCTGAAGTGTGCGGTGCGGCGATCCTCGATCCATGCGACCCTCCCACGTCCTGCTCGCCGTCTGCGTCGCCGCCGTCTGGGGCGTCAACTTCACCGTCATCGAGGTCGGCCTCGACCACTTCCCGCCCCTGCTGTTCTCCGCCCTGCGCTTCCTCGTGGCGGCGCTCCCCGCGGTGTTCCTGGTGGGACGCCCCACGGTGGCCTGGAAATGGATCGTCGGCGTGGGCCTGACCCTCGGGGTCGCCAAGTTCGGGCTGCTCTTCGTCGGCATGGACGCGGGCATGCCGGGCGGGCTGTCCTCCCTGGTGCTCCAGATCCAGGCGGTGTTCACCGCCCTGTTCGCCTTCGCCCTGCTCGGCGAACGCCCCTCCGCCAGACGCCTGGCCGGCATGGCGGTGGCCCTCGCGGGCATCGGCGTCGCAGCGGTCGACGAGGGCACCTCCGGGCCGCTCACCGGCTTCGCCCTGGTCGTCGCGGCGGCCGCCTGCTGGGGCGCCTCGAACATCCTCACCCGCAGGGCGGCGCCTCCGGACGCCCTCAACTTCATGGTGTGGGTGAGCACCGTGCCGGTCCTGCCGCTGCTGGCCCTGTCACTCCTCCTGGAGGGCCCCCGGCGGGACCGGGACGCCCTCGCCGGCCTCGACTGGCAGGGCGCGGGCACCGTGTTGTTCGTCGCCTGGGTCGCCACCGTCCTCGGCTTCGGCGCCTGGGGCTGGCTGCTGCGCCGTCACCCCGCCTCCACGGTCGCGCCGTTCTCCCTGCTGGTACCGGTCTTCGGGATGTCGTCGGCCGCCCTGTTCCTCGGCGAGTCGATGACCCCGCTGCGGTGGTGCGCGGGCGTGCTGCTGGTGGGCGGCGTGGCCCTGGCCACGCTGACCCGACGCCGCCCGGCGGCGACACCGGCCACCCGGCCCGCGCCGCCGGCGGCTACCGGTGCGGAGGGCTCCCGGGTCGGCGGCTGAGGACGGGCAGCGCGGGCCGGGCCGCCCCGGCGAAGGCGACCGGTGGGCGGTGAGGCGTCGGCACCGTGTCGTGTCCGCCTCGTCGGAGGATGCCCTGGGACGGGCGCCCCGTCACCCGGCGGCGTCAGACGCCGACCGTCACCCGGCGGCGTCAGACGCCGACCGGCACCGGCCCCGGGACGGTCACGCCGACTCGTTCAGCAGCCGGGCCAGATGCTCCCGCCCGGGAGCGAGCAGACCGCTCAGCTCCGGCACGTCCGGGTACCACCGCTTCTCGTACTCCCAGCACAGCCAGCCGTCCCACCCGTGCCGGGAGAGGACCTCCACGCAGTCCGCCAGCGGCAGGATGCCCTCGCCCAGCGCCAGCGGGGTGGTGTCGTCGGCCGAGGCGATGTCCTTGACCTGGACGTAGCCGAGGTGCGGGGACAGGGCGGCGAAGCTGTCCGCGGGCTGCTCACCGCCGAGCCAGGTGTGCATCACGTCCCAGAGCGCCCCGACCCGGCCGTGCCCGACCAGGCCCAGGATCCGCATCGCGTCGGCCGCCGTACGGTGCGAGTCGTGCGTCTCCAGCAGGATCCGCACCCCCAGGTCACCGGCGTACTCGGCGGCCGTGCCGAGCCGGCGGGCGGCCGTCGCGTCGGCCTCCCGCGCGCTCTGCCCGGGCGTGCCGCCGGGGAAGACACGGACGTAGGGAGCGCCGAGGTCACGGGCCAGTTCGAGCAGGGCGCGGATCTCGGCCAGCACGGGCGCGTCGTCACCGGGCGCCGCCACCCGCACGTACCCGGCGGCGCTCAGGACCTCGACACCGGCCGCCTTGAACGCGGCGGCGACACCGGCCCGTTCGGCCGGGGTGAGACCCGGGTGGACCGGTTCCTCCGGGTGGGCGCGCAGCTCGACGCCGTGATAACCGTGCGCGGTCGCCAGCTCCAGCACGTCGGTGACGGGCAGGCCGGGGACGCCGAGGGTGGAGAACGCCAGCTTCATGGAAACGGACCCTACCCGCGGACCCCGCCGGCAACTCCCCCCTGACACCCCGGTGTCGCCCGCGCGCGCCGCCGCGCCCGGACCGTCAGCCCCCGGCGGATGCCTGCGCCGGCCGGTACACGCACACCTGGGCGCCGGTCTTCGCGGCCGTGGTGGACACCAGCTCGAAGGGCCGCTTCGCGCCGTCGGTGGGGAAGACCGACTTGCCGCCGCCGAGCATCACCGGCATGACGATCAGCTGGAGCTCGTCCACCAGGTCCTCGCCCAGCAGGGTCCGCACCAGCGTGGGGCTCCCCATCATCGCCAGGTCACCGCCCTCGGTGGCCCGCAGCTCACGGATCCGGGCGAGCGCCTCACCGGCCGGGATCAGCCGCGAGTTGTTCCACGTCAGGTCCTCCTCGCCCAGGGTGCCCGAGACGACGTACTTGGTCAGGCTGTTCATCCGGTCGGCGAACGGATCACCGGCCCGCTCCGGCCACGCCGCCGCCATCGTCTGCCACGTGCGTCGCCCGAACAGCAGCGCGTCCGCCTTCCGCAGCCCCGCGTCGAAGGCCCCGCCGAGCACCTCCGGGTCGAAGTACGGGTGCGACCACCCACCGTGCGCGAACCCCCCGTCGGTGTCCTCCTGAGGCCCACCCGGAGCCTGGGACACACCGTCGAGGCTGATGAACTCCGTTACGACAATCCGCATGACGCCCACTCCCACAACCGAGAACAACGACTGACGAACCTACAGACCAACCCCACCCCCAAAACTCATCGCCACACCCACCCGCCCACCACAACGGCCCCCACCGAAAGCCGACGGTTCCCACCAGGGGCGCGGGGAACTGCGCGAGAACCCCCACCACCCGCAGACAGCACCCGACCTCTTCAGGGGCGCGGGGAACTGCGCAAATCCCCACGACGAACCCGCACATGCCCACTCGAAGCCGGGGCTCCCACCAGGGGCGCGGGGAACTGCGCGAGAACCCCCACCACCCGCAGACAACACCCGACCTCTCCAGGGGCGCGGGGAACTGCGCAACCCCGCAACCCCCTACACCCCCGCAGGCCGCGCCCGCCCCGGCCGCCCCACAGACCCCCGCACCACCAACTCCCCCCGCACCACCCCCACCCCACCGTCCACCCCCACCCCACCGTCCACCCCCACCCCACCGTCCACGCCTCCTTCCCCCCGCCCCATGGCGATCCGCCCCGCCCAACCCCCCGCCTCCGCCAACGGCAACCGCACCGTCGTCAGCCCCGGCACCGCATCGACGCTGAACGGCAGATCGTCGAACCCGGCGACCGACACGTCCTCCGGGATGCGCCGCCCTGCGTCCCGCAGCGCCGCGCACGCCCCCAGCGCGACGGAGTCGTTCGCGGCCACGACGGCGGTCAGCGACGGGTCCGCCCGCAGCAGTTCCAGCGTCCCCTCGTACCCGGACCGCCGGTCGTACTGCCCGTGCACGGTCCAGCGGGGATCCTCCGCCACCCCGTGCGCGGCCAGCGCGTCCCGGTGGCCCTGAAGCCGCTCCCGCGTGGTGGTGCGCTCGGGCGGCCCGGCGAGGTAACCGAGGCGGCGGTGGCCGAGACCGAGCAGGTGCGCGGTGAGTTCCCGCGCGCCCCCGCGGTTGTCGAAAGGCAGCGCGACGGCCCCCGTGCCCGGCGCGGGCGGACGCCCGCACAGCACCACCCGCGTCCCCGCCGCCACCAGCTTGCCCAGCTTCGTGTTCATCGCCACCGCGTGGTCCGGGTCCTCGCTCGCGCCGCCGGTCAGGACGACCGCCGCGGCCCGCTGCCGCTGGAGCAGCGTGAGGTAGGTCAGCTCCCGCTCGGGGGAGCCGCCGGTGTTGCAGACGACGGCGAGCCGTTCCCCGCCCGCGCGCCCGCCCGGCCCGCCGATCTCCGCCTGGACGGCGCCGGCCATGATCCCGAAGAACGGGTCGGCGATGTCGTGGACGAGGATGCCGACGAGGTCGGACGTGGCGGCGGCCAGGGCGCTGGCGGGACCGTTGAGGACGTAGTCGAGTTCGTCGACCGCTTTGAGGACGCGCTCCCGGGTGGACGCGGCCACCGGATAGTTGCCGTTCAATACGCGCGACACCGTCGCGGGGGAGACCTGCGCACGGGCCGCCACGTCCGCCAGGGTCACCGTCATGTCTCGTCCTCCGCCTCGTGCGCCTCGTCGTACGCCGCCGTACGCCGTCGTCCCCACCGGGTCTCCGGGCCCCCCGGGCCCCGGCTGCGACCAGACGATAGGGCCATACGCCGCGTTGTTCGCCCCCTCGAACAAGCCGGGCTCGCGGCGCTCTTGTCCCCGGTGCCGCGAGGCGGCAGGATGCTCCCCGCCCGGAAAGCGCTTGCTGCCACGTCGATCGGCCCACGTCCGCCGCAGTGGGTGAGCTGGTCAGCTGGTCGGCGCGGGACGGGTGGGGAGTGCGCGGCGCGCGGACCGCGTACGAAGGGAACGTCCTGACCCGCAAGACCGTGCGTATCGCCATGAACGGTGTGACCGGCCGTTATGGGCCACCGCCAGCACCTCGTCCGCTCCGTCCCGGCCCTGCGCGAGCAGGGCGAGCCCGATCTCGGGGAGGGCACCGTGCTGTGGCCGGAGCCGGTCCTCGTCGGCCGCCGCGAGCCCGCGCTGCGGGCGCTGGCCGAACGCCACGGCCCGGACCACGTCTCCACCGACCTGGACGCCGTCCTCGCCGACGACAGCGTGGACGTCTACTTCGACGCCCAGGTGACCCCCGCGCGCGAGGAGGCCTGAGGAAGGCGATCGCCGCGGGCGAGCACGTCTACACCGAGAAGCCGACGGCCACCGGCCTCGACGGCGCCCTCGACCTGGCCCGCCGGGCGCACGCGGCCGACGTGAAGCACGGTGTCGTCCACGACAAGCTGTTCCTGCCCGGCCTGATGGTCAGGCAGCTCTAGCTCCCGCAACTCGTCGACGCCTGCGCCACCTTGGGCATCGGGTAGTACGCCGGACGGGTGCTGGTATCGGCGTCCGTGTGCTGAATGAGCTGCGCGTGCATACGCGTTCGCGGTGGCCGGTGGCCGTCGTGCGAGACGGCCACCGGCCACCGCGACACGCTACTGCCGGAATCAGGTGTTGAGGCAGGGAGTCTTGATGAGCTGTGCCTTATTGACGTCGGCAGGGTCGGGATACACGATCAGAAGGCTGGCCCGGTAGCACTGCTTGCCGCCCTTGTCCGACGTGTACTTGGAGAAAGTGAACCCCTTTTTCTTGTTGATGATGCGCGGGCCGATGCTGCCGCCCCTGACGTGCTTGCCATCGCGGTAGAAGTTGATGGTCGGTGTGACGATGGCATCGCCCTTGGTGCAGCTGACGCGGGCCAGCCCGCGGATCTTCCCCTTTTTGGTGTGGTCGTCGACGGAAATCGTCGCCTTGCAGTACTTGTTGATGTCGAGCTTCACGGGCCCGGTCTTCTTGGACGCCGCCTGTGCATTCGGCGTGGCCAGTGCGAGTACTCCGAGCGCTACCACTCCGGCGGTCGCGAAACGCTTCATTCTGGCGTGCAAAGTTCCCCCTTTGTCGGCGCCAAATGGTCGGTCAGATCCTGGCAGTGGGGGACGGACAGCGACAAGAACATTGAGCAACGTTTGAGGTTGTGCGATCTGCCGTCCGCCCGTCCCGGTCGGGCCGGCCGGGGGCGACGTGCCGGCATGCGCCGAGAGGCCGCCGAGGGCACGCCGAAAATCTTCCGTCGCCCGTACAACCCTCCCTCCGCCCGGCGGGTCATACGTGCTGTCAGGACTTCTGGGAGGGGACCCGGGGGGGATCGAGAGGTTCTGACGGGGGAGGGAAGCGAAGGGGCCCGGTCGACGGACCGGGCCCCTTCGAAGTACGTGCACGCGCCCCGCCGGGCGGGCGTGCGCGGAGAGGAACCCCGGCTAGAAGAACACCCCGCACCGCAGCAGAACGTTCGCGTACGGCCGGGCCTCGCCCGTGCGGACGACGAGACGGGCGCCCGCCGTCAGTTCCTTGAGCCGCTCGTGGGGGACCAGGTGAAGCCCGGGGAAGTGGCCGGTCAGCAGGCCGGCGGCGGGCGGGTTGGCGTCGTGGATCTCGGCGGCGGCCGTCGCGCTCTCCACGACCAGCTCCGCCAGCAGCCCGTCCAGGACCTCCGCGAACGACGGCACCCCGGCCCGGAAGGCGAGGTCGACGACGCGCGGCCCGTCGGGGATGGGCATGCCGACGTCGCACACCAGCACGCCGTCGCCGTGGCCGAGTTCGGCCAGGGCACCGGAGAGATGGCGGTTGAGGATCCCGTGCTT
The DNA here is from genome assembly GCF_010548465.1 of Streptomyces sp. SID14436. Taxonomy (GTDB): domain Bacteria; phylum Actinomycetota; class Actinomycetes; order Streptomycetales; family Streptomycetaceae; genus Streptomyces. The sequence goes on along the minus strand of NZ_JAAGMD010000584.1, from coordinate 16,358 downwards.
CTTCACAGGGCCGCGACCTCCGCCGCGGTCGGGAAGGACACCTGCGCGCCCTGCTTCGTCACCGTCGCCGCGCCCACCCGGGCCGCGTACGCCGCCGCCTCGGCGAGGGACTCGCCCGCGCCGAGGCGCCAGGCGAGCGCGGCGGTGAACGCGTCGCCCGCGCCGGTGGTGTCGACGGCACGCACCGCGACCGACGGCACCCGGACGGTGCCCTCCGCGGAGGCGACCAGCGCGCCCTCGCCGCCCAGCGTGACCACCACCGACCGCGGGCCCTTCGCCAGCAGCAGCCGGGCCCAGTCCTCCGGCTCGTCGCTGAGGCCGCCCGCGTCGCCCAGGATGACCTTCGCCTCGTGCTCGTTGACGATCAGCGGATCACAGGCGGCCAGCACCTCGGTGGGCAGGGGCTGCGGGGGCGACGGGTTGAGGACGAACCGGCTGCCGGGCGCGAGGCAGCGCACCACCTCCACCACCGTCTCCAGCGGGATCTCCAACTGGGCGGACACCACCCGGGAGGCGTGGAAGAGGCTGCCGGCGGCCCGTACGTCCTGCGGCGCGAGCCGCCCGTTGGCGCCCGGCGAGACGACGATGCTGTTGTCGCCGGACGGGTCCACGGTGATCAGCGCGACCCCGGTCGGGGCGCCGCCGACCAGCACGCCCACCGTGTCGACGCCGGCCGACCGCTGCGAGTCCAGCAGCAGCCGCCCGTGCGCGTCGTCGCCGACCCGGGCCAGCAGGGCCGTGCGGGCCCCGAGCCGGGCGGCCGCGACCGCCTGGTTGGCTCCCTTGCCGCCCGGATGGACGGCGAGGTCGGAGCCGAGCACCGTCTCCCCGGCGGCCGGGCGGCGTTCGACACCGATCACCAGGTCGGCGTTGGCCGACCCCACGACCAGGAGGTCGTAGTCGTTCATGACGTGCTCCCCACGTGCGTGTGCGGGGCGGGCGGCCGTCGTGGCCGCCCGCCCCAGGGTCCTGTCGGCGGTGGTCAGCCGCCGAAGCCGGCCACGTTGTCCTTCGTGACCACCTTCACCGGCACCTTGACCGTCCCGCTCACCTTCTTGCCGTCGACCGCGCGCAGCGCATTGTCCACCGCGATCCTGCCCAGTTCCTTCGGCTGCTGCGCGACGGACGCGTACAGAGTGCCCGCCTCGACCGCCTTGAGCCCGTCGGGCGTGCCGTCGAAGCCGACGACCTGGACGGACGTGCCGGCCTTCGCGCCGAGTGCCTTGATCGCGCCGAGCGCCATCTCGTCGTTCTCGGCGAACACTCCGTCGATGCCGGGGTGCGCCTGGAGCAGGTTGGTCATCACGTCGAGGCCCTTGGTGCGGTCGAAGTCCGCGGGCTGCTTGGCGACGACCTTGATGCCCGGGTAGTCCTTCAGGCCCTCGGCGAAGCCCGCGCCCCGCTCGCGGCTGGCGGACGTGCCGGCCTGGCCCTGGAGGATCACGATGGTGCCCTCGCCGCCCAGCTTCTCGGCGAGCGCCTTGGCGCCCTGGCGGCCGCCGGCCACGTTGTCGGAGGCGACCAGCGCGTCCGTCTCGGCCTTGTTGACGCCCCGGTCCACGGCGATCACCGGGATGTCGGCCTGGTTGGCGGAGCGCACGGCCGGACCGGCCGCGTCGGAGTCCACCGGGTTGACGATGATCGCGCCGAGGCTGCCGCTGGTGAAGTTCTGCAGCTGGTTGGCCTGCTGGGAGGCGTCGTTCTGGGCGTCGGTGACGGTCAGGTCCACGCCCCGCTTCTTCGCCTCCTCCTTCGCACCGGCCTGGATCTGCACGAAGAACGGGTTGTTGAGCGTCGACAGGGACAGCCCGACCTTCTCGGTCTTCGCGGTGGAGGAGCCGTTGTGCAGGAAGGACATGGCGCCGACGATCGCCGCCGCCACCACCGCGGCGAGGACGTAGGTCGCGGCCTGCTTCTTCCGGTTGCCGCCGCCGGACGTCCCGGCGGCCACCGGGGTGGCGCCCGCCTTGCGCCGCAGCGTGTCCAGGAGCACGGCCAGCGCGATCACGACACCGATCACGACCTGCTGCCAGAACGCCGACACGGACAGCAGGTTGAGGCCGTTGCGCAGCACCGCCAGGATCAGCGCGCCGATCAGCGTGCCGGACGCCTTGCCGGTGCCGCCGGCCAGCGAGGCGCCGCCGATGACGACCGCGGCGATCGCGTCCAGTTCGTAGCCCTGCGCGGCCTGCGGCTGCGCGGAGGCCAGGCGGGAGGCGAGCACGATGCCCGCGGCGGCGGCGAACAGGCCGGACAGCGCGTAGATGGCCAGCTTCTGCTTCTTCACCCGCAGCCCGGACAGGCGGGCCGCCTCCTCGTTGCCGCCGATCGCGTACATGGAGCGGCCGATGTAGGTGCGGCCGAGGATGAACGCCGTGATCAGGCCCATGCCGATCATCACGAGCACCGGCACCGGCAGCCAGCCGCCGAGGGTGTCGCCGAGGTGGGACACGGAGTCGGGGAAGGCGATCGGGGAGCCCTGGGAGATCACCAGGGACAGGCCGCGGGCCACCGACAGCATGGCCAGCGTGGCGATGAACGACGGGAGTTTCCCGTACGACACGAGGATGCCGTTGACCAGGCCGCAGGCGATGCCGGTGGCGATGGCCAGCAGCACCGCCAGGACCACGGGGACGCCCGCGGAGGTGGCGCTCCAGGCGAGCACGGTGGCCGACAGGGCGGCGACCGAGCCGACCGACAGGTCGATGCCCGCGGAGACGATGACGAAGGTGACACCGAAGGCGAGGATCGCGACGACCGCCGCCTGGACGCCGATGTTGAGCAGGTTGTCGGCGGTCAGGAAGTCACCGGACAGCGCCGACATGGCGATGACCAGGACGATGAGCGCGGTGAGCGCGCCGTTGTCGAGGAGCAGGCGGCGCAGGCCGCCCGGGGCGCCACCCTGCGCGCCCGGCTTGCTCTTGAGCGTGTCAGTGGCCACCGGTGGCCTCCGTTCCGTTGCTGTGGGGGCTGTCGTCCGGGCCGGCGGTGCCGGCGGTGTCCGCGGTGCCGAAGGCGGTGCCTGCGGTGCCGGGCGAGGTGCTGACGGCGAGGGCCATCACGGCGTCCTGGGTGGCGTCCTCGGCGGCCAGTTCGCCGGCGACCCGGCCCTGCGCCATGACGACGACCCGGTCGCTCATGCCGAGCACCTCGGGCAGATCACTGGAGATCATGAGCACCGCGGCGCCCGCGGCCGTCAGTTCGTTGATCAGCTGGTAGATCTCGACCTTCGCGCCGACGTCGATGCCGCGCGTCGGCTCGTCGAGGATCAGCACCTTGGTGTTCGCCAGCAGCCACTTGCCGATGACGACCTTCTGCTGGTTGCCGCCGGACAGCGTCCGCACGTGCTGCCCGAGGCCCGCCATGCGCACCCCGAGCTGCCGCGCGATGCGGTCCGCCGCCTCGTGCTGTCCCCTGAGGTCGACGAGGCCCGCGCGGGAGGCGGACCGCAGGGTGACCAGGCCGAGGTTCTCCTCGACGGACGCGTCGAGCACCAGGCCCTGCCCCTTGCGGTCCTCCGGCACCAGCCCGACCCCGGCCGCCATCGCGGCGTTCACGTCGTGCCCGCGCAGTGGCGCGCCGCCGACGTGCACGGTCCCGGCGTCGTACGGGTCCGCGCCGAACACCGCCCGGGCCACCTCGGTGCGCCCGGCGCCGACGAGCCCCGCGATGCCGACGACCTCACCGGCCCGCACCTCGAAGCTCACGTCGTGGAACACACCGTCCCGGGTGAGTCCCTCGACCTTCAGCAGGGCGTCGCCGGCGTCCGCGGGCTCGCGCGGGTACTGCTGGTCGATGGACCGCCCCACCATGAGCTGCACCAGCTCGTCCTCGGGGGTCGACGCGGGCACCTGCCCGACGCTGCGGCCGTCCCGGATGACGGTGACGCGGTCGCCGAGGGCGGCGATCTCCTCCAGGTGGTGGGTGATGAAGACGATGCCGACGCCGTCCTCGCGCAGCCGCCGCACGATCGCGAACAGCCTGTCGACCTCCTCCGAGGTCAGCACGGCGGTCGGCTCGTCCATGATCAGCACCCGGGCGTCCAGGCTGAGCGCCTTGGCGATCTCGACCATCTGGAGCCGGGCGATGCCGAGTTCACGCACCCGCGCGCGGGGCGGCACGTCGACGCCGACCCGCTTCAGCAGCACCTCGGCGTCGGCCTCCATCGTCTTCCGGTCGATCATCCCGAAGCGGCGCGGCTGCCTGCCGAGGAAGATGTTCTCGGCCACCGTCAGGTCGGGCACCAGGTTGAACTCCTGGTAGATGGTGGCGATCCCGAGCCGCTCGGAGTCCTGCGCACCGTGGATGCGCACCTCCTCGCCGTCGACCACGATCCGCCCGGCGTCGGGCGTGTAGGCACCGGAGAGCATCTTGATCAGCGTGCTCTTGCCGGCGCCGTTCTCGCCGAGGAGCACATGCACCTCGCCCCGGCGCAGGTCGAAGTCGACGTTGTCGAGCGCGACCACGCCGGGGAAGGTCTTGCGGATGCCCTCGATGCGCAGCAACTCGTCCGGACTGCGGCTGCTCACGGCGTACTCCTTCGTACGGGGGAGGGGGACGGGGAAGGGGACTGGGCGGACTGGGGGGACTGGGCCGGAGACGGCGACGGCGACGGTGAGAAGGACGGGGACCGCGGATCCGTCGCGGGTGCCGGCTCGCCGCACGAGCGGCGCACGACCAGCCGGGCGGGGAGGGTGACGGACTCGCCGGGCCGCCCCTCGATCCGGTCGACCAGCGCCCGCACGGCCGCGCGGCCCAGCTCGCGGGTCGGCTGGGCGATGGCGGTGACCGGCGGATCGGTGTGCACGAACCAGGGGATGTCGTCGAACGCGGCCAGCGCGATGTCGTCGGGCACGCGCAGTCCGCGCTCCCGGATCGCGTCCAGCGCGCCGAGCGCCATCAGGTTGTCGGCGGCGAACAGCACGTCGGGCGGTTCGGCCAGCGCGAGGAAGCCCTCGGTGACCCGCCGACCGCTCTCGGCCTGGAAGTCGCCCTGGCCGATGTGGGCGTCGGGGAGGTCCAGCCCGTAGGCGCCGAGTGCCTCCCGGAAGGCGGCCACGCGCTCCCGGCCGGTGGTGGTGGCCGCGGGCCCGGCGATGATCGCGAGCCGGCGGTGACCGAGCCCGTACAGGTGGGCGACGAGGTCCCGGACGGCGTCGCGCCCGTCCGACCGGACGACGGGCACGTCGACGCCCGGGATCCACCGGTCGACGAACACCATGGGGGTGCCCGTGCGGGCGGCGTCCAGCATGCGGGGCGACCCGCCGTCGGTGGGGGAGACGAGCAGCCCGTCGATCCGCCGGTCCAGCAGCGTCGTGACGTGGTGGTCCTGGAGGTCCGGCCGCTCGTCGGCGTTGCCGATGATCACGCTGTAGCCGAGGGCGCGGGCCTCCTCCTCGACGGAGCGGGCCAGCTCGGTGAAGTACGGGTTCATCACGTCGCTGATGACCAGCCCGAGGGTGCGGGTCTGGTGGGTGCGCAGCGACCGGGCGACGGCGTTCGGACGGTAGCCGAGCCGCTCGACGGCGGCCGTGACCCGCCGGCGTGCCTCCTCGCTGACCGAGGGGTGCCCGTTCAGCACCCGCGACACCGTGGCCACGGACAGCCCCGCCTCGGCAGCGACGTCCTTGATGCTCGCCATCGCCGTTCCACCTCCTCGTGGAATCGATTACACGAGGGATTGGAATCGATTACACGGCGGCGGGCAAGGGGGTGGGGGTGGCCGAAACTGAATCGTGACCGACGGGGCGGGGCCCGGGTTGCCCCGGACTCGCCTCCACGCGCAGGCTGCGGGCAGTGCCCTACTCGGCCGTCCGCCGGACCGCGCCCGCCGCGGCGAGCACGCGGGCCGTCTCCGGGTGGGGACCGGTGTCCGCCCACTCCAGCGGAGTGCGTCCGGTGCCGTGGTCCTCGCGCAGGTTCGGGTCGGCACCGTGCGCCAGCAGCTCGCGCACCGCCTCGGTGTGCCCCCAGCACGCGGCCGCGCACAGCGGTGTGCCCTCGGACCCGGCGCCGCGGCTCTCGGTGTCGGGGCGGGCCCCGGCCGCCAGGAGCAGGCGGACCGTCGCGGCGTCCCCGTGCACGGCGGCCACGTAGAGCGGGGTGGTGCCGTCGCGGTCCCTGCCCTCCGGGTCGGCACCGGCCCGCAGAGCGGCCCGCGCTCCGTGCACGTCCCCCACGAGGGCCGCCACGAAGAGACGCCGGAACTGCTTCTTCTGCTGCCGCTGCTTCATGGGCGCCGAGCCTACGGACCGCCGGGCCGGTGCCGCGAGCCACTTCCGCCGCCGCTCCCGGCCGGACCCCTGGGCTCCTGGCCTGTGCACTCGCCCGCCCCGGTCCCCGTCCGCTCAGTCCCAGAACTCCCCGTCCTTCGGCAGGGCGGCGAAGTCGTCGGGGTCGTGGGACAGGAAGACCGGCACCCCGGCCCGTTGCAGCGCGCGGAGTCGCCCGTAGGTGAGCAGCTTCTGCTGGACGTTCCAGTCGCTGAGCATCGGCACGTCCTTCGCCAGCCCCTCCCGCAGATGGGCGGCGTCGCCCAGGAACCCGACCGGGCCGTGGTGGTCCAGGTCGAGGACGATGCCCTGATGGCCGGGCGTGTGACCGGTGGTCCGCAGCACGGTCACGCTGCCGTCCAGGAACAGGTCGGTGTCACCGGTGAGTTCGAGGAACTCGTAGTCCCGGCACGCCCGGTAGTCGTCGAACGCGTAGCCCCGGGCGGTCCAGCGGTCCGGCCACCAGGCGTGGCGCAACTCGTCGTGCTGGACGACGTGCACGGCGCCGGGGAAGTAGCTCATGCCGCCGGCGTGGTCGAGGTGCAGGTGGGAGTAGATGACGTACCGGACGTCCTCGGGGCGGTGCCCGAGCCGCCGCAGCTGCGCGTCGACGGCGTGCTCCCGGGTGAACCCCTGCGCGCCGTACGCCTCCCGCAGCCCCGGACCCCAGTACGCCTCGGCGGCCTCCGGGTCGGCCACGTGGTGGTTGATCCCGGTGTCGAAGAGGATCAGCCCGTGCCGTGCGTGCTCGATGACGGCCACGGGGCTCCTCCCGGAGGGGTGGCAGGGGTGATCGTGCCGCACTCTGCCGGACCCCGGGCCGGACGGGGGCGCGCCACGCCACCGGCTCCCTCCGTGAGCGGATCCCGGCACTCACGCAGCAGCCAGCTCACACCACACGTACTTGCCGCGGCTGCCGTCCCTGGCCAGCGGCTGCCACCCCCATACGTCGGCACAGGCCCGCACCAGCGCCAGCCCTCGCCCGTCCTCCCGCCCGGCCGCCTGCGCGAACGGCTGGGGAGGCTCCGGCGGCCGGGGGTCCGCGTCCCAGGCTCCGATGCGCAACGTGCCCGGCGGCGACCAGTGCACGCGCAGTGCGGCCGGGCCCTTGGTGTGGCGTACGGCGTTGGACACTAGCTCCGTGGCCAGCAGTTCGGCGACATCGACCAGGCCGATGAGCCCGTGCATCGTCAGGATCAGGCGCAGGGTGCGGCGGCTGACGGTGACGGCGCGGACGTCGTTGGGGAGGTGGAGGGAGTACTCCCAGGGTGCGTTTTCGGGCATGCGGAACTCCGTCGTGTGCTGGAGGAGGGGGGAGAGGGGGCCGGTGTCATTGCCGCAGCCGCCAAGGCAGGACGGAGCGGTGCGCTTCCGGTGTCCGGTGTCGCACGGTGTGCGTCGCGTCACTGACGGTAGGGCTAACATGTCATACGGAGCAAGTCGATCGCCTAATCTGACTCCGAACGAGTCGCACCGGCAGGCCCGTTGAACCGAGGGAGCCGTCCATGGTCTTGAGGCGCGCATGCACTGCACGGCAGAAGCGCCTGGCGGTCGAACTGCGCAGGTTGCGCGACGCGGCAGGGCTTTCCGCCATCGAGGCGGCGGAGTTGCTCGGGGTGAACCGAGTTCAGATCAGTCACATCGAGTCAGGGCTGGCGGGCGTGAGCGAGGAGCGTCTGCGCCGTCTGGCTGCCCATTACTCGAGCACGGATGAGGAGTTCATCGAGGCCCTCGTTGCTCTGGCGACTGATCGAGAACGCGGTTGGTGGGAAGAGTACCGAGGCCTGCTGCCTACGCCCTTCTTGGATCTGGCCGAGTTGGAGCATCACTCCACCTACCGGCGCGATGTGGAGTTCCTGTTCATCCCCGGCCTGCTTCAGACGGAGGATTACGCCCGGGCGGCATTCTCCTCCAGGGTCCCTGAGCTGCCCCACGAAGAGCTGGAGCTGCGAGTTCGCCACCGGATGCAACGCAAGGTGATCCTCGGCACCCCGGTCCGCGTACCGTATGAGGCTGTCATCCATGAAGCGGCATTGCGTATCAGAGTGGGGACCCGGGCCACGGCACGAGCGCAGCTCACCCGCCTTCTTGAACTGTCCGAAGCCGATCACGTCGAGGTACGCGTCATTCCCTTCGACCTGGATGGTTTCGGTGGCACCTGGAGCCCCATGATGCTGGCGGGCGGGAGGGTGCCCAAGTTGGACACGGCGGTTCGCGATGCACCGCATGGCACCGGTTTCATCGATTCCGAGGCCCAACTCGGCGTTTTCCGAACGGTCTTCCGTAGAGTGAAGGATGTGTCACTCGACCCCAGCCGGTCGCGTGACTTCATCCAGAGACTGGCCAAGGAACTGTGAGGCTCCGTGTCCACCCCTGACAACTGGCGCAGGTCGTCCTACTCCGGCGGCGGCGACGGCAACAACTGCGTCGAGATCGCAAACGCACCCACCCGCATATCCGTCCGCGACTCCAAGGCCCCCACCCGGGCCACCCTCACGCTTACCGTCTCCGCCTTCGCGGTGTTCGTCGAGGAGCTGAAGAGGCCGACGCGCGGATCGTGACGCACACCGCTCCCGCCCCTGACCACTGACGTGAGCCGTCCTCCCGGCCGGTGCGTCTTGCCCCTCCACCGGTGCGCGGAAAGAATCGCGGCATGTCCAGTGACCGTCTCATGCGCATTCACAGTGCCGAGTTCCAGGCCATGGCCGAGAGGGTCCTGCGGGTCACCGAGCTGACCTCCCGCCTGAACGTGCTGCCCTTCGAGGACGAGGCGGGCAAGGCGGAACTGTTCGAGCGGATCCTCGGCAAGCCGCTGCCGCCGGGGGTCACCATCTACCCGCCCTTCTACACGGACCACGGCCTGAACCTCGACCTCGCCGAGCGTGTCTTCATCAACCAGAACTGCACGTTCCTGGACTACGCCGGTATCCGGCTCGGCGAGCGCGTGATGATCGGCCCGAAGGTCACGTTCATCACCAGCGGCCACCCGGTCGATCCCGAGGAGCGGCGGCTGTACCTCACCGGCGCACCCATCGACGTGGCGGAGAACGTGTGGATCGGCGCCGGTGCCACGATCCTGCCCGGCGTCAGCATCGGCCGGGACGCCGTGATCGCCGCCGGTGCGGTCGTCGCCGACGACGTTCCGCCGGCAAGCCTGGTGACCGGGGGCAAGGCGACCGTGCACCGGACGTGGTGACGTCTCAGCAGCCTGACGAAGGAGCCGTAGGACCCGGTGGGGAACTGAACTGAAGGAGCCGGCGCGGACGCGTTAAAGCCCCGGGGCGATGCTGCACAGCCCTGTCGCGAGGGCCAGCCGGGTCCGGTGGCCGCTTCGGGCCGCGTACACGCGCGTGTGCCGGGCAGCGCAGGGCTGCCCGGCACACGCGGTCGTCTCCAGGAGTGCCGAGGCTGCCGATGACGTGGGCGTCCGGCGGCCTCAGCACCCCGGGTCAGCGGCGGCCGCGGTTGTCGCGGCGGTCGTCACGGTCACGGCGGTCGTCCCGGCGGTCGTCCCGGCGGTCGTCCCGGCGGTCGTCACGGCGGTCGTCACGGCGGTCGTCACGGTCGAAGCGGCCGCGCCCCCACGACTCGGTGTCGACGACGCGGCCGCGGTCGTTGCGCAGGGTGGCCGTGTCGGAGCGGTTGTCCCAGATGTGGTTGCGGCGGTCCTGGAACACCCGGGTCCTGGTGTCGCGGCCGATGCCGGTGTGAACGTGGATGGAGCTGCGGCCGGCGAGGCGGACGTTGTTGAAGCGGTAGCGCTGGCCCGCCTCGTTGCGCAGCGTCCATCCCCTCAGGTTGACCGCGTGGCGGGTGGTGTTGGTGATCCGCACCCACTCACCGTTCACGGAGCGGTTGTCACGGGTGTCGGGACCCGGGGCGTTGTACTGCACGTCGGTGATCTGCACGGCCGGCCGGTGCGGCCGGTGCTCGGCCGCCGAGGCCGGCGCCGTCAGGACTGCCGTCAGGGCACCGACGCTCAGCGCGGCGGCGGTGAGGCGGCGAGCGTTGACTGACGTGGACTTGGACATAGGATCCCCCTGCTCGGTGCGGGCGCAGCCGCCCGGTCCGGCGTGCCGGCGATGGGGGCTGTGCCTGGTGCGAAGGGCGGCCGGTCGGCTGCCCACGCACACCCTGCCCACCCGAGTCCGGTCGGTGGAGGAGGCGTGAAGGGTCGTTACGATCTGGCCACATCGCTGTGAATGTCGCCTGTAATAACCATTTACCGCGCAAATGCATCAGGTTGACGACTAATGGGACATCGGGGCCCTGTGGGCACCGGCCCCGAACCCGATCGCGCCACGCCACGCCACCCCGGCCCTCGCGGCGACGTCACCCGAAAGTGGGTAACAGCGCCCCGCCCCCGGTCATTCACCGACGGCCCGCACCCCGCGGCGCGGCAGGGCCCCGAGCGCCTCCCGTGAGCTCGGGGCCCTGCCCCCTGTCACACCCCACCGGTACCGTCGGATCATGTCCAACCAGTCCGCGGCGCCCTCCGGGGGGCCTCGCCTCGCCGTTCTCGAAGGCGTCCTGGAGCGCATCACCTACGCCAACGAGGAGAACGGCTACACCGTCGCCCGCGTCGACACCGGCCGGGGTGCCGGGGATCTGCTCACCGTCGTCGGGGCGCTGCTCGGTGCCCAGGTGGGGGAGTCCCTGCGGATGGAGGGCCGTTGGGGGTCGCACCCGCAGTACGGCAAGCAGTTCCACGTGGAGAACTACACGACGCTGCTCCCGGCCACCGTGCAGGGCATCCGGCGCTATCTCGGTTCGGGGCTGGTCAAGGGCATCGGGCCGGTGTTCGCCGACCGGATCACGCAGCACTTCGGGCTGGACACCCTGAGGATCATCGAGGAGGAGCCGAAGCGGCTCGTCGAGGTGCCGGGGCTCGGACCGAAGCGGACCAGGAAGATCGCCGACGCCTGGGAGGAGCAGAAGGCGATCAAGGAGGTCATGCTCTTCCTCCAGACGGTCGAGGTGTCGACGTCGATCGCCGTGCGCATCTACAAGAAGTACGGCGACGCCTCCATCTCCGTGGTGAAGAACCAGCCGTACCGCCTGGCCGCCGACGTCTGGGGCATCGGCTTCCTCACCGCCGACAAGATCGCCCAGTCCGTCGGCATCCCGCACGACAGCCCGGAGCGGGTGAAGGCGGGCCTGCAGTACGCCCTGTCCCAGTCCGCCGACCAGGGCCACTGCTACCTCCCGGAGGAGAGGCTCATCGCCGACGCGGTGAAGCTGCTCCAGGTGGACACGGGCCTGGTCATCGAGTGCCTGGCCGAGCTGGCCGCCGGGCCGGAGGACGGCGAGGACCCCGGGGTGGTGCGGGAGAAGGTGCCCGGGCCGGACGGCGGCGAGCCGGTGACCGCGGTCTACCTGGTGCCCTTCCACCGCGCCGAACTCTCCCTCTCCGCCCAGCTGCTGCGCCTGCTCCGCACCGACGAGGACCGCATGCCGGGCTTCCGCGACGTGGACTGGGACAAGGCGCTCGGCTGGCTGAAGGGCCGCACCGGCACCGATCTCGCCCCCGAGCAGGAGGCCGCCGTCAGGCTGGCGCTGACGCGGAAGGTCGCCGTGCTGACGGGCGGCCCGGGCTGCGGCAAGTCCTTCACGGTCCGGTCGATCGTGGAGCTGGCCCGCGCCAAGAAGGCCAAGGTGGTGCTCGCCGCGCCCACCGGCCGGGCCGCCAAGCGTCTGTCGGAGCTGACCGGCGCCGAGGCGTCCACCGTGCACCGCCTGCTGGAGCTGAAGCCGGGCGGCGACGCGGCCTACGACCGGGACCGCCCGCTGGACGCCGACCTGGTGGTCGTCGACGAGGCGTCCATGCTGGACCTGCTGCTGGCGAACAAGCTGGTCAAGGCGGTGCCGCCGGGTGCGCACCTCCTCCTCGTCGGGGACGTCGACCAGCTGCCCAGCGTCGGCGCGGGGGAGGTGCTGCGGGATCTGCTCGCGGAGGGCGGCCCCGTCCCGGCCGTCCGGCTGACCCGGGTCTTCCGCCAGGCGCAGCAGTCCGGCGTGGTCACCAACGCGCACCGGATCAACGCCGGGCAGCACCCCCTCACCGACGGCCTGAAGGACTTCTTCCTCTTCGTCGAGGACGACACCGAGGAGGCCGGCCGCCTCACCGTGGACGTCGCCGCCCGCCGCATCCCGGCGCGCTTCGGCCTCGACCCGCGCCGGGACGTCCAGGTCCTGGCCCCGATGCACCGCGGCCCGGCTGGCGCGGGCACGCTGAACGGCCTGCTCCAGCAGGTCGTCACCCCCGGCCGGCCCGACGTCCCGGAGAAGCGGTTCGGCGGCCGGGTCTTCCGGGTCGGCGACAAGGTGACCCAGATCCGCAACAATTACGACAAGGGAAGCAACGGTGTGTTCAACGGCACCGTGGGCGTGGTCACCTCGCTCGACCCGGTCGAGCAGCGCCTGACGGTGCTGACCGACGAGGACGAGGAGGTGCCGTACGACTTCGACGAGCTGGACGAGCTGGCCCACGCCTACGCGGTGACCATCCACCGCTCCCAGGGCAGCGAGTACCCGGCGGTCGTCATCCCGGTGACCACCGGGGCGTGGATGATGCTCCAGCGCAATCTGCTGTACACAGCGGTCACCCGCGCCAAGCGGCTCGTGGTCCTCGTCGGCTCACGCAAGGCGATCGGACAGGCGGTGCGCACGGTCTCGGCCGGCCGGCGCTGCACGGCGCTCGACTTCCGCCTCTCGGGCTCCCGCGGCCCGGCCGTCCTCTGAGGCCGCGGGCCGCGGGCACCTCGACGGCCCGCCGCCGAGGTGCCCGCCGCCGGGGTGCCACCGGCGTCCCTCCCGGACGTCGGCAAAGCCGACGAAACGGGCTCGGCGAGAGGCCGCGAGAGGCTCTCCGCGAAAAATGATCGATCAAATGAGTCGTGAAGGTCACAGAGCACTTCCGGAAGGGGTACTCAGGAGGCAGGATGGGCAAGTTGGCGGCACTGAGTGCCGTCAATAGGCCCGATGGTCGACCCCGAGTGCACTCTCCTGGGCCAAGTGGGGGATGGTAGAGACAGTCAGGGCACCTCGAAGATGAGGCACAACGTCGGTGAGGGAAGACGTGAGCGACAACTCTGTAGTACTGCGGTACGACGGCAGCGAGTACACCTACCCGGTGATCGACAGCACTGTCGGTGACAAGGGCTTCGACATCGGAAAGCTCCGCGCCCAGACCGGACTGGTGACGCTGGACAGCGGCTACGGCAACACCGCCGCGTACAAATCCGGGATCACCTATCTGGACGGCGAGGCCGGCATCCTCCGGTACCGCGGCTACCCCATCGAGCAGCTGGCGGAGCGCTCCACCTTCCTGGAGGTCGCCTACCTGCTGATCAATGGCGAGCTGCCGACCGTCGACGAGCTCCACACGTTCCAGCACAACATCACGCAGCACACCCTGCTGCACGAGGACGTCAAGAACTTCTACAAGGGCTTCCCGCGCGACGCCCACCCGATGGCCATGCTGTCGTCGGTCGTCTCGGCGCTGTCCACGTTCTACCAGGACAGCCACAACCCCTTCGACGAGCAGCAGCGCAACCTCTCCACCATCCGCCTGCTCGCCAAGCTGCCGACGATCGCCGCCTGCGCCTACAAGAAGTCGGTCGGCCACCCGTTCGTCTTCCCGCGCAACGACCTGAACTACGTCGAGAACTTCCTGCGCATGACCTTCTCGGTCCCCGCCCAGGACTACGAGCTCGACCCGGTCGTGGTGTCCGCCCTCGACAAGCTGCTCATCCTGCACGCGGACCACGAGCAGAACTGCTCCACCTCCACCGTGCGCCTGGTGGGCTCCTCGCAGGCGAACATGTTCGCCTCGATCTCCGCGGGCATCTCCGCCCTCTGGGGCCCGCTGCACGGCGGTGCCAACCAGTCGGTGCTGGAGATGCTGGAGGGCATCCGCGACGCGGGCGGCGACGTCGACTCCTTCATCCGCAAGGTGAAGAACAAGGAGGACGGCGTCCGCCTGATGGGCTTCGGCCACCGGGTCTACAAGAACTTCGACCCCCGCGCCAAGATCATCAAGGCTGCCGCGCACGACGTCCTGTCCGCTCTCGGCAAGTCCGACGAGCTGCTGGACATCGCGCTGAAGCTGGAGGAGCACGCGCTCTCCGACGACTACTTCGTCTCGCGCAGCCTCTACCCGAACGTGGACTTCTACACCGGCCTGATCTACCGGGCCATGGGCTTCCCGAGCGAGATGTTCACGGTGCTCTTCGCCCTCGGCCGCCTGCCGGGCTGGATCGCCCAGTGGCACGAGATGATCAAGGAGCCGGGTTCCCGCATCGGCCGTCCGCGCCAGATCTACACCGGCGTGGTGGAGCGGGACTTCGTGCCGGTCGAGGAGCGCTGACCCGCGCCTCCCCGCCGCACCGCAGACGCCGGGCCCCGTACACGTCGACCGTGTACGGGGCCCGGACCATGTGGGCTGTGCGGCTAGGGCTGTGCGGCGCCCCCGGAATCGTGCGGCACGGCTAGGACCTGTGCGCCGCCACGTGCTGCCTCCGGCACTGTGCGGGCATGGGAGAAGGCGCCCTGGCGCCAGTCCCCCCACGGGCCGACGAACCAGGGCGCCTTCCCATGTCCCGGTGCGGATTCCCCCCACGGGATCCGGCCGGGCGTCTGTGAGGACAGCGCCTGAATCGCTGTGCGAGTGCGGCGAGCGAACCCGCCGCACTCATGCGGTGTGCGGTCTGCCGGGACAACGCACGGTCGGGAGGGCCGCTCAAAGCTCCCCGTGTACGTGCCCCGGCAACGCTCTCCGAGCTCTCCACTAGGTGCGAGCAGGGAGGTATCCCTACTTCTGGGAACGTCCCCCAAGACATCCCCAGATGTCAGGAGGCGCCCCCCAAGACGCTGCCTGACATCGCCAACTTAGACCTTCGAACCCCTTCGATGGTTACGTTCACATCACTGTGATCTGCGTCTCTTGCATATGTCCGTTAGGTGCGCAGGAGACCGGTTGGTGCTGGCGCGGCTCGAGCGTAAGGATGATGCGCGAGCCTTGTGAAGAGCTTATGTGAAAGGTCCTACCGGACTCCAGGGGTACTGCCGAGTATCCGCACTTGAGATCTCAATGGAATCTGGATCAGGCGGAACCGGCCAGCTCGAAGCCCGCCTCGTCGACGGCCGCGCGCACCGCTTCCTCGTCGAGCGGGGCGGCGGAGGTGACGGTGACCTCGCCGGTGGCGGCGCTCGCCTGCACCGAGCCGACGCCGGCGATCTTCGAGATCTCGCCGGAGACGGCGCCCTCGCAGTGTCCGCAGCTCATGCCGCTCACCTTGTAGACGGCGGTGACGGAACCCTGGGTGTCGGCCTGGGTGCTCATGTCGTTACTCCTCGGGGCGTACGGGGTCGGCGGGGCCCACGGGAGGACCCCGTCACTCCACCTTATACCCCCCGGGGGTACTAATCCACGACCAGGGGGTCGAGGTAGCGGTGCAGGACGTTCTTCAGTTCCCGGACATACGCCTCGCGCTCGGCGCCCTCGTGGGCCAGGACGAGTTCCAGGCCGGCCTTGTACAGGCCCACGCACATCTGGGCGGTGCGGCTCACCTCGGGGGCGGGCGTGTCCGGCAGCAGCGGCGTGAGCATCGACTCCACGCGGGTGACCAGGGTGGCGTGCAGCGCGTCGTGCTCCTCGGCGATACGGCCGGGGATGTCCGGGCCGTGCATGAGGGCGAAGAAGACGGGGTGGCGGCAGTTGAAGTCGATGAACCGGTCCACGGCCGCGCCGACCACCTGCTCCAGCGGGGTGGCCGGGTCGACGGGGGCCAGCACCTCGCCGTAGGTCTCCCGCATCTCGTGCATCAGGCGGCTGCCCAGCTCGATCGCGATCGCTTCCTTGTTCGGGAAGAACTGGTAGAGCGTCCCCGGTGAGACCCCGGCCTCGCGGGCGATGGCGTTGGTGCTGGCGGCGGTGTAGCCGGTGGTGGTGAAGACGGACGCGGCGGCCTCGAGCAACTGGGCGATCCGCCGCTCGCCGCGCGCCTGACGGCGGCGGGGCCGCTCCTGGGGCGCCGCCTGCCCGCCCTCGGCCGTCACCGCCCCGGCCGACGCCGCCTCGGCCCC
>NZ_JAAGMD010000562.1 GCF_010548465.1 Streptomyces sp. SID14436 | reverse complement strand
CGACCGGCCCGGCGTCACGCTCTCCCGGGCCGAGGCGGGCACGGGCGGCACGGTCACCGTACGCGGCGCCGGCTGGCGGCCCCGCGCCCTGCTGACCCTGCTGATCTGCGGGCGCTTCCTGCCGTCGTCGGGCGTCCCGGACGGCACCGACTCCTGCGCCGACGCCGACGGCCGCGCGGTGACCACCGACGGGTCCGGCCGGTTCCGGCGCACCCTGCCGGTGGTGGAACCGCCGGTGCCCTGCCCGTGCGTGGTGCACGCCGAGACGGTGACCGGGGCGCGAACGCGGAGGCCGACGCGGCACTCAGGGTGGCCGGGCACACGGTGGAACCGCTGCCCGCGGAGCGGACCGGGGGACGGCTGTCCGTCCTCACCGGCACCCGGCTGGAGGGGGACTCCGGCCTGCTGACCCGGTTCGGCTCACCGCCCGCCCGGACCCTGGCGTTCACCGTCGGCAACGTGGGCACCTCCCCGGTGCGCGACCCGGTCTTCCGGGTCGGCACCTCGCGCGGCGTCCACGCCCCGCAGTGGCAGGACCTGCCCTGGCGCGGCACCGTCGAGCCGGGCGGCACGGCCCGCGTCGGCCTGCCGGTGGAGCTCGCCGCGGGCGCGCACGGCGACTGCACCGTCACCGTCACCTACGGCGGCCGGATCCTCGCCGAGGAACCCTGGACCGAGCCCCGCCCCTGGGGCGTGACCCTGTTCTGGACCCTCACCGCCCTCGTCGTACCGGCCGCCCTGCACCACGCGGGCCTCACCCTGCTGGACCGGCTGCGCCGGCGCACCCCCGCGGGGACCCGGTCCGGGTGAGCCGGCCCGGTTTCCTCAACTTTCGCTCAGAATCCGGCGCTGCGTTTGTTCCGACGATCATGAGGCGTATAACGTCGCGTCGTTCGCGTGAGTGAACGCCAACTGATGTTGCGTCGGGCGCAACGGAGCACGTGACGACCGACCGACCGTGCTCCTCGTCCGGCGCCGGAAAGAGGAAGCGAATGTTCTGGGGGAAGAAAGTCGCCGGCGGTGCGCTGGCCGCCGTGCTGATGGCCACCGGTACGAGCCTGGTGACCCCGGCTCCGGCCGAGGCCGCCGCCGCGAAGTACGCGTGCAAGGCCGAGGTGCACCTGGACCTGGGCCGGCCCAAGGCCACGTCGTCGTGCAAGAAGTCCGGATCCGGCAAGAAGGTGAGCAAGCACCGCGTCAAGCTGGTGTGCGACGTCGTCCGTGGGCGGGGCACCCCGCACTCAGTGCCGTGGACGCTCTACGGGCCGTGGAAGAAGCCGGGGCAGAAGTCGACCGTGAAGTGTGGGTTCAGCAGCTTCACCCGGTCCTGGAGCGTGCAGACGAAGGCCTGACGGCCGGACCGGCGCACGGCAGGGGCCGCCGCACCCGAGGGGGTGCGGCGGCCCCTGCCGTGTTCCCGGGGTGACGTCAGTGGACGTCGCCCATCCGGGACTTGACGTTGCGGCGGTACATGAAGACCGCCACGCCCGCGAGTGCGGCGAGGGCCGCCTGCACGGCGACCGCGGCGGAGCCGCTGAGGTCCACGCCGCCGACGGCCGGGTTGGACATCAGGCCGGTGACCGAGTCGCCCGCGGTGACCGCGAGGAACCACACGCCCATCATCTGGCTGGCGTACTTGGCCGGCGCCATCTTCGTGGTCACCGACAGGCCCACCGGCGAGAGGCACAGCTCGCCCACGGTCATGAAGAAGTAGATGCCCACCAGCCACATCGGGCTGACCGCGGTGCCGTCGGCCGCCATGGCCAGCGGGATCAGGAAGAAGAAGAACGACACGCCGATCAGGATCAGCGCCATCGAGAACTTCACGATGGTGCTCGGCTCCTTGCCCCGGCGGTTCAGCCACAGCCAGACCGACGCGAAGACCGGGGCCAGCGCCATGATGAACAGCGGGTTCAGCGACTGGTACCAGGAGGACGGGAAGTCGAAGCCCAGCAGCGAACCGGAGGCCTTGCCCTCACCGAACGCCTGCACCGTGGACGCGCCCTGGTCGTAGATCATCCAGAAGACGGCGGCGGCGACGAAGAACCAGATGTAGCCGGTCATCTTCGACTGCTCGTCGGCGGAGAGGTCCTTGTCGCGCTTGATGCGCAGCAGCACGCCCGCCGGGACGAGCAGACCGATGACGGTGAGCGGGATCATCGCCCAGTTCAGGGTGAAGTGACCGGTGAAGCCGACGACGCCGTAGAAGACGGCGGTGACGGCCGTCCAGACCAGGCCCTTGCGCAGCCAGGCGGCGCGCTCCTGCGCGGCCAGCGGCTTGGGGACGACGCTGCTGACCGGGCTCAGGTTGCGGGTGCCCAGCAGGAAGGCCGCGAGGCCGATCGCCATGCCGACCGCGGCCATGCCGAAGCCGAGGTGCCAGCTCACCTTCTGGCCGACGGTGCCGATGGCCAGCGGGGCGAAGAAGGCACCCATGTTGATGCCCATGTAGAAGATCGTGAAGCCGCCGTCGCGCCGCGGGTCCTGCGGGCCGTCGTACAGATGGCCGACCATGGTGGAGATGTTGGCCTTGAGCAGGCCTGAACCGACCGCGACGAGTGCCAGACCGGCGAAGAACGGCGCCTGGCCGCCGGGGAGGGCCAGCACCACGTGGCCGGACATGATGGTGACGGCGGCGATGGCCACCGTCCTGCGCGGCCCCCAGACGCGGTCGCCGAGCCAGCCGCCGGGCATCGCGAGCAGATAGACCATCGCCGAGTACACGGAGACGATCACGGTGGTGGTGGCCACGTCCATGGCCAGACCACCGCCCATGCTGTCCTTGCCCGCGTCCGGACCGCCGGACAGCAGGTAGACGGTGAGCAGGGCTTTCATGCCGTAGTAGGAGAACCGCTCCCACATCTCGGTCATGAAGAGAGTGGCCAGTCCGCGGGGGTGGCCGAAGAAGGTCTTCTCGGTTCCGGGGGTACCCGGGCTGACCGAATCCTTCGTCAGGCTGGACGCCATGGTCGTTCCTCGTGGGTCGGGACGCGTCAGCGCGAAGGTGCACGCGCCCGGTGGGGGGAGCCGGCACCGGCGGGCCGTGCCGTCCACCCCACGCCCGGGGGAGTCCGCTCCGGATCGCGGAGCGGCGGACGGCGACCACCGGGATCCACGCCTTCCGCACGGTGATGCGCGCGACAGGCCCGGCAACAGGTCGTTCCTTCCGGGACCGGCGGGGAGGGGACCCGCACCGGTCCGCACACGAAAGAGACCTTCAGCGTCGAATGCGCCAAAGGTCTCCATGGTGCAACAGGCGTTGGTTCACCATACGGCAGGACACAGCCGGATATGGAAGGGTTTGAGACACGAATCACAGGTTTCGGGGAACTTCGGTCACCCATTCGAAGGTCCCTCCACCCTCGCACCTCGCAGCCGCAGGCCCGACGGCGGGGGCCGCGAGGGGGCCGCGGCGGCGGTCGGCGGCGCGGGACGGGTGGGGAACGGGTGCGGGGGCCGGGCCGGTGGATCACACCCCTGCCCTGGTGACAGCGGGACTACCATCACTCCATGACCCGTGTACTGCTCGCCGAGGACGACGCGTCCATTTCGGAGCCGCTGGCCCGCGCCCTGCGCCGGGAGGGCTACGAGGTCGAGGTCCGCGAGGACGGCCCCAGCGCGCTCGACGCCGGAATGCAGGGCGGTGTCGACCTGGTGGTGCTGGATCTCGGGCTGCCCGGCATGGACGGTCTGGAGGTGGCCCGCCGGCTGCGCTCGGAGGGGCACGCGGTGCCCATCCTGATCCTGACCGCCCGCGCCGACGAGGTGGACACGGTCGTCGGCCTCGACGCCGGTGCCGACGACTACGTCACCAAGCCGTTCCGCCTCGCCGAACTCCTCGCCCGGGTCCGGGCCCTGCTGCGGCGCGGCGCCGCCGAACCGCAGCAGCCGCCCGCCACCCACGGCGTCCGGATCGACGTCGAGTCGCACCGGGCCTGGATGGGCGAGGAGGAACTCCAGCTCACCGCCAAGGAGTTCGACCTGCTGCGGGTACTGGTCCGGGACGCGGGCCGGGTCGTCACCCGTGACCAGCTCATGCGCGAGGTCTGGGACACTACCTGGTGGTCGTCGACCAAGACGCTCGACATGCACATCTCCTGGCTGCGCAAGAAGCTGGGTGACGACGCGGCCAACCCCCGCTACATCGCCACCGTGCGCGGTGTCGGTTTCCGCTTCGAGAAGAGCTGAGCCCCCGCCGGGGCCGCCGCCGGACGAGAGACATGCGTAACAGGCCATGCGTCGCCGTCTGATCCAGTCCACGCTCGCCGTGGTGCTCGTCGTGATCGCCGTCTTCGGCGTCTCCCTGGTGATCGTCGAGACGCGCACCATCAGCGAGACCGCGCGCGAACGCGTGGAGTCCGAGGCGGTGCGGCTGGCCAGCATCGTCGACAGCCGGCTGCTCGTCGAGGAGAAGATCAGCGCCGAGATCCTCAGCGACCAGATCACCGAGGACCGCTACGCCGTCGTCGCCATCCCCGGGCGCGAACCCATAGAGATCGGCACGAAACCCGACGGCGACGTCATCAGCGCCTCCGCCCCCGGCAAGGAGGGCGAGACGGTCACCGTGCAGGAACCGCGCTCCTCCGTGACCCGCGAGGTCGGCCGCACCCTGCTGATCATCGGCCTGGTGGCGCTGCTCGCGGTGATCGCCGCGGTGCTGCTGGCGGTGCGCCAGGCGAACCGGCTCGCCTCCCCGCTGACCGACCTCGCGGAGACCGCCGAACGCCTCGGCTCCGGCGACCCCCGCCCCCGGCACCGGCGCTACGGCGTGCCGGAGCTGGACCGGGTCGCCGACGTGCTGGACTCCTCCGCCGAGCGCATCGCCCGCATGCTGACCGCCGAGCGGCGCCTGGCCGCCGACGCCTCGCACCAGCTGCGCACCCCCCTGACCGCGCTGTCCATGCGCCTGGAGGAGATCACCCTCACCGACGACCCGGACACCGTGAAGGAGGAGGCGACCATCGCGCTGACGCAGGTGGAACGGCTCACCGACGTGGTCGAGCGGCTGCTGACCAACGCCCGCGACCCGCGCACCGGCTCCGCCGTCACCTTCGAACTGGACGAGGTCATCCAGCAGCAGCTCGCCGAGTGGCGCCCCGCCTACCGCAGCGCGGGCCGCGCCATCGTCAGCTCCGGCAAGCGCAACCTGCGGGCGGTGGGCACGCCCGGGGCGGTCGCCCAGGTGCTCGCCGCGCTGATCGAGAACTCCCTGATGCACGGCGGCGGCACGGTCGCCCTGCGCACCCGGGTCACCGGCAACCAGGTCGTCGTGGAGGTCACCGACGAGGGGCCCGGGGTGCCCGGCGAGCTGGGTGCCCGGATCTTCGAGCGGGCGATCAGCGGCCACAACTCCACCGGCATCGGCCTCGCGGTCGCCCGTGACCTCGCCGAGGCGGACGGCGGGCGGCTGGAGATGCTCCAGGCGCAGCCCCCGGTCTTCGGCCTGTTCCTGTCCCGGACGCCCCCGCAGAAGTCCGCCGACGAGGACGGCCGCCGCACGGTCCGCTGACGGCGCGCGGAACCGGCCCCTACGGCACGCGCTGGCGGGGGGCGGTGCCCCGCGGACCGCCCCCGGCGACCGGGCCCACGGCGGGCTCGCGCACCGGCAGCGCCCGGAACACCCAGCTGCGGTAGGACCAGAAGCGGAACAGCGTGGCCACGCCGATGCCGAGGAACTTGAAGATGTTGCTCTGCAGCGGGCTGTCCCAGCCGAAGCCGTACGTCGCCGTGTAGAGCACGCCGTTCTCGATGACCAGGCCGACCGCGCTGAACAGCAGGAACAGCGACATCTCCCGGGTGCGCCGGGACTTGTCGCGGTCGCGGTAGGTGAAGTAGCGGAAGCCCACGTAGTTGAAGACGATCGCCACCACGGTGGCGATCACGCTCGCCCGCACCACCGGCAGGTCGGTCACCTGCCGTACCAGGTTGAACACACCCAGGTTGACCAGCACACCGGCCCCGCCCACCGCGCCGAACTTGGCCACTTCGCGGCAGAGCCGTCGGAGCCCCGTGGAACCGCGTTCCATCGCCAGCAGGCTCCCGTCCGTCGGATGCGTCAACCCAGCCATGCTAACCACCCGCTCGCGCGATCTTCCTGCGGACGGATGGACGAACGGGCCTGCAAACCGCCGATGGGGGGGCCGGGCGGCGGGCCCCGCCGGGCCCGACGTGCGGCGGACCGGGCGGGCGGGACCCGACGGAACCGGCCACCGGGCCGCGGCGGATACTCTGGGGAGGTGACATTCCCGGTAGTCGGCATGGTCGGCGGGGGTCAGCTCGCTCGTATGACACACGAGGCGGGCATCCCGCTCGGCATCAGGTTCAAGCTCCTCAGCGACACTCCGCAGGATTCCGCGGCGCAGGTCGTCGGCGACGTCGTCGTGGGCGACTACCGCGACCTGGACACGCTGCGCGCGTTCGCCCGCGGCTGCGACGTGATCACCTTCGATCACGAGCACGTCCCCACGGAACACCTCCGGGCCCTGGAGGCCGACGGCATCCCCGTCCGCCCCGGCCCCGACGCGCTGGTGCACGCCCAGGACAAGGGCGTCATGCGCGCGAAGCTCGACGCGATCGGCGTGCCCTGCCCGCGGCACCGCATCGTCGCCGACCCGCGGGACGTGGCCGCGTTCGCCGCGGAGGGCGACGGATTCCCCGTCGTGCTGAAGACCGTCCGCGGCGGCTACGACGGCAAGGGCGTGTGGGTCGTCGGCTCCGAGGCCGAGGCCGCCGAACCGTTCAAGGCCGGCGTGCCCGTGCTCGCCGAGGAGAAGGTCGACTTCGTGCGCGAGCTGGCCGCCAATGTGGTGCGCTCCCCGCACGGCCAGGCCGTCGCCTACCCGGTCGTGGAGTCCCAGCAGGTGGACGGCGTCTGCGACACGGTGATCGCGCCGGCTCCCGGCCTCGACGAGGAGCTCGCGCTGCGCGCCGAGGAGATGGCGCTGAACATCGCCAAGGAGCTGGGCGTCGTCGGCCACCTCGCGGTCGAGCTGTTCCAGACCCGCGACGGCCGCATCCTCGTCAACGAGCTGGCGATGCGCCCCCACAACTCGGGCCACTGGTCCATGGACGGCGCGATCACCTCGCAGTTCGCCAACCACGTGCGCGCCGTCCTCGACCTGCCGCTCGGCGACCCGCGCCCGCGCGCGCCGTGGACGGTCATGGTCAACGTCCTGGGCGGCGACTACCCGGACATGTACTCCGCGTACCTGCACTGCATGGCCCGCGACCCGCGGTTGAAGATCCACATGTACGGCAAGGACGTGAAGCCCGGCCGCAAGGTCGGCCACGTCAACACCTACGGCGACGACCTCGACGACGTGCTGGAGCGCGCCCGTCACGCAGCCGGATACCTGAGAGGGACGATCACCGAATGAGCCCGAGCCCGGTCGTAGGCATCGTCATGGGGTCGGACTCCGACTGGCCCGTCATGGAGGCCGCCGCCAAGGCCCTCGACGAGTTCGAGATCGCCTACGAGGTCGACGTCGTCTCCGCGCACCGCATGCCCCGCGAGATGATCGCCTACGGCGAGCAGGCCGCGGACCGCGGGCTGAAGGCGATCATCGCCGGTGCGGGCGGCGCCGCCCACCTGCCCGGCATGCTCGCCTCGGTCACCCCGCTGCCGGTGATCGGCGTGCCGGTGCCGCTGAAGCACCTCGACGGCATGGACTCCCTGCTGTCCATCGTGCAGATGCCGGCCGGCGTCCCGGTCGCCACCGTCTCCGTGGCCGGCGCGCGCAACGCGGGCCTGCTCGCGGTCCGCATGCTCGCCGCCCATGACGAGGAACTCCTCGGCCGCATGCGGGAGTTCCAGCAGGAGCTCAACGACCAGGCCACCGAGAAGGGCAAGCGTCTGCGGGCCCGGGCCGAGGGCTCCGGCGCCGGCTTCGGCTTCGGCAAGTGAGCGGGGTGGGTGCCATGACGTCCCTCGACGACGCCCGCGCGCTGCTGGCCGAGTTCCCTGTCGTCGACGGGCACAACGACCTGCCGTGGGCGCTGCGCGAACAGGTCCGCTACGACCTCGACGCCCGCGACATCGGCGGCGACCAGTCCGCCCACCTGCACACCGACATCCCCCGGCTGCGGGCGGGCGGCGTCGGCGCGCAGTTCTGGTCGGTGTACGTCCGCGCGGACCAGCCGGACCCCGTCCCCGCCACCCTCGAACAGATCGACTGCGTACGGCAGTTGCTGGACCGTCACCCCAAGGACCTGGCGCCCGCGCTGACCGCCGCCGACATGGAGGCGGCCCGGGCCGACGGCCGCATCGCCTCCCTCATGGGCGCGGAGGGCGGCCACTCGATCGCCAACTCCCTGGGCACCCTGCGGGGGTTGTACGACCTCGGCGTGCGCTATCTGACGCTCACCCACAACGACAACGTGGACTGGGCCGACTCGGCGACCGACGAGCCCCGGGCAGGCGGCCTGACCGCGTTCGGCCGCGAGGTCGTGCGGGAGATGAACCGGCTCGGCATGCTGGTCGACCTCTCCCACGTCGCCGCCACCACCATGCGGGACGCGCTGGACGCCACCTCAGCGCCGGTGATCTTCTCGCACTCCTCCGCCCGCGCTGTCTGCGACCACGCGCGCAACATCCCCGACGACGTGCTGGAACGGCTGCCCGCCAACGGCGGTGTGGCGATGGTGACGTTCGTGCCGAAGTTCGTGCTCCAGGCCGCCGTCGACTGGACGGCCGCGGCCGACGAGAACATGCGGGCCCACGGCTTCCACCACCTCGACACCACGCCCGAGGCGATGAAGGTGCACCACGCCTTCGAGGAGCGCCACCCCCGCCCGGTCGCCACGACGGCCACGGTGGCGGACCACCTGGACCACATGCGCGAGGCGGCCGGCATCGACCACCTGGGCATCGGCGGCGACTACGACGGCACCGCCTTCACCCCCGACGGCCTGGACGACGTCTCCGGCTACCCGAACCTCCTCGCGGAACTGCTGGACCGCGGCTGGTCCCGCGCCGACCTGGCCAAGCTGACCTGGCAGAACGCGGTACGGGTGCTGGGCGCGGCGGAGGACGTGGCCCGCGGCCTGCGCACCACCCGCGCCCCGTCGAACGCCACGCTCGCCTCCCTCGACGGCTGACGGCCACCGGGGGCACCTCCACGGGGGCGCGGCGCACGGCGCCGGGCCCCCGGCCCGTACCTCGAACGCCCCGCCCACCAGGCACTCTCCCGGGCCGGCGTGCCACGGTGACCGTGTTGCGCGCACACGGACACGCGGTCGGCCACGGCGATCGCACACCGAGGTCACGAGTACGGAGCCCGTTATGGCCGATCTCCAGGACGAGCTGCACCCCGCCACCGAGGTCGGCCGTCCCGACGAGCCGGCCGAGTCCGTCCTCGACGAGGCGGTCGTCGTCCCCCCGGATCCCGGCCTGCCCCTGTCCGCGCCGGACGACAGCCCGCTGTCCCGGGCCCGCGCCCTCCTCGCCGTCCATCCGGTCGCCGACGGCTGCAGCGGACTGCCGGGGGTGCTGCGCGACCTCCCCTGGTACGACCTCGACCTCGGGGACCGGGCCGTCGAGGCGGATCTGCCGCGACTGCGCGACGGCGGGGTCGGCGCGGTGTTCTGGTCGCTGCGGCTGCCCGACGACGGCGACGGCGGGCACGCGGTGGTCGCCGCCCTGGACCAGCTGGACCTGGCCCGGTCGGTGGTCGCCGCGCACGACGAGGGGCTGCTGCCGGCCCGCACCGCCGGGGAGATCGCCGACGCCCGCAACCGCGGCCGGATCGCCGTGCTGTTCGGGCCCGTCGGCGCCCGGGCGACGGGTGACTCGCTGGGGGTGCTGCGCGCCCTGCACGGCCTCGGGCTGCGGGTGCTCTCCCTGCACGGCACCTCCTGGGCGGGCCCCGCCGGGCTGACCCGCTTCGGCGAGGAGGTGGTGCGGGAGATGAACCGGCTCGGGGTGCTGCCGGACCTCACCGACGCCTCCGCGCGGACGGTCCGCCGGGTCCTCGACGTCTCCCGGGCGCCCGTGCTCTTCAGCCGCTCCGCCGCGCGTGCCCTGCGCCCCCACCCCGCGAACCTGCCCGACGACCTGCTCGCCGAGGTGGGCGCGGCCGGCGGGCTGTGCCTGGTGCCGCTGACGGCCGAGCAGACGGGCCCGACCGTCCGGGACGTCGCCGACCATCTCGACCACGTCCGCAGGACGGCCGGGCCCGAGTGCGTCGGCCTCTCCGGCACCTACGACACCGGCGCCGCTCACCCGCAGGAGCTCCCCGACACCTCCGGCTACCCGAAGCTGGTCGCGGAGCTGCTGCGGCGCGGCTGGTCGGAGCCCGAGGTGGGCCTGCTGACCTGGGGCAACATCCAGCGGGTGCTGCGCGGCGCGGACTTCACCGCCCGCGCCGCCCGGCACCGGCGGCCCCCGTCGACGGCCACGCTCACGGACCTCGACGGAACCGGCCGCTGACCGGGCGCGGCTACGGCTGCTCCACCCGGCACAGGCAGAACGGGTGCCCGGCCGGGTCGGCGTACACCCGGAAGCCCTTCTTCTCGTCGTCCTCCCGGTCCAGCACCCGCGCGCCGAGCGCCAGCACCTTGCCCTCGGCCTCGTCGACCTCCGCCCAGGTGCCCCCGGCGTCGAAGTCGAGGTGGAACTGCTGCGAGTCGTGATCGGCGCTCGGCCAGTCCGGCGGGGCGTACCCCTCGGCCCGCTGGAAGGCGAGCCGCGGCCCGGCGGGGATCTGGAGCACCACCCAGTCCGCGTCCTGTTCCTCGGGGACGCCGCCCCCGACGGCCGCGTAGAAGCGGGCCAGCTCACGGGGCTCGGGGCAGTCGACGACGACGGAGCGCAGGCGCGCCACGGCGGCCATGGGTCCTCCCTGGGTCAGCAGGCGCAGAGGCAGAACGGGTGCCCCGCCGGGTCCGCGTAAACCCGGAAGGTCCGCGTGCGGTCCTCGGTGTCCAGCGGACGGGCGCCGAGCGCCAGCACCTCCTTCTCGGCGGTGTCCAGGTCCTCGACCTCCAGGTCGAGGTGGAACTGCTGCGAGTGGTCGGGCGCGGGCCACCGCGGCGGCACGTGGCCCGGGGCGCGCTGGAAGGCGAGGAGCGGGCCGCCGGGCACCTGGACCTGCACCCAGTCGCCCTCGCCGTCGGGGGTGCCGCCGACCACGTCGGCGTAGAAACCGGCCAGGGCGCGCGGGTCCGGACAGTCCAGGACGACGGCGCCCACCTTGGCAACGGACATGGTTCCTCCTCGGTTGTTACCTCAATACACGAGTAACCGGTAACGGTTACTGCATGCTCCCGCATTGCCGGTAACCTCGCAAGGGAGAACGAGAGGTACCGTCCACCCATGAGTGAGAGAGCGGCCCCGCCCGGCGGGCCGGCGCTGATCCAGGCCCTGGTCAACACCGTGGACCTGGAGTCGGGCGCCGACGCCCTCGACACGGCGGACGGGCGCGCGCCCTTCGGACTGACCGGCGAGGACGTCCCCGCCGCCCGGGAACTGCGCGAGTCGCTGCGCGCCGCCCTGCTCGCCCACGCCGGCCACCCGCCGCACCGCCCCGTGACCCCGCTCGGCGACCTGCTCGCCCGCGCCCCGCTGGTCGTCACCGTCGACCCGGCGGACGGCTCCGCCGCCCTCGCCCCCCTCGACGGCGCCCCCCTGCTCTCCCGGGTCGCCGCGGCCGTCGCGGAAGCGGTCACCGCGGGCACCTGGGACCGCCTGAAGGCCTGCGAGGCCGCCACCTGCCACTGGGCGTACTACGACCGCAGCCCCGCCGGACGGGGCCGCTGGTGCTCGATGCAGGTGTGCGGGGCCCGCGCCAAGATGCGCCGCTACCGGGCGAAGGAGCCGCGGTAGCGGACGCCGGACGGCCCGGGCGCGGGGCGCGCGGGCCCGACGAGTGCGCCCCGAGTGGCCGCGACCACACCCGGGCGGGGCCGCGTGGTGCAGAATGCAACAGGACGCCGGTTCGGCCGACTGAGCCTCGGCCGAACCGGCGTCCTCCGTCGTCTCAGGCGGTGGGCCGCCCCATCGCGCGGTAACGCCATCCGGCCCGGCGCCACACCCCGGCGTCCAGCGCGTTGCGCCCGTCCAGGATCAGCCGCTCCGCGGCCACCTCGCCCAGCGCCGCCGGATCCAGCTCACGGAACTCCCGCCACTCCGTCAGGTGCAGGACCGCGTCCGCCCCGCGCACCGCCTCCAGCGCCGAGTCGGCGTAGCCCAGGGTGGGGAAGACGGTCCGGGCGTTGTCCATGCCCTTGGGGTCGTAGACCGTGACCTGGCCGCCCTGGAGGTGGATCTGCCCGGCGACGTTCAGCGCGGGCGAGTCCCGCACGTCGTCCGAGTCCGGCTTGAACGTCGCGCCCAGCACCGCCACCCGCTTGCCGAGGAACGGCCCGCCGCCCAGCGCCTGCCGGGTCAGCTCCACCATCCGGCCGCGCTGGCGCATGTTGATGGAGTCGATCTCCCGCAGGAACGTCAGCGCCTGGTCCGCGCCCAGCTCACCGGCGCGTGCCATGAACGCCCGGATGTCCTTCGGCAGGCAGCCGCCGCCGAAGCCGATCCCGGCCCGCAGGAACTTCGCCCCGATGCGGTCGTCGTAGCCGATGGCCTCCGCCAGCTTGGCGACGTCGCCGCCCGCGGTCTCGCACACCTCCGCCATGGCGTTGATGAAGGAGATCTTCGTCGCCAGGAAGGAGTTCGCGGACGTCTTCACCAGCTCCGCGGTCGGGAAGTCGGTCACCACGAACGGCGACCCCTCCTCGATGGGGCCCGCGTACACCTCCCGCAGCAGCTTCTCGGCCCGCTCGCTGCGCACGCCCACCACGATCCGGTCCGGGTGCAGCGTGTCCCGCACGGCGAAGCCCTCCCGCAGGAACTCCGGGTTCCACGCCAGCTCGGCGTCCGCGCCGGCCGGGGCGTGCTCGGCCAGGTAGGCGGCCAGCCGGTCCGCGGAGCCCACCGGCACCGTCGACTTGCCGACCACCAGGGCGGGGCCCTTCAGATGCGGGGCGAGCGACGCGAACGCGGAGTCCACGTACGACATGTCGCAGGCGTACTCACCGTGCCGCTGCGGCGTGTTCACGCAGACGAAGTGGACGTCGCCGAACTCGCCGGCCTCCGCCCAGTCCATCGTGAACCGCAGGCGCCCGCTGGAACCCTCGATCCCGGCGACGTGCCGGCGCAGCAGCTCCTCCAGCCCCGGCTCGTACATCGGGACCTCGCCGCGCCGCAGCGTGTCGATCTTCTCCGGCACGACGTCGAGCCCCAGCACCTCGAACCCGAGCTCCGCCATGGCCGCCGCGTGCGTCGCGCCGAGATAACCGGTCCCGATCACGGTGATCTTGAGGGCCATGGGTGCTCCAGGGGTATACGGCACAGTGCGGGCCCGAGCATATCCGGGCCCCCGGGGGACGGGAGCGAGGGGCAGCGGGACCGCTGTCGTCAAGCTCACCTATCCACCACCACGGACGGAGCTCTAAAATTGGGCGTTACTTAACAGTAGTTAGCGCCAGTATCGCAGCGTTTTTGGAGCGTGAGAGACCTTGGCCGGATCGGCTGACTTCGACCTGTACCGCCCGTCCGAAGAGCACGACATGCTCCGCGACGCCGTCCGCTCCCTGGCCGAGGCGAAGATCTCGCCGCACGCCGCCGCGGTGGACGAGGAGGCACGCTTCCCGCAGGAGGCACTCGACGCGCTGGTCGCGAACGACCTGCACGCCGTCCACGTGCCCGAGCAGTACGGCGGTGCCGGCGCCGACGCGCTCGCCACCGTCATCGTCATCGAGGAGGTCGCCCGCGCCTGCGCCTCCTCCTCCCTCATCCCCGCCGTCAACAAGCTGGGCTCCCTGCCGGTGCTGCTCTCCGGCTCCGAGGACCTCAAGAAGCGGTACATGACCCCGCTCGCCAAGGGCGACGCGATGTTCTCCTACTGCCTCTCCGAGCCGGACGCCGGCTCCGACGCCGCCGGCATGAAGACCAAGGCGGTCCGCGACGGCGACCACTACGTCCTCAACGGCGTCAAGCGCTGGATCACCAACGCGGGCGTCTCCGAGTACTACACCGTCATGGCGGTCACCGACCCCACCAAGCGCTCCAAGGGCATCTCCGCCTTCGTGGTCGAGAAGTCCGACGAGGGCGTCTCCTTCGGCGCGCCGGAGAAGAAGCTGGGCATCAAGGGCTCGCCCACCCGCGAGGTCTACCTGGACAACGTCCGCATCCCCGCCGACCGCATGATCGGCGAGGAGGGCACCGGCTTCGCCACGGCGATGAAGACCCTGGACCACACCCGCATCACCATCGCGGCCCAGGCCCTCGGCATCGCCCAGGGCGCCCTCGACTACGCCAAGGGCTACGTCCAGGAGCGCAAGCAGTTCGGCAAGCCGATCGCCGACTTCCAGGGCGTCCAGTTCATGCTCGCCGACATGGCCATGAAGATCGAGGCCGCCCGCCAGCTCACCTACGCCGCCGCGGCCAAGTCCGAGCGCGGCGACAGCGACCTGACCTTCCAGGGCGCCGCCGCCAAGTGCTTCGCCTCCGACGTCGCCATGGAGGTCACCACGGACGCCGTCCAGCTCCTCGGCGGCTACGGCTACACCCGCGACTACCCGGTCGAGCGGATGATGCGGGATGCGAAGATCACGCAGATCTATGAAGGCACGAACCAGGTCCAGCGGATCGTGATGGCCCGCAACCTGCCGTAACCGCGGCGGAGGCGGACAGGTGGGGGGTGCCCGGGCGACGGGCACCCCCCACTGCCGTCCGGGCCCGTCTGCGGGCGTGTCACCTGCGCCAGAACAGGTGGTGCGCCACACCGCTCGGGCTGGGCACGACCTCCAGGTGGTACCGGTCGAGCAGGTCGTCGGGGGAGTCCCACAGCCGCAGCCCGGAGCCGAGCTCCATCGGGGAGACCGCCACGTGCAGGGTGTCGACGAGGCCGGCGTCGAGGAACTGCCGCACGGTGGTGACCCCGCCGCCGAGCCGGACGTCCTTGCCGCCGGCCGCCTGACGAGCCAGCTCCAGGACCGTCTCCGGGTCGCCGTCGACGAAGTGGAACGTGGTGTCGGACAGCCTGACCGACGGCCGCGGATGGTGGGTCAGGACGAACACCGGGGTGTGGAACGGGGGCTCGTCCCCCCACCAGCCCTGCCACGTGTGGTCCTGCCAGGGCCCGCGCTGGGGCCCGAACTTGTTGCGCCCCATGATCTCCGCGCCGATGTTGTTCGTGAAGTCACGGGTGAAGTAGTCGTCGATACCCCGGGTCCCGCCGGGCTCGGTGCGGTTCGGCCAGCTCGCGGTCGCGCCGGCCCACGCGAAGAGCCGACCGGGGTCCACATGGCCGAAGGGCCGCTCCAGGCTCTGGTCCTCGCCCGCGCCGATCCCGTCGCTCGAGACGTTGAAGTTCTGCACTCTCAGCAGTTGCGGCACTGTCTCTCCCACTGACCGGAAAAATTGGTGACAGGGGGAGGACTCCCCGGGGCGGGGACACTCATCGCCTCCGGCTCACAGGAAACGCCGGATCGGGGTGACCGCCGCCTCGGCCAGCCGCGCGGGCAGGGGGCGGTGCCGCCAGCGGCGCGGGTCGATCGGCTCGCTCAGCTCGCGGTCGGCGTCGAAGTCGGCGTCGAGCCGCGCGGTGAAGTCCTCGTCGAGGACGGCCAGCATGACCTCCTCGTCGTGCTCCAGGGAGCGCCGGTTGAAATTGGTGGAGCCGATCAGGGAGCACACGCCGTCCACCGTGATGATCTTCGTGTGGAGCATCGTCGGCTGGTACTCCCGCACCTCCACGCCCGCGTCGGCCAGGTCCGCGTAGTGCTGCCGCCCGGCCAGCAGGCAGGCGCGCTGGTCGGTGTGCGGGCCCGGCAGCAGGATCTCCACCCGCACCCCCCGGCGGGCGGCGGCGCACAGCAGGCCGATGAAGTAGGGGTCGGGCGCGAAGTAGGCCGTGGACAGCCGGAAGCGTTCCCGCGCCGAGGTGATCACCACCCGCAGCAGCGTCTGCATGTCCTGCCAGCCGAAGCTCGCCGACCCGCGCACCACCTGGACCGTGGCGGTGCCCGGCTGCTCCTGGTCGGTGAAGCGGTCGCGGTCGTCGTACAGGTCGTCGTGGCACTCGGCCCAGTTCTGGGCGAAGGCCGCGGCTATTCCGTCCACGGCCGGCCCCCTGACCCGTACGTGGGTGTCGCGCCACTCGCCCGGGTTCCGGGCGTCGCCGCACCACTCCTGGGCGATGCCGACGCCGCCGGTGAACGCGGTGTGCTCGTCGGTGACCAGCACCTTGCGGTGGCAGCGGTGGTTCTGCCGCATCGGTGACAGCCGCGTGGGCTTGCGGAACCAGGCCACCTGCACGCCCGCCCGCTCCATCTCCGCCAGCAGCTCCGGCTCGATCTCCTTGGCGCCGAAACCGTCCAGCAGCAGCCGTACCCGCACGCCTGCGCGGGCCCGTTCGGCCAGGGCGTCGGCGAACTCCCGCGCGATGTCGCCCCGCCAGTACACGAACGTCATCATGTCGACGGTGTGCTCGGCGGCGCGGACGGCCGCCAGCATCTCGGGGAAGATCCGGTCGCCGTTGCGCAACGGCACCAGTTCGTTCCCCTCGGTGGCGGCGATGCCGAGAAGCCGCTCCAGGCGTCTGCGCAGTCTCTTCCGCTCCGTGTGTGCGGTCATGGGTGCCCTCCCCTGGGCCGTGCGACGGGTCTCCCCCCGGTGTCGCGCCGGTCCGGCCGGCGCGCCTCATCTCTTCTTGCCGGTGCCGGCGCTTCCAAGCAGACGCCCCCTCCCGGCGCGTCCGCGCGCGGGCGGGCGGAACGGACAATTCCGCCCTTCCTGTGGTGGTCATGGGGCGAGGGGCGTAGGACGGAGGGGCGGGGGCCGACCCCCGGCCCTCGCCGGAGTCCCGGGAGGAACCATGACGCAGCAATCCCACGCCGCCACCCCGATGAGCCAGGAGATGCAGGACTGCATCGACGCGTGCATGACCTGCCACGGCATGTGCGAACAGACCATGAGCCACTGCCTGCAGATGGGCGGCGACGCCCCCGTCGAGATCATGCGCGCGCTCATGGACTGCGCCGAGACGACCCGGCTGTGCGCCGACATGATGATGCGCCGCTCGCCGCTCGCCACCGAGATGTGCGCGCTGTGCGCCACGGCCTGCGACATGTGCGCGGAGGCGTGTATGAGCATGCCGGACGACGAGCAGATGATGCGCTGCGCCGAGGCGTGTCGCCGCTGCGCCGACTCCTGCCGCGCGATGGCCGGCGCCACGATGTGACACCGCCCGCCGCGACCGCCGAGGGGCACCCCCGCCCTGGGGTGCCCCTCGGCCGTCGACGCGCCGTCAGTTGCCCTTGACGGTGACCTTCTCGTCGTTGTTCAGCTCCTTCACGAGCTGCTTGACCTTCGCCTTGTCCCAGAGCAGGTTGCCTCCCGCGGAGCCCGCGACGGGCATGTTCATCGACGTGCCGTCGCCGCCGCTGACGCCCTTCATCGCCCAGAACATGTCCGCGAGGTCGAACAGGCCCATCTCCTTGTCGACGATCAGCGAGTCCAGTCCGGCGCCCATGGTCGGGTACAGCCTGAACGGGTTGAGCACCGTGCTGGGCGTGGCCACCTGGCTCGCCAGGGCGGAGAGGAACTTCTGCTGGTTCTTGGTGCGGTCCAGGTCCGAGCCCGCGAGCGCGTACCGGGTGCGCACGAAGGCGAGGGCCTGCTGGCCGTCCAGCGTCTGCTTGCCCTTCTTCAGGTCGGCGCCGGACTTGGTGTCCTTGATGTCCTGCGGGATGTCCATCTCGACGCCGCCGACCGCGTCCACGATGTTCGCGAAGCCGGCGAAGCCGATCTCGACGTAGTGGTCGATGCGCAGACCGGTGTTGAACTCCACCGTGCGCACCAGCAGTTCGGGCCCGTCCTCGGCGTAGGCGGCGTTGAGCTTCACCTGCCGGCCGGTGCCCGGGTACGTCTTGCCCGAGTCGGAGCCCTTGAACGAGGGGATCTCCACGTTGGAGTCCCGGGGCAGCGAGATCAGCGTGGACCCGTTGTCGCCGGTGTGCAGGATCATCATCGAGTCGGTGCGCTTGCCCTCGGCGGACCCCGTGCGCAGCTTCTTCTTCTGCTCGGAGGTCAGTCCGGCCCGGCTGTCGGAGCCGACGATGAGGTAGTTGGTGCCCGCGCCCTTCTCCGGCCGCTCGATCACCTTGGACAGGTCGACCTCGCGGTTCAGCTTGGAGTCGGCCCAGAAGTACGTGCCGACCATGGTGACGATCAGCACAGTGACGACGGTGACGGCCGTCCACTTGATGCGCCGGCGCCAGTCCGGGGCGGGGCGCTGCGGGTAGCGGCCGTCACCTCCCGGGCCGCCCGGACCGCCCGGCCCGGAGGGCCGCCCGTAGACCTGGCCGGTGTTGTAGCCGCTGCCGTAGCCGTCGTCGTAGCCGCCGTGACCGTGGCCGTCGACGTAGGACGGCTGGGGCGGCACGGAGCCGTAACCGCCGTGTGCCGGCGGGGCCGTCGGGCCCCGGCGGACCTGCCGCATCACGCGGGCGCCTTCGGGCTGTGCGCTCGCGCTGCCGCGGCCGTAGCGGCTGCCGCGGTGGTCGTCGGGCCGTGCGTCGGGCCAATCAGTCATGCGCAACAGTGTGCAGGTCCGGACGCCGTGCCATACAGGGTCGTCGGAAAATAAGGTCAGCGCTGTTGCGAAGCTGACACAAATTCCCCGGATGTCGCCTCCCATAAGGTGGAGGCCATGACAGATCAGGCCCCCGCCCCGCAGACGGACAGACCGGACATCCCGGGCAAGCCCACGTCCGCGTCCCGTACGACGCTCAGCCACATCATGACCCACAACGACACCAACCTGCTGGGGACGGTGCACGGCGGCGTCATCATGAAGCTGGTCGACGACGCGGCGGGCGCGGTCGCCGGGCGGCACTCCGGAGGGCCCGCGGTCACCGCGTCGATGGACGAGATGGTGTTCCTCGAACCGGTCCGGGTCGGCGACCTGGTCCATGTGAAGGCACAGGTCAACTGGACCGGCCGGACCTCGATGGAGGTCGGCGTGCGGGTGCTGGCGGAACGCTGGAACGAGTCCGCCCCCGCCACCCAGGTCGGCTCCGCCTACCTGGTGTTCGCGGCCGTCGACGCCGACGGCAGGCCGCGCCGCGTGCCGCCGGTACTGCCGGAGAGCGAGCGCGACAAGCGCCGCTACCAGGAGGCCCAGATCCGCCGCACGCACCGCCTCGCCCGCCGCCGGGCCATCATGGAGCTGCGCGAGAAGCGGGCCGCCGAGGGCTACGAGGACTGAGCCGGGCCCGCCCCGGGCCGGGACCGGCGGTCAGGTGCAGCCCACCTCGTCGCCCCGCACCACCCCGAACTCGTCCTGGCCCGGATCCGCGGCGCGCACCTTGCGCACCTTCTCGAAGTCGGCGCCGGCGATCACCTTGAGCGTGGCGCCCTGGCCCTTGACCGCGCGCAGCTCGCTGCCCGGCAGGGCGGCGGCCAGCGACTTCGCCGAGCGGTCCCAGCGCGGGTCGTAGACGACGACGGTGCGTTTCACGTCACGGTCGCGGGCGTTGGCCGGCGCCCGGGTGGTGGCGAAGCCGGTCGCCGCGAGGGCGGCGTCGACCCGGCGGCCCAGTCCGGCGGTCGCGGTGCCGTTCTCGACCTGCACCCGGATCTGCGCGGGGTCCACGGCCACCCGCTGCGCGCCGCCGTCCTTCGTCCGGGGCAGGGACAGCGGCTTGTCCCGGCGCAGCGCGTCGAAGATGTGCTCGGACTTCTCCGGGTCCCACTTCAGGGTCGAGCCCACGCCCGCCACCCGGTGCCCCATCTTGCCGATGGGCACCGTGGTGAACTCCGACGAGGAGGGCGAGAAGTTCCGCATCGCCCGTCCCAGGTCCAGCAGTTCGTCCGTGCCGAAGCCCTTGTCGGCGCGGACCGAGCCGAGCACCGCCCGGGTCACGTCGCGGAACTTCATCGGGTTGAGCAGGATGCCAGAGGAGGTGGCCCGCTCCACCAGCGCGGCCATGAAGCGCTGCTGGCGCTTCATCCGGCCCAGGTCGGCCGCCGCGTCGACGTACCGGGCCCGGACGTACTGCAGGGCCTCGCCGCCGTCCAGGGTGTGCCGGCCGGGGGCGAGGTCGAGCCCGGTGTGGGTGTCCTTGAGGCGCTGGTCGGTGCAGATCTCCACACCGCCGACGACATCGACGGTCTTCATGAAGCTGGTGAAGTCCAGCTCCAGGTAGTGGTCGATCTTCACCCGGGTCATCTTCTCGACCGTGCGCACGGTCAGCTGCGGACCGCCCTCGGCGTAGGCGGCGTTCAGCTTCAGGGGGTGCCCCTGGTGCTCCTTGCCGCTGACGCGGTCGGTGTGCGGGGGCGTCATCGCGTAGGAGTCGCGCGGCAGGCTCACCACGCTGGCCCGGTCCCGGTCCTCGGAGATGTGCACGATCATCATCGTGTCGGTGCAGTGGCAGGGCGCCCCGCCGAGCCGGTACTTGCGGCGCTCCTCCTTGCTGATCCGTTCGCGTCCGTCGGTGCCGACGAGCAGGATGTTCATGCCGTGGCCGGCCTCGGGGCGGTTCTTCATGTCCCGGAACGGGTCGACCCGGTCGATCTCCGAGTCCAGGCCGGTGAGCACCGCGTGCCCGATGCCCGCGGAGGCCAGCACCACCACCGACAGGGTGGTGACGGCCCGCATCGCCCAGCGCGCCCTGCGGCGGGCGGGCGGTCGCGGGCCGCCGCGG
>NZ_JAAGMD010000538.1 GCF_010548465.1 Streptomyces sp. SID14436 | reverse complement strand
CCGGTGGGGTGCTCGCGCGGGCCCGTGCCCTGTCGGGCGCCCGGCGCGGGCGGCTCGCCCTGGCCCTGCTGCTGGGCAGCCTCGCGCTGGGCAGTGCCGTCGGGCTCATGGCGACGTCCGGCTGGCTCATCTCCCGGGCCTCGGAGCAGCCGCCGGTGCTGTATCTGATGGTGGCGGTCACGGCCACGCGCGCCTTCGGCATCGGCCGCGCCGTGTTCCGCTACGCCGAGCGGCTCGTGTCGCACGACGCGGTGCTGCGGATGCTCGCCGACACCCGGGTGGCGGTGTACCGGCGCCTGGAGCGGCTGGCGCCGGCCGGGCTGCGCGGTGCACGGCGCGGTGACCTGCTCTCCCGGCTGGTCGCCGACGTGGACGCACTGCAGGACTACTGGCTGCGGTGGCTGCTCCCGGCCGGTGCGGCCGTCGTGGTCTCCGCCCTGTCGGTCGGCTTCACGGCCTGGCTGCTGCCCGAGGCCGGGGCCGTCCTGGCGGCCGGACTGCTGGCGGCGGGCGCCGGGGTGCCGCTCCTCACCGGAGCCGTCGCCCGGCGTGCGGAGCTGCGGCTGGCGCCCGCCCGCGGCGTGCTCGCGACCCGGGTGACCGATCTGCTGACCGGCACCGCGGAACTCACCGTCGCCGGTGCCCTGCCGGAGCAGACCACCGCGGCCCGGCGGGCCGACAACACCCTCACCCGGATCGCCTCGCGGGCCGCGACCGCCACCGCGCTGGGCGACGGACTCACGGCGCTGATCTCCGGCCTGACCGTCGCAGCGGCCGCCGTCGTCGGCGTGCAGGCGGTGGCCGACGGCCGCCTGGAGGGCGTGGCCCTGGCCGTCGTCGTGCTCACTCCGCTCGCCGCGTTCGAGGCCGTCCTCGGGATGCCGCTCGCCGTGCAGTACCGGCAGCGGGTGCGCAAGAGCGCCGAGCGCGTGCTCGACGTGCTGGACGCGCCGGTGCCGGTGCGTGAGCCGGAACAGCCGCGGCAGGCGCCCGCCTCGCCGTTCCCGCTCGTCGTGCGGGACCTGTCCGCCCGGTACGCGGGGCAGGACCGGGACGCCCTCAGCGGGCTCGACCTGACGCTGGAACAGGGCCGCCGCATCGCCGTGGTGGGCCCGTCCGGCTCCGGCAAGACGACCCTGGCGCAGGTGCTGCTGCGGTTCCTCGACGCCCGCGCGGGCGGCTACACGCTGGCCGGAGTGGACGCGTACGCGCTGGACGGCGACGACGTGCGGCGGCTGGTGGGGCTGTGCGCGCAGGACGCGCACCTCTTCGACAGCTCGCTGCGGGAGAACCTGCTGCTGGCGAAGCGGGACGCGACCGAGGAGGAACTGCGCGACGCCCTCGGCCGGGCCAGGTTGCTGGAGTGGACGCGGAGCCTGCCGGACGGACTCGACACCCTCGTCGGCGAGCACGGCGCACGGCTGTCCGGCGGCCAGCGCCAGCGCCTCGCCCTGGCCCGCGCGCTGCTCGCCGACTTCCCGGTCCTGGTGCTCGACGAGCCGGCCGAGCATCTCGACCTTCCGACGGGCGACGCGCTCACCGCCGACCTGCTGGCCGCCACCGAGGGGCGCACCACGCTGCTCATCACCCACCGGCTGGCCGGTCTTGAGGCGGTGGACGAGGTGATCGTGCTGGACGAGGGACGCGTGGTGCAGCGCGGGCCGTACGCGGAACTGGCCGGTGCGGACGGGCCGCTGCGCGGGATGGTGCGGCAGGAAGCGGAGGCGGACCTGCTGGTCGGCGTGCGGTAGGCCGGCCGGCGTCCGGGCAGGTCCCACCGCGCCCGATGCTGAGGGCGCGTCAACTCACCTGACGCGACGCTGCGCTGGACCATCCGGGGCGGGGCGTCCCCCAGGTGTACGACGTGAACAGGACCGGGTGGCCGGAGCGGGCGCAGGATCGCTGTCATGCGCCTCGTCCGCCGTCACCCGCTGCCCGCCGCCGTGCTGTTGTGCGCGCTGGCCGTCCTGGCCGCCCGGCCCGCCGACGGCGGCTACGTCGGTGGCGACGCGGGCGGTCACGTGCCCGGCCACGGCTCGGCGTCCGGTCTGGGCACGGAGGTCGTGCGGCTGTACGAGGAGGCCGAGGCGGCGACCAGGACGTACGAGCAGGGCCGGCGCGAGGCGGAGAAGCAGCGTGCCCAGGCGCAGCGGTTGGAGAAGCTGCTCGACCGCGAACGGCGCAGGACCGACGCCCTGAACGAGGACCTGGGCAGGATCGCGCGTTCGCAGTACCGCAGCGGCGGCGGCCTGCCGCTCACGGCGCACATGCTCCTCGCGGACAATCCGGAGGAGGTGATGCGGGGTCAGCGCGCCCTGTGGAAGGCCGACCTGGCGCTCGACAACGCGATCGAGAAGAGCGTGCGGGCGGAGAAGCGGCTGGCCCGGGACGAGCGGAAGGCCGCGGCGGCCTGGAGTCGGCTGGATCAGCGCAACAAGCAGCTCGCCGCGGTGAAGAGCGGGATCGAGCAGAAGCTGGAGGCCGCCCGCTGGAAGCTCCAGGGGCAGGCCGACGCCTCGGTCGCCGCGGGGGCCTGCCGCGGCGCGGTCCGGCTGGACCAGCCGGAGACCCGGTACGACAACCCCTGGGTGGCGCCGGTGGAGGCCTACGAGCTGTCCGCTTCGTACGGCAGCGGCGGGGCGCGGTGGGCGAACCGGCACACCGGACAGGACTTCGCCGTGCCGATCGGCACGCCGGTGCGGGCCGTGGGCGCGGGCCGGGTGGTCAAGGTGTCCTGCCACGGCGCCTTCGGCATCGAGATCGTGGTGGAGCACGCGGGCGGCTACTACACCCAGTACGCCCACCTGGCCGCCGCCGCGGTCGACCAGGGCGAGCGGGTCCGGACCGGCCAGTGGATCGGCCAGGCCGGCACCAGCGGCAACTCCACCGGCCCGCACCTGCATTTCGAGGTGCGGGTCACGCCCGAGATGGGGTCGGCGGTCGACCCGGTGCCGTGGCTGGCCCGGCGGAACGTGTCACTGCGGTGACCACCTGCCCGGCCGGCCGGCGGTCTCCTGCTCCGGACGCCGCCCGGGCATCGCCTAGTAGTGCTCCGCGAGGATCTGCTCGATCACCACGGCCACGCCGTCGTCGTTGTTGGCGACGGTGCGCCCCGACGCGGCGGCGAGGACGTCCGGGTGGGCGTTGCCCATCGCGTAGGAGCTGCCCGCCCAGGTCAGCATCTCGACGTCGTTGGGCATGTCGCCGAACGCGACGACCTCGTCGTGCGAGATGCCGCGCTCGGCGCAGCACAGGGCGAGGGTGCTGGCCTTGGACACCTCGGGACCGCTGATCTCCAGCAGGGCGCTGGGGCTGGAGCGGGTGACGTTGGCGCGGTCGCCGATCGCCAGCCGGGCCAGGGTGAGGAAGGCGTCCGGGTCGAGCGAGGGGTGGTGGGCGAGGATCTTGAGCACGGGTTCACCGGCGGTGTGGGCGTCCGGCGCCAGCAACTCCTCCGCCGGGGCCAGGGTGTCCGGGACCTCCATGTGCAACTTCGGGTACTGGGGCTCCTGGTGGAAGCCGTAGGTCTGCTCGACGGCGTACATCGTGCCCGGGGCGGCCTCGCGCAGTCGGCGCACGGCGTCCAGGGCGTTGTCCCGGGCCAGTTCGCGCACGGTGACGAAGCGGTGGGCGCCGGGGCCGCCGTGCAGGTCGACGACCGCCGCGCCGTTGCCGCAGATGGCGAGGCCGTGGCCGTGGACGTGGTCACTGACCACGTCCATCCAGCGGGCGGGGCGGCCGGTGACGAAGAAGACCTCGATACCGGCCTCCTCTGCGGCGGCCAGCGCGGCGACCGTGCGGGGGGACACGGACTTGTCGTCGCGCAGCAGGGTGCCGTCGAGGTCGGTGGCGATGAGCCGGGGCGGGGTGAGGGGGGAGGCCGGCGTCTCGGGCCGTCGGGTCGCTGAGGTCACGCGTCCATTGTCCCGCATATGCCCGCACGGTTGTGTGGCGCTCCGCACATCTGAGTGGCCACCGCTCCTGCCTGCAGCGTTCCCGGCCGAAGGTGCGCCGTACGACCCGGGCGGTACGCCCCCACCGTGCCCCGGGGCGGGTCCCCGGCCCGGGGCCGCGTCCGGCGGCCGGGCGGCTCGTCACCGCAGCTGCGCCGGGGCCTCCATGGCGATCCGCTCGAAGACCTTCTCGTCGGCGGCGAAGTCCGAGTCCGGGATGGGCCAGTGGATCACGAGCTCCGTGAAGCCCAGTTCGGCGTGCCGGCCGGCGAAGTCGACGAAGGCGTCGAGGGACTCGAGCGGCCGTCCGCGGTCCGGAGTGAATCCGGTGAGGAGGATCCGGTCGACGTCGTCGGGGTTCCGGCCCAGCTCGGCGCAGGCGTCGGCCAGTTTCTCCGCCTGTCCGCGCAGGGCCTGGACCGACTGCTCGGGTGTGCCGTTCTCGTACAGCCTCGGGTCGCCCGTGGTGACCCAGGCCTGTCCGTGCCGGGCGGCGAGCCGCAGTCCGCGGGGGCCGGTGGCGGCGACGGCGAAGGGCAGCCGGGGGCGCTGCACGCAGCCGGGGATGTTCCGTGCCTCGTGCGCCGCGTAGAAGTCGCCCTCGTACGACACGGAGTCCTCGGTCAGCAGCCGGTCGAGCAGCGGGACGAACTCGGCGAAGCGGTCCGCGCGCTCGCGGGGTGTCCACGGTTCCTGGCCCAGCGCGGTGGCGTCGAACCCGGTGCCGCCCGCTCCGATGCCGAGGGTGACGCGTCCGCCGGAGATGTCGTCGAGGGAGATGAGCTCCTTGGCGAGGGTCACCGGGTGCCGGAAGTTCGGCGAGGTCACCAGGGTGCCCAGCCGCATCCGGTCGGTGACGCCCGCGGCCGCGGTCAGCGTCGGGACGGCACCGAACCACGGGCCGTCCCGGAAGGTGCGCCAGGACAGGTGGTCGTAGGTGTACCCGGTGTGGAAGCCGAGTGCCTCGGCGCGCTCCCACGCCGAACGGCCGCCCTCGTGCCAACGGCGGTACGGGAGGATCACGGTGCTCAGGCGCAGACTCATGCCGCCGAGCCTATGCGCCGCCCGGTGTTTCACGTGAAACCCTCACGCGCCCGAGGGGGGCCGCCCTCCGGACACCGCACGCCCGTGGCCCGCGTGCCCCGCACCCGACCTCGCCACTCGCGCATCGCCCCCGGCACGCGGCCGCCGGGTCACCGCACCCGTTCGCTCAGCCACGGGGTCAGGACGAGCATCGGGATGAACTCCTTGTGCGTCCGGTCCCGGGGCATCGGCACGACGAGGAAGTAGCCCGGGGGGAAGCGCCGCGCCTTGACGTACGCCCGGTCCTCGAAGACGGAGCGGAGGAAGGCCGGTACCTCGTCGCGGGGGACGTCGGGGCATTCGACGTTCTCGACCTCG
Source organism: Streptomyces sp. SID14436 (assembly GCF_010548465.1). Classification (GTDB taxonomy): domain Bacteria; phylum Actinomycetota; class Actinomycetes; order Streptomycetales; family Streptomycetaceae; genus Streptomyces. Next base: position 33,201 of record NZ_JAAGMD010000538.1, on the reverse strand, counting down.
ATCAGGGCGTCGTCCTCCGGGTACAGCCGCACGCGTACCCGGGGGCGACCGCCGAACTCGACGTGGGCCTCGTGGGGGAGGGAGCCGTCCGGGTCGGTCGTGACGCCGACCCCGGACGCGGTGCGGCGGGACGTCTGGTCGGCCCCGATGTCGTGGGAGACCTCGATCTCCCGCGCGTACTCGTCGGCGAGCGCGCGCAAGGCGGTCACCGCGGCTTCGGTGGTGGGCAGCTGGTCCATGCCGACGATCATGCCGTGTCGGATGTGTCCGGCGGAAACCGCAGGTACCGGGAGGGCACCGACGCCGTCAGCCACACGCCGTTCGCGCTGACCCGGAAGACGTGGCCGTCGGCGTGCAGGGCGCCGGCGTCCACCGTGAGGACCACCGGACGGCCGCGCCGGGCTCCGACCCGGGTCGCCGTCTCGCGGTCGGCCGAGAGGTGGACGTCGTGCCGGTTCATGGGCCGCAGGCCCTCGGAGCGGATCGCGTCCAGGAAGCGGGCGACGGTGCCGTGGTACAGGTACGGCGGCGGGGTGGCCGGCGGCAGTCCCAGGTCGATCTCGATGCTGTGGCCCTGACTGGCGCGGATCCGGGCGCCCTCGACGGCGAAGCGTCGCTTGTCGTCCGCGTCGACGACGTGGGCGAGCTCCTCCCGGGTGAACCGGAAGCCGTGGGCGGCGGCCGCCGCGATCAGGGTGTCGATCTCGGCCCAGCCACCCTCGTCGAGGGTGAGTCCGATTCGTTCCGGGTGGTGCCGCAGGTGTCTGGAGAGGTATTTCGACACCCTCATTCTGCGTTGTTCGTTCATGCGTTCAGACTGCCGGGCGTAACGCGGATCACGCGAAGGGTTTCGAAAGAGAGGTTTGATCCACAGCTCAGGGTAGTTATCCACAAGCAAAAGTGAGGATCCTGTGGACAGTCGCCGCCGTCAGAGCCGGGGCTTCACCCGCGCGATCCGCCGCAGGGCCCCCGGCATCCACCGCGACAGCGCGTACCCGCCCCGTGCCTCGGGGGTCACCGGCACCACCGCCTCGTCGTCCACCACCGCACGCAGGATCGCCCCGGCGACCTTCTCGGGCGGGTAATTGCGCAGCCCGTAGAGCCGCGCGGCCCGCTTCCGGAGCCGCTGTTCCTCCTCCTCCGCCACCCCCGCGAACCGCGCGGTGGACGTGATGGGGGTGTTGACCAATCCCGGGCAGATCGCCGTCACGCCGATGTCCCGGTCCGCCAGCTCCGCGCGCAGGCAGGCGCTCAGCATCAGCACCGCCGCCTTGGAGGTGCTGTAGGCGGGCAGGGACCGGGACGGCAGGAACGCCGCCGCCGAGGCGACGTTGACGATGTGGCCGCCCTGGCCCCGCTCGGCCATCTGCCGGCCGAAGAGGCGGCAGCCGTGGATGACGCCCCACAGGTTGACGTCGAGGACCCTTCTCCAGTCCTCCGCCGTGGTGTCCAGGAACGGGCCGCCGAGACCGACGCCGGCGTTGTTCACCAGCACGTCCACCACGCCGTACTCGGCGCCGACCCGCTCGGCGAACTTCTCCATGCCGCGCTCGTCGGAGACGTCCACCGTCTCCGCCCAGGCCCGCTGCGCGCCGCCCCGCCGGGCCTCCTCCGCGGTGCGCCGCGCCGACTCCGTGTCCCGGTCGGCCGCGATCACGCGCGCGCCCGCCGCGGCGAACGCCAGCGCGGTGGCCCGCCCGATGCCGCTGCCGGCCCCGGTGACGAGCACGAGCCGGCCGCCGAACCGGTCGGCGTACCGGCCCCGGGGCGCGGTCCGCGTCCTGCCCTCCTCCACCGACTCGACGAAGTCGGTGATCCAGGACGCCAGCTGGTCGGGACGGGTGCGCGGCACCCAGTGGCCGGTGGGCAGCGTCCGCCGGGTCAGGCGGGGCGCCCACTGCTCCAGTCCGTCGTAGAGGTGCTCCGAGAGGAAGCGGTCGCCCAGCGGTGTGATCAGCTGGACGGGCACGTGTGCGTAGGCGTCCGCGCGCGGCGCGCGCAGCCGGGGCCGGACGTTGTCCCGGTACAGCCAGGCGCCGTGGGCGGCGTCGGACGGCAGGGAGGGGGTCGGGTAGTCGCCGCCGGGCACCTTCTCGACGCGCCGCAGGATGCCCGGCCAGCGCTTGCCGAGGGGGCCGCGCCAGGCCAGTTCGGGCAGGACCGGGGTGTGCAGCAGGTAGATGTACCAGGACTTGGCGCCCTGGCCGAGCAGCTGGCCGATCCGGCGCGGAGTGGGCCGGGCCAGACGGCTGTTGATCCAGTGGCCGAAGTGGTCGAGGGACGGCCCGGACATCGAGGTGAAGGACGCGATGCGGCCCTCGGTGCGCCCGACGGTGGCGAACTCCCAGGACTGGACGGAACCCCAGTCGTGACCCACCAGGTGCACCGGGCGGTCCGGGCTGACCGCGTCCGCCACGGCCAGGAAGTCGTCGGTCAGTCTCTCCAGGGTGAAGCCGCCCCGCAGCGGCCGGGGTGCCGTGGACCGGCCGTGGCCCCGCACGTCGTACGCGACGACGTGGAAGTGTTCGGCGAGCCGGGTCGCGAGCCGCGACCACACCTCCTTGCTGTCGGGGTAGCCGTGCACCAGGACGACCGTGGGCCGTCCGGCATCCCCCAGCTCGGCCACGCACAACTCGACGTCACCCGCGTGCACCCGGCGCTCCCGCGCCCCGTCGATCCCCGTCATGACGGCGAATCTCGCAGTCGTTAGAGCATTCGTCAACAGCGCCTCCGGTACCTGCCGCCACGGCTCGGGTGCCCCACCCGGCCGCCGTATAGCCCTCAGGCAGGGCGTCCCCTACGGGCGCGTACGACTCCAGGGGGACACCAAGACGGCTCTCCGGTCTGACGACCGGGTTGCCGCGGGTCACTACCGTCTAGGACGTGACTGTGATCGCGACCAAAAGCCTGAGCAAGCGGTTCCCCCGGGTGACCGCGCTTGACCGGCTCTCCGTGGACGTCGGGCCCGGTGTGACCGGACTCGTCGGATCCAACGGGGCCGGCAAGTCCACACTGATCAAGATCCTGCTGGGTCTGTCCCCCGCCACGGAGGGCCGTGCCGAAGTGCTCGGCCTCGACGTCGCCACCAAGGGGTCGGCCATCCGTGAGCGGGTCGGCTACATGCCGGAGCACGACTGCCTGCCGCCGGACGTGTCGGCCACGGAGTTCGTCGTCCACATGGCCCGCATGTCCGGACTGCCGCCGACCGCCGCGCGCGAGCGCACCGCGGACACCCTGCGCCATGTCGGCCTCTACGAGGAGCGGTACCGCCCCATGGGCGGCTACTCGACCGGCATGAAGCAGCGCGTGAAGCTGGCGCAGGCCCTGGTGCACGACCCGCAGCTGGTGTTCCTGGACGAGCCGACCAACGGCCTCGACCCGGTCGGCCGCGACGAGATGCTCGGCCTGATCCGCCGCATCCACACCGACTTCGGCATCTCGGTCCTGGTCACCTCGCACCTGCTGGGCGAACTGGAACGCACCTGCGACCACGTCGTCATCGTGGACGGCGGACGCCTGCTGCGCTCCAGCTCCACCACGGACTTCACCCAGTCCACCACCACCCTCGCCATCGAGGTCACCGACACCGACGAGCACCCGGACGGCACGCGCGCGGTGCGCGACGCCCTCCTCGCGCGCGGGGTGACCGTCCAGGACGGCAGCGGGCTGCCGGGCGCCGGACACGTGCTGCTGCTCACCGCGCGCGGCGAGGAGACGTACGACCTGGTCCGCGACGTCATCGCCGGCCTCGGTCTCGGCCTGGTGCGCATGGAGCAGCGCCGCCACCACATCGCCGAGGTCTTCCAGAACAGCGACGACGAGACGCGGAAGGAGGCGGTCGGCCATGGCAGCTGAGCACTCCGTGCAGACACCCGCCACCGCATCGGGTGACACCCGTATCCACAACATCGGCTACCGCTCCTACGACGGCCCCCGTCTCGGCCGTTCGTACGCGCGGCTCTCGCTGTACTCGCAGTCGCTGCGCGGCTCCTACGGCCTCGGCCGGTCGGTGAAGTCCAAGGTGCTGCCGATGCTGCTGTTCGTGGTGATGTGCGTGCCGGCCGCCATCATGGTGGCGGTCGCCGTCGCCACCAAGGCCAACGACCTGCCGGTCGAGTACACCCGCTACGCGGTCATCATGCAGGCCGTCATCAGCCTGTACGTGGCCTCGCAGGCACCCCAGTCCGTTTCGCGCGACCTGCGCTTCAAGACCGTGCCGCTGTACTTCTCGCGGCCGATCGAGACCGCCGACTACGTGCGGGCCAAGTACGCCGCGCTGGCCTCCGCGCTGTTCATCCTCACCGCCGCCCCGCTGCTGGTGCTGTACATCGGCGCGCTGCTCGCCAAGCTGGACTTCGCCGACCAGACCAAGGAATTCGCACAGGGACTGGTCTCCGTGGCACTGCTCTCACTGCTGTTCGCCGGCATCGGCCTGGTCATCGCGTCGGTCACCCCGCGCCGCGGCTTCGGCATCGCCGCCGTGATCGCCGTCCTGACCATCTCCTACGGGGCGGTCTCCACCCTCCAGGCGATCGCCGACTACCAGGGCAGCAGCAGCGCCACCGTCGCCTGGATCGGCCTGTTCTCCCCGATCACCGTCCTCGACGGCGTGCAGTCCGCCTTCCTGGGCGCCACGTCCACCTTCCCGGGCGGCACCGGACCCGGCACCGGAGAGGGCGTGGTGTACGTCGTCTTCGCCCTGGGCCTGATCGCCGCCTGCTACGGGCTCCTGGTGCGCCGCTACAAGAAGGTGGGAATGTGACCCCGCCCAGCCCGTCGCCCGCCATCACCCTTTCAAGGAATGGGCTGCGTCCATGAGCACTCTTTCCATCGACCACGTCTCGCGCTGGTTCGGCAACGTGGTCGCCGTCAACGACATCACCATGACCATCGGCCCGGGTGTCACCGGCCTGCTCGGCCCCAACGGCGCCGGGAAGTCCACCCTCATCAACATGATGGGCGGCTTCCTCGCCCCGTCCACCGGCACCGTCACCCTCGACGGGCAGCCGGTGTGGCGCAACGAGCAGATCTACCGGCACATCGGCGTCGTGCCCGAGCGCGAGGCGATGTACGACTTCCTCACCGGCCGGGAGTTCGTCCTCGCCAACGCGGAACTGCACGGCCTGGGCGCGCAGGCGGCGCAGAAGGCCCTCGCCACGGTCGAGATGGAGTACGCGCAGGACCGCAAGATCGCCACGTACTCCAAGGGCATGCGACAGCGCGTGAAGATGGCCTCCGCGTTGGTGCACGACCCGTCCCTGCTCCTGCTGGACGAGCCCTTCAACGGCATGGACCCGCGCCAGCGGATGCAGCTGATGGACCTGCTGCGGCGGATGGGCGACGAGGGCCGCACGGTGCTGTTCTCCTCCCACATCCTCGAGGAGGTCGAGCAGCTCGCCTGGCACATCGAGGTCGTCGTCGCCGGACGGCACGCGGCCAGCGGCGACTTCCGCAAGATCCGGCGCCTGATGACGGACCGGCCGCACCGCTACCTGGTGCGCTCCAGCGACGACCGGGCGCTGGCCGCCGCGCTGATCGCCGACCCGTCCACGTCCGGCATCGAGGTCGACCACAGCGAGGGCGCGCTGCGCATCCAGGCCGTCGACTTCGGCCGGTTCACGGCCCTGCTGCCCCGGGTCGCCAAGGAGCACGGCATCCGCCTGCTCACGGTCTCGCCGTCGGACGAGTCCCTCGAGTCCGTGTTCTCGTACCTGGTCGCGGCGTAGGAGGCCCTGATGTACGACCCCACTGTCGCCCGGCTCACCTACCGTGCGCTGCTCGGCCGGCGCCGGGCCCTCATCCTCGGTGCCCTGCCGCTGCTGCTCATCGTGATCTCCCTGGCGGTGCGCGCACTCGCCGGTGTCGACGACCAGACGGCCGCCGACGTGCTCGGCGGGCTCGCGCTCGCCACCATGGTGCCGATCATCGGTGTCATCGCGGGCACGGGCGCCATCGGGCCCGAGATCGACGACGGCTCGGTGGTGTACCTGCTGTCGAAGCCGATCAAGCGGCCCACCATCATCTTCACCAAGCTGATCGTCGCGATCGCCGTCACCATGGTCTTCTCGGCCGTGCCCACGCTGATCGCGGGATTCATCCTCAACGGCAACGGCCAGCAGATCGCCGTCGCCTACACGGTGGCGGCGCTGGTCGCCTCCATCGCCTACGCGGCGATGTTCCTGCTGCTGGGCACCGTCTCGCGGCACGCCGTGGTGTTCGGTCTGGTCTACGCGCTCGTCTGGGAGGCGCTGTTCGGTTCCCTGGTGTCCGGCGCGCGCACCCTCAGCGTCCAGCAGTGGTCGCTGGCCGTCGCCGAGAAGGTCAACGACGGCACCCTGGTCACCTCGGACGTCGGCCTGACCACCGCGACCGTCCTGCTGGTCGTGGTCACCGTGCTGGCCACCTGGTTCGCGGGCCAGAAGCTGCGCGCGCTGACGCTGGCCGGGGAGGAGTGACCGTCCGGGACAGCCGTCCCTGACCGGTCCGCGACGGCGGGCGGTACGTCCTGGCAGACGCCGGACGCACCGCCCGCCGCGCGTTCACCGGGCGCGGGCCGGTGAAGGCGCCCGCCCGGTTTATTCGGTGGCGTCCGACCTGTCCGCCGGGGCAGAGTAGGGGTGTCCGCAACGCCGGGAAGGTCCGGTGTCATGGTCCGGGAGAGGAGCGGGACGATGCCACTGCACGGCAGGACGTCCGGCTCCCTTCGGGGCAGCCCGCGGCGGATTCCGGAGTAGCCCCACGCTCCGTCGAGTCCGCCCCGCACGCGGGAGCTGCCCGGGGCGGCCGCTTCGAGCACGCGCCCGCACAGCGCGTGGGCCGCCCACCCGGGGGATTGGCCGAGAGGCAAGGCACCGGCTCGGCCGGGCCGGAACCGTCGTTCCGGTCACCGGTGAGCCGCGGTCGGGCGCGAGCCCGCGCACGTTCGATCCGTGCATCCTCCGCGAGACGCCGGACGCCCGGCGTGATCAGCCCAGCAGACGCTCCAGGACCAGCGCGATCCCGTCCTCCTCGTTGGAGGACGTCACCTCGTCGGCCACCGCCCGCAGCTCCGGGTGGGCGTTGGCCATCGCCACGCCGTGCGCGGCCCAGCCGAACATCGGGACGTCGTTCGGCATGTCGCCGAAGGCGATCGTCCCGGCGGCCTTCACGCCCAGGCGGCGGGCCGCCAGCGACAGCCCGGTGGCCTTGGACAGCCCGAGGGGCAGCAGTTCGACGATGCCCTCGCCCGCCATGGTGACGGTGACGAACCCGCCCGCGGTGCGGGCGGCCACGTCGGCGAGCTCGTCCGAGGTCAGGGACGGGTGCTGGATGTACAGCTTGTTCAGGGGTGCCGTCCACAGGTCGGACGCGTCCGTGAACGGGGTGGCGGGCAGTCCGCCCACGACCTCGTACCCGGGCCCGACCAGCACCTCGCCGTCCAGGCCGTCACGGCTCGCCGCCAGGTGCAGCGGGCCGGTCTCCGCCTCGATCTTGGCGAGCGCCACCCCGGCCAGCTGCCGGTCCAGCGTCACCGACGTCAGCAGCCGGTGCTCGCCCGCGTCGTACACCTGGGCGCCCTGACCGCACACGGCGAGGCCCCGGTAGCCGAGGTCGTCGAGTATCGGCCGGGTCCAGGGGACCGCGCGCCCGGTGACGACGATGTGGGCGGCACCCGCCGCGGTGGCGGCGGCGAGTGCGTCCCGGGTGCGCTGCGACACCGAGTGGTCGTCACGCAGCAGCGTGCCGTCGAGGTCGGTGGCGACGAGCCGGTACGGGAAGGGCGATGCTGCGGTACTCACTTGGCGACCGGCTCCAGCAGTTCACGGCCGCCCAGGTAGGGGCGCAGCACCTCGGGCACGCGCACCGACCCGTCGGCCTGCTGGTGGTTCTCCAGGATCGCCACGATGGTGCGCGGTACGGCGCACAGGGTGCCGTTGAGCGTGGCGAGCGGGCGCACCTTCTTGTCCTCACGGACCCGGATCTGCAGGCGCCGGGACTGGAACTCCGTGCAGTCCGAGGTGGAGGTCAGCTCGCGGTACTTGCCCTGGGTCGGGATCCACGCCTCGCAGTCGTACTTGCGTGCCGCGGAGGAGCCCAGGTCGGCCGAGGCGACGTCGATCACGCGGAACGGCAGCTCCAGCGACGTCAGCCACTGCTTCTCCCACTCCAGCAGCCGCTGGTGCTCCGCCTGCGACTCCTCGGGGGTGACGTAGGAGAACATCTCGACCTTGTCGAACTGGTGCACGCGGAAGATGCCGCGCGTGTCCTTGCCGTGCGAGCCGGCCTCGCGGCGGAAGCAGGGCGAGAAGCCCGCGTAGCGCAGCGGCAGGCGGTCCGCCTCGATGATCTCGTCCATGTGGTACGCGGCGAGGGGCACCTCGGACGTGCCGACCAGGTAGAGGTCGTCCTTGTCGAGGTGGTACACGTCCTGGGCGGCCTGGCCGAGGAAGCCGGTGCCCGCCATCGACTGGGGGCGGACCAGGGCCGGGGTGAGCATCGGGGTGAAGCCGGCGGCGGTGGCCTGCGCGATCGCCGCGTTGACCAGCGCCAGCTCGAGCAGGGCGCCGACACCGGTCAGGAAGTAGAAGCGGGATCCGGAGACCTTCGCGCCGCGCTCGACGTCGATGGCGCCGAGGATCTGGCCGAGTTCCAGGTGGTCCTTGGGCTCGAAGCCCTCGGCGCCGAAGTCGCGGACGGTGCCGTGCGTCTCCAGCGTGACGAAGTCCTCCTCGCCGCCGACGGGGACGTCGGGGTGGACGAGGTTGCTGAGCTGCAGCAGGAGTTCCTGGGTCTCGGCGTCGGCGGCGTCCCGTTCGGCGTCGGCGGCCTTCACCGCGGCGGCGAGCTCGCCCGCCTTCTTCAGCAGCTCGGCCTTCTCGTCACCGGACGCCTTGGGGATCAGCTTGCCGAGTGCCTTCTGTTCGGCGCGCAGCTCGTCGAAGCGGACGCCGGACGACCTGCGCCGTTCGTCGGCGGACAGGAGGGAGTCGACGAGGGCGACGTCCTCTCCACGGGCGCGCTGCGACGCACGCACACGGTCGGGGTCCTCACGGAGCAGGCGAAGGTCAATCACGCGGTCAAGGCTACCGGTGTGCGGTGACGGGCCACGACCCACTATTGCGACCGGGGTGGCTTACGTTCCGTTATTGGCGAATTGCGCCTTGTGTTCCTCGCGGTCAATGAGGGTGATCGGTTCCCCGGAACGGGTCAGGCGAGGGTGTGGTGATTGACTGGATTCCCTTGCGGGGCAGGGGACTTGGGAGTTGCTTGTCCACAGAGGTCGCCGCTGCGGGGAAAGTTATCCACAGGGTGTGGGGAAGATCTGTGGACATTGGAATTGATCACTCCGAAAGGCTCGGCCGGCGTCGAGGATTCCCGGTCCGACCTCGCTTTATCCCCACTTTCGAGTGGAAAGGCGTCACCTCAAAGGGTTGACGCAGGGAAAAGAGTGGACGAAGGGTGATGTGCCGCCAGGTGGCAGCGATCATGGCTAGAAGGGCGATTTGTCGACCGTACGGCACCTTGGTGTCGACTTGTCCCCAGGTCGAGAAGCGGACCTGTGGATAACTCCTGTGGATGGCGAAGATCAGCAGGTAGGACCGACGGCCGACGCCCTGGGGCCCCATCCGTCACACGCGTACCGGCTCTCAGAACGGGGTCTCAGAACCGGCCGTCCTGGCAGCGCGCCACCCAGTCCGCCGCCGCCACGAACTCCTCGTCCGACGTCCCCGGAAGCGAGGGATGCGATCCCGGTCCGGCGTCGGCCCGCGGGTAGGAGCCGAGGAAGCGCACCTGGAGGCAGATCCGCTTGAGGCCCATCAGCGCCTCGGCGACCCTCCGGTCGGAGATGTGGCCCTCGGCGTCGATGCAGAAGCAGTAGTTGCCGATGCCGGCGCCGGTCGGCCGGGACTGCAGCAGCATCAGGTTGATGCCCCGCGTGGCGAACTCGCCCAGCAGATCGCGCAGTCCGCCGGGGTGGTCGTCCCGCTGCCACAGCACCACGGAGGTCTTGTCGGCACCCGTGGGGGCCGCGGGCCGTGCGGGGCGGCCCACCAGCACGAACCGGGTCTGGGCGTTCTCCGCGTCGTGGATCCCGGTCTCCAGCGGCTCGAGCCCGTACCGGGCCGCCGCGAACTCCCCGGCGAAGGCGGCGTCGTACCGGCCCTCCTGGACCAGCCGCGCCCCGTCCGCGTTCGAGGCGGCCGACTCCCAGTGCACGTCCGGCAGGTGCGCCTTCATCCAGTTGCGGACCTGCGGCTGGGCCGCCGGATGCGCGGTGACCGTCTTGATGTCCGACATCTTGGTGCCGGGGCGGACCAGCAGGGCGAAGGTGATCGACAGCAGCACCTCGCGGTAGATCATCAGCGGGCTGCCCGCGACCAGCTCGTCGAGGGTGGTGGTGATGCCGCCCTCGACGGAGTTCTCGATCGGCACGAACGCGGCCTCCGCCTCGCCCGCGCGGACGGCGTCGAGCGCGGACTGCACGGACACGTACGGGACGAGCTCCCGGGTGGCCGTCTCCGGGAGGGTGCGCAGGGCGACTTCGGTGAAGGTGCCCTCGGGGCCGAGATACGCGTAGCTCGCTGGCATGTCTTCACCCTAATGGGCCCGCCCCCGTGTACCGCCCGGATGTGCCCCGAGGAGTGACAGCGGCCGGGTTTCACCCCTCCAGGAGCCGCTGGCCGACATACTCGCCCTCCGCCGCACCGCCCGGCACCGCGTACAGGCCGCTGGCCTCGTGCCGGATGTACGGCGTCAGGGCGTCGCCGCGGTCCAGCTTGCGCTGCACCGGCACGAAGCCGCGCAGCGGGTCCGCCTGCCAGCAGATGAACAGCAGACCCGCGTCCGGCACCCCGTCGGCGTCGATGCCGTCGTGGTACGAGAACGGGCGCCGGAGCATCGCGGCGCCGCCGTTCTGGTCGGGGCGGGTGATGCGCGCGTGCGCGTTGAAGGGGACGACCAGGTTGCCCCGGGAGTCGGTCTTCTCCAGGTCCATGGGGGACGTCTCGGTGCCCCCCGACAGCGGCGCCCCGTCCGACTTGCGGCGCCCGATGACCGCCTCCTGCTCCTTGACCGGCAGCTTCTCCCAGTCGTCCAGGAGCATGCGGATGCGGCGGACGACGGCGTAGGAGCCGTTCGCCATCCAGGCGGGTTCGCCCTTGTCCGGCACGAAGATCCGCTGGTCGAAGTCGGCGTCGGCGGGCTTGGGATTGCGGGTCCCGTCGATCTGGCCCATCAGGTTGCGGGCCGTCATGGGGCGCGCGGTGGCGCCCGGGGACCGGTTGAAGCCGTTCATCTGCCAGCGCACCCGCGCCGCCGATCCCGCGTCCTTCTGGATCGCCCGCAGGGCGTGGAAGGCGACCAGGGCGTCGTCGGCCCCGATCTGCACCCACAGGTCGCCGTTGCTGCGCTTCTTGTCCAGCTGGTCGGAGGAGAAGTCGGGCAGCGGATCCAGGGCCACGGGGCGCTGCTTCTCCAGGCCGGTGCGTCCGAAGAAGCTGTGCCCGAACCCGAAGGTCAGCGTCAGCGACGAGGGGCCGGCGTCACGCGCGACGCCGGTGTCGCCCTGCCCGCTCGGCTCACCCGCCATCAGACGCCGGGCCGTGTCGGACCAGCGGCGCAGCAGGGCCGCCGCCTCCTTGCGCCCGGCGCCGGGGGCCAGGTCGAAGGCGACGAGATGGCCCCGCGCGTGCAGCCCCTCGACGATGCCGGGCTGATGTTTCCCGTGAAACATCACCCGGCGTTCGCCCACCGAGGCGAGCGGGGTGGCCGCTCCGGCGGGCGCCGACGCGTATCCCACGGCGCCGCCCGCCGCGCCGAACACGATCCCGGTGGCGCCCGCGGTGCCGAGCAGGCGGCGCCGGGAGATGCCGTCGGGGGCAGGGCGGGCGGTGTCCGCCGCCTCGGGTGCCTCCGGGGTACGGGTCTCGGGAAGGGACTGGTCGGGCATGGTCGTTCAGCCGATCTGCGCGTTCTTGGAGACGGTCACCTGGTCGATGTCGGAGGTGCGCACGGTCACCTCGATCTTCCAGTCGCCGGCGAGCGGGATCTGCACCCCGCTCGCCGACCAGTGTCCGGCGGTGATGCGGTCGGGTGCCACGGGCAGCGGTCCGACGTCCTTGGCGGCGAGGGTGAAGGCGATCTGCACCTCGGGGATGTCGAAGGGCGTGCCGTCGGTGCGCTCCACGTACACGTGGACGGCGTTGTTGCCCACGCGCGCGGGGTCGAGGTCGACCGTGACGACGCCCTTGCCCTTCTCGCCGCCGGTGTCGAACGGCATGTTCAGGGTCACCGCCCCCGAACCCTGGCCGGTGGCGGCCTCGGCGGAGTCCGACACCGAGGCGGCCGCTCTCGCCTCCTGCTCGGTCCGGCCCGGCTCGGTCTGGGTCAGCGCGGTGGTGACGGCGAGCAGGACGACGGCGACGGCCGCCTCGGCGAGCACGGAGCGGCGCAGCCCGAACCGGTTCGGGTCGGCGTCGCGCACCCGCTTCTGCCGGGCGCTCTCCACGGCGGCCCGCTGCCGGGCGAGCTGGGCGGCCCGCACGGCGTCCGTCCCGCTGCCGTCCGTGGCCTTCTCCCCGTCGGTCGCGGGCTCGTCGGTCGCGGACCCATCGGATGCGGCCCCATCGATTGCGGGCTCGTCGGCCGCGGCCCCATCGGCTGCGGGCTCGTCGACTGCGGGCTCGTCGGCCGGGGGCCCGTCCGCCTCGGCTGCCGTCCTCGCCGGTGTCCCGGTCTTCGCCCCGGCCGTGGCCTCGGCCTTCACGGCGGTCGTCGAGCCGGCCTTCCCGACCTCTCCGGTGGTCCCGGCGTCGGCCTCCGTGGCGGACGCGGCGCCCGCCGTCTGCTTCTCCGCGCGTGCGGCAGGCACCCGGGTCGCTGCCGTCGCCGTCACCGTCGCCGTCGGCTCCGCGAGGCGTGCTGTCCAGCGCCGGGAGAGGGCGGCGATCCCGACCAGCACCGCCACCAGCACGATCTTGGCGAGCAGCAACTGCCCGTACCGGGTGTCGGTGAACGCCGACCAGGAGCCGAGCTGCCGCCAGCTCTGGTAGATCCCGGTCAGGACGAGCGCGATCACGCTGCCGAAGGCGATCCGGGAGAACCGCCGGACGGCCTCCGGGCCGACCGGGGTGTCCGCGGGCGCCCGGTAGAGCGCGACGAGCAGGGTGGTGAGTCCGCCCAGCCACGCGGCGACCGCCAGCAGGTGGAGCACGTCGACGGGCATGGCGATGCCCGTCTGGATTCCGGTGGAGGCGTGCTCGGACAGGGCCCAGGTCGCCGCGAGACCGGCCGCCACCACGGTGCCGCCGATCGCCAGACCGAAGGTGAGGTCCCGCTTCCGCTCCTCGCCCCCGTCACCCGGAGCGGCACCGCTGCCGGTCCTGTCGGTGCCGTCCCCGTCGGTCTCGGCGTCGTCGTCGGCCGCGGGACGGGCGTAGGCACCGAACAGCACGGCGATGAACAGCGCCGCGGCCGCGAGCAGCAGCAGCCGGGAGACCAGGGCCGCACCCGTCTTGGTCTGCAGCACCTGCCCGAGCAGCGACAGGTCGAAGACGTCGCCGAAGGCCCCCGACGTGGTGTAGGAACCCCGCAGCAGCAGCATGCCCAGGGTGGACGCGGTGAGCGCGAGCCACCCGGAGACCACCAGCCGCTGCACCGCCCGCACCGACGACCCGCGCCCCCAGCAGGCGAGCACGAACGCGGCCCCGCCGACCAGGACCACGAACCCGGCGTACGCCAGGTAGCGCCCGAAGCCGTACAGCAGGCCGACCAGGCCCTCGTCCGGCGCCTGGCCCGAGACGGACACCGTGGTCTCGGAGGGCGCGCCGACGGAGAAGCTGAAGGCCCCGGCGACGGGATGGCTGTCCGCCGACACGACCTGGTACGTCACGGTGTACGTGCCGTCGGGCAGCCCGCTGTGCAGGCGCACGGTGTACGTGGTGCCGTCGGGGTTGTCCGGGTCGCCCCGGTCGACGCGCTTGCCCTTCGGGTCGAGCACGCGCAGGGCGTCGTCACTGATCGCGACGGGCTCGGAGAAGGTGAGCGACACCTGGGCCGGGGCCTTGTCGACCACCGTCCCCTGCTGGGGATCGCTGCCCGTCAGCGCGGCGTGCGCGGAGACGGGAGCGGCCCCGGCGAGCAGCGCGCCGGTGACGGCCAGCAACAGCAGCACCAGGATCCGGACGCGGGGCGCGATGGTCTGGGTCACGGGGGTGTCTCCCTCAGTGTCCGTGCTTCGGCGTGTGGGTGGCGGCCTTCACCGGAATCTCGACCGTGACGGGGTCGGACTGGGCGAACCGGAGTTCCACGGCGACCTTCTGGCCTTCCTTCGGCTTCCGCTTCAGCTCCTCGAACATCAGGTGGTTGCCGCCGCTCTCCAGGACGAGGCGGCCGTTCGCCGGGATGTCGAGGCCGTCCACCTCCCGCATGGACCCGTCGACGGTCTCGTGCACGGTCACCGAACCGGCGACGTCACTGTCCACGGACGTCAGCCGGTCGGCCGCGCCGCCCTTGTTGGTGATGACGAGGAACCCGGCCGCCATGTCCGACACGGGCTGCGGCATGTACGCGGAGCCGACGGACAGGTCGGGCGTGCCGCCGGCGTCCTTCCCGCCGGACTCGGAGCCGCCGCAACCGGTCAGGACCAGCGCTCCCGCGACGGCGAGGGCCGCGCCCGCGACACGCCTCACGGTGCCTCACCCTTGATGATCTCGGGGAGGTCCTGGGTGTAGTCCTCGACGGTGGCGTCCTCGCCGTAGAGCAGGTAGCCGCCGTCGGTCTTCGGGGAGAACGCGACGACCTGCGTGCCGTGGTCGGAGACCGTCTTGCCCTGGTCGTCCTTGCGCGGCGGGTTGATGGTGATGCCCAGGGTGCGCGCGCCGGCCTGGATGGTGGAGAAGTCCCCGGTCAGGCCGACGACTTGGGAGTCGATGCCCTTGAGCCACTTGCCCAGCGCGGGGGCGGTGTCCCGCTCGGGGTCGGTGGTGACGAACACGATCCGCAGCTGGTCCTGCTGCTCCTTGGAGAGCTGCTTCTTGGCCACGGCGATGTTGTTCATCGTCAGCGGGCAGACGTCGGGGCAGTGCGTGTAGCCGAAGTAGATCAGCGTCGGCTTGCCCGCGGTCTCCTTGCGGAAGTCGTACTCCTTGCCGTTCGTGTCGGTGAGGACGAGGTCGGGCTTCTCGAACGGCTTGTCGAGGAGGGTGGCCGCCTTCTCGGCAGCGGCGTCCTCGGAGACCACGGCGACCGGGTTGCCGCTGTTGTCGTCGTTGGCGCCGCAGGCGGAGAGGGTCAGGCAGGCGGCGGCGAGCAGGGCCGCCGCGGCGAAGGTGTTCTTGCGCATGAGATTCGGTGTCCCGGTGGTGAGTGCTCCGGCGGGCGCCGGGAGGCCGCACTGCCGTGGGCCTCCCGGCGCCCGCCGTCGGATGGGCGGGCTCAGGCGGTGCGCCTGCGCCCGGCGAGTACGCCGTAGGCGACGCCGACGGCGCCGACCACGATGCCGACGACACCCAGCACACGGGCCGTGGTGTCCGAGCCGGCGGAGCTGTCGGAGCCGGAGGCGGCGGACGCCTCGGAGGACGCGTTCTTCGCCGAACCGGCGTCGTCGGCGGCCTTGTCGTCCGACGCGCCGTGGTGGCCGTCACCGGACGCCTCCGACAGGGTCAGGACGGGAGCCGGGTGGTCGGGCTCGTCCTGACCCTTCTGCGGCACCTCGATCCAGCGGACGACCTCCTTGTTGGAGTACGTCTGCAGGGCCTTGAAGACGAGGTCGTCGGCGTTCTCGGGCAGGGTGCCGACGGACACCGGGAACTTCTGGAAGAAGCCCGGCTCGATGCCGTCGCCGTCGGCGGTCCAGGTGACCTTGGTGACGGCCTCGTCGATCTTCTTGCCGTGCATCTCCAGGGGCTTGTCCAGCTTGGACTTGGTGACCTTCACGTCCCAGCCGGCGACCGGCTGGGGCATCACCGAGGCCAGCGGGTGCTCGGTCGGGAAGGTCACCTCCACCTTGGTGGTGGAGGCGTTGTCACGCTCGTTGGGCACCTTGAAGTTGACGACCGCGTAGCCGCCCTTCGCGGCCTCGCCCTCGGGCTGCACGCTGACGTGCGCGGCCGCGGGGGCGGCCAGGGCGAGAACGGCGACACCGGCGACGGCGCCGGCGGTGGTGAGTCGGGAAGCCTTCATGGCAGAAGCACTCCGCTTCGTTGGGTTTCGCTGACGGTGAGGGATACGCGTGCCGGGCGCGTGCCGCTCCTCGGGGAGGACGGCCCGGCGCCGCACACGCGTGAACGGACCGCACGCGCGTGTGTGCCGCACGCGGACGCCCGTCCCTCACCGCGGACCGGGCACCGCGGGTCCGGCGGCCCGGGGACGGGTCCGGAGGAACCGGAAACCGTGGACCGGGTGACGCCCTGGGACCGTTGGCGGTCGCGGAGGGGGGAATCGGGTCGTGACGCGTCAGACGGCGAGCGCGTACGTGGTGCCGGCGGCGGGCGGGCCGCGGCGGATCACCGTGTGCTGGAGTGCGGTGGTGTGAGGCACGGGCGGCGCGAGCAGCGCGGTCCGCGGCGGGCGGGGGGCCGCCTCCGGCGCCCCCGGCAGCCCCGCGAGCAGGGCCCGCACCAGAGCCAGTGCCGCCCGGAGCCCGCGCACGAGCGCGCGCTCGGCGACCCCGTGGGCCGACAGCTCGGTCAGCCGCAGCAGGGACAGGTCCCCGCGGCGCAGCACCCAGCCCGTGGCGACCGCCGCGAGAAGGTGCACCAGGAGCATCGGCAGAGACGGCAGCAGCGACATCGAGGTGCCCGCGGCCGAGGCCATGGCGTCCCCCGGGGCGTGGCCCGCGTGCGTGCCTCCCGCGCCGGGCGGGATCCGCGCGTCCGTGAGGATCTGCTGGGCCTGCGCGGGACTGATCGCGGCGGCCGTGGTCCCGCACACCAATCGGGCGGCCTGGGCGATCAGGGAGGCGTCGGAGGCCGCGGAGGCCGCCGCCCCGGTCGGTGCGCCGGCCGCGCCGTGCTGCCCGAGACCGAACAGCGTGTGCAGCACGGTCTGGCAGACCGCCAGCAGGGCGGTGATGGCCGGCACGGAACGCGCCCGCCCGGAGAGCGGCACCGCGACCGCGGCCGTGGCGAGGAAGCCCGCGGCGAGCGTCCACAGCGGGACGGCCTCGTGGGCTGCGAGTGTGTGACCTGCCCCGGCCAGCACGACACAGACCGCGGCGAACACCGCGGCCCGCAGGACCCGGAGGCCTCGTCCGGTGCGCGCCGTGCGCGGGTGGGGGGCAGTCATGGCGGCCTCATCATCGCACTGGCCCCATGGCCCCCGTACGGCAGGTCCGCAAGATGCGCTACGACCGGAAGATCACCTCTGCCACGGCGCGTCCCACATACACCGATCGCATCCCCGGCACACCCGCCATATGGGCGGTATCACGCCGACGGCGCGCTTACGAGTGGGTACTCAGGGCAATACGTAACGGTATGTCGAGCCGCGGCCGGGAGGCTGGAGCATGAGCATCTGGTGGTCACTCCATCTGCGGCGCGACGCTGCGAGCGTTCCCCTCGCCCGGCGCCTGCTGCTCGGCGCGATGGAGACCGCGGGCGTCGACCCCGACATCTCCTACGACCTGTCCGTCGCCCTCAGCGAGGCCTGCGCGAACGCCGTCGAGCACGGCGGGGACGGCACCAGGGACGACATGTCGCAGGCCTACCGGGTGACCGCCTACCTCGACGGCGAGAAGTGCCGCATCGAGGTGGCCGACACGGGGCCCGGCTTTCCCGCCGCCCACGGCGGCCGCTCCCGCACCCCGGCCCGTCCGGCCCCGTCGGACGCGGAGCACGGGCGCGGCCTGTGCCTCATCCGCGAACTCGCCGACCACGTGCACATCGGCAGCACACCGGGCCGCGGCGGTGCGGTGGTGAGCTTCGACAAGATCCTCAAGTGGCGGAAGGACGCCCCGCTCGTCGCCGTGTAGGGCAGGCCGACGGGCCCCACGGGGAGTCCGACCCGGCGGAACGCCCGCGGACACGCGGGAACGGCCGGACACGTGTGTGTCCGGCCGTTCGTCGCGGGCCTGCCGCGCGGTCAGCCCTTCAGACCGGCCATCCAGCGCTCGACCTCGTCCGACCGGCGGGGCAGCGCGGCGGAGAGGTTCCGGTTGCCGTCCTCGGTGACGAGGATGTCGTCCTCGATGCGGACGCCGATGCCGCGGTACTCCTCGGGCAGCGTGAGGTCGTCGGCCTGGAAGTACAGTCCGGGTTCGACGGTGAGCACCATGCCCGGCTCGAGGGTGCCGTCCACGTAGGTCTCGGTGCGCGCGGCGGCGCAGTCGTGGACGTCCATGCCGAGCATGTGACCGGTGCCGTGCAGGGTCCAGCGGCGCTGCAGGCCCAGCTCCAGCACCCGCTCCACCGGTCCCTCGACCAGGCCCCACTCGACGAGCCGCTCGGTGAGCACGCGCTGCGCGGCGTCGTGGAAGTCCCGGTACTTGGCGCCCGGCTTCACGGCCGCGATGCCGGCCTCCTGGGCGTCGTACACGGCGTCGTAGATCTTCTTCTGCAGCTCGCTGTAGCGGCCGTTGATCGGCAGGGTGCGCGTGACGTCGGCCGTGTAGTACGTGTGCGTCTCCACGCCCGCGTCGAGCAGCAGCAGGTCGCCGGAGCGGACGGGGCCGTCGTTGCGCACCCAGTGCAGGGTGGTGGCGTGCGGGCCGGCGGCGCAGATGGAGCCGTAGCCGATGTCGTTGCCCTCCACGCGGGCGCGCAGGAAGAACGTGCCCTCGATGTAGCGCTCGGAGGTGGCCTCCGCCTTGTCGAGGACCTTCACGACGTCCTCGAAGCCCCGCACCGTGGAGTCGACGGCCTTCTGCAGCTCGCCGATCTCGAAGTCGTCCTTGACCAGCCGCATCTCGGAGAGGAAGACCCGCAGCTCCTCGTCGCGCTCGGCGGTGACCTTGTCGGTCAGGGCCGCCTCGATCCCGGCGTCGTGTCCGCGCACGACCCGGACCGGGCCGGTGGCCTCGCGCAGCGCGCCGGCCAGTTCCCGGACGTCGGAGGCGGGGATGCCGTACAGCTGCTCGGCCTCGCCGAGCGAGTGGCGGCGGCCGACCCACAGCTCGCCCTGGCCGTCCAGCCAGAACTCGCCGTTCTCCCGGTTGGAGCGCGGCAGGAGGTAGAGCGTCGCCCGGTGGCCGTCGGCGGTGGGCTCCATGACGAGGACGCCGTCCTCGGTCTGGTTGCCGGTGAGGTAGGCGTACTCGACGGAGGCGCGGAAGGCGTAGTCGGTGTCGTTGGAGCGGGTCTTTAGGTTGCCCGCGGGGACGACCAGGCGCTCGCCGGGGAAGCGGGCGGACAGCGCGGCGCGCCGGGCGGCGGTCTCGGCGGCCTGGGGGATCGGCTCCAGGTCGCGCAGTTCCGTGTCGGCCCAGCCGCTGCGCATGCTCTCGGCCAGCTCGTCGGACACACCCGGGTACAGGCCGTTCTTGCGCTGCTTGACGGGCTCCTCTTCGGCAGTCTCCGGGCCGGCGGTCTCCGGGGTCTCCGGGAGCTCTTCTGCCACGGCGGTCATCCTCCTCGATACGGCACTGGACCAGCCCCCATGGTACGGCCGGGTGAAACGGTCACGGGGCGCGATGACCTGTTACCGGGGGCGCACGGGAGGTGCCGGGGCCGCCGCCCCGCTGCTATGCGAAGCGGGCCGCCAGCAGCACGACGTCCTCGGGGGTGTCCGCCGGGTCCGCGCCGTCCGGCAGCACGGTGCGCAGCACGTGGTCGGCGATCGCGCCGGGGTCGTGCCGCAGCGCGGCCGGCACTCCGGCCGCCGCCGCGTGCAGCCGCGCGAAGGCCCGGTCGGTGGGGTCGCCGGTGCGGTGCAGCAGTCCGTCGGTGTAGAGCAGCACGGTCTCGCCCGGCTCCGCGTGGATCTCCACGCTCGGCGCCTCCCAGCAGGCGAGCATGCCCAGGGGGGCGGACACCGACGTCTCCACGTACTGCGTGCGGCGCTCGCCCAGCAGCAGGGGCGGGCTGTGCCCGGCACCGGCAAGTGTGATCTTGCGCAGGGCGGGCTCGCAGTAGCCGAACAGCGCGGTGGCGGACCGGGCCGGTTCGGTGAGCCGCAGCAGCAGCTCCAGGTCGGACAGCACGGCGACGGGGTCCTCGCCCTCCATCACGGCGTACGCGCGCAGGGACGCCCGCAGCCGGCCCATGGCGGCGACGGCGCTGGGCCCGGACCCGGTGACGGAGCCCACGGCGAGGCCGAGCGCGGCGTCCGGGAGCGGCAGTGCGTCGTACCAGTCGCCGCCGCCGCGCGCGCAGGTGCGGTGGCGGGCGGCCAGCTGGACGCCGGGGACCCGGGGCAGGCGGGCGGGCAGCAGCTCGTCGGCGATGGTGGCCATGGACGCGCGCGTGCGCTCCAGCTCCAGCAGCCGGGCGAGGTGCTCCGCGGCGTACCGGGTGTACAGGCCGGCGAGGTGGCGGCAGCGCTCCTCCGGCTCGGCGGGCTCGTCGTAGAGCCACACGGCGGCACCCAGGCGCCGGCCGGACCCGGTGGTGAGGGGGAGGGCGTAGCTCGCGGCGTAGCCGAGGCGGGCGGCGACCTCGCGGTGGCGGGGGTCCAGGCCCTTCTCGGCGAACAGGTCGGCCTCGACGACGCCGTCGTCGGTGCCCGGCAGGCCGTCCAGGATCCTGCCGTAGGGCAGGGAGCTGCGCGGCACCGTCTCGATGTGGCCGAGGTCCGCGCGGCCCAGGCCGAGGCCGATGGTGGTGTCGGGGCCGAGACCGTCGGCGGGCTCCAGGACGACCAGCCCGCGCCGGGCGCCGACCAGGGCGGCTCCCGCGCGCAGCAGTTCCTGGAGCGCCTCGTCGAGGGTGGCCGTGCGCACCAGGCGCTCGGTGAGCTCGTGGAGGGTCGTGAGGTCCGAGACCCAGCCGGCGAGGCGGTCCTGCAGCAGTGCGCCGGGTGGGGACGGAGGGTTTTGCGGGACGCCCGGGGAGGTACTCGTCGAAACGGACGCGACAGTGTGTGCGGGCGCGGGAACCGTTGAATCGATTCCGGCCACTTTCGGAGGGTGCGGGGCGTTCATGGTGTCCGGCTTTCCGACCGGTACGTACTGCTCAAAAGCATCGCAAACCCCCATGTCATTCTGCGTCGCCGGCAGTGTCTCCACATGTACACGTACTCGTAAGGAGATGTCCAGCATTGTCCTGCTGGGATTCCTGGTGTCCGGGGGGCTGGAGAGGAAATCCCCACCCGCCCCTTGCCGCGAGAAGGAATTGGCTTGAAACTGCCTCAAGGGGAGGCTTATTGCGGTCGACTGGGCTTGCTCGACGGAGCGTCACAGCGGTCGTGTTGGGTACGTACTCGGTGAAGGCCAGGGGTGGTTGGGAATCACTCGGGAACCTGGGGACGGACCCGAGCGTCTTAACCACCGACGACCGTGCCCCATCCTCCCGTGGCGGAGGCGAAGAGAAATACGCGCGACGGAAAACGCCAGACTTCGCCACCCCCACGCCGTGCCCACGCCCTTGATGAACGCAGTATGGGTGGAACGGCCGCGGAGGCAGCCCATGCTCGGCCCGGAGGGGACCCCCTTGCCCGGAGCAGGGGTGTGATGCGCCAACAGGTACGCACAGTGAAGTGATCGACACATGTTGTGACCACGGTGTTGCCAGGCGTGCAACGGAAAGGAACGAGCGCTCATGCGCGAGATCCTCGGAAGGCGTCGCAGGCTCCTGTCCCGGCGAGGCGACGGAGCGTCTGAGCTGATCGGCGCGGCCCTGACCTTCGCCACTCAATGGAAGTGGCCGGTGCTCCCGGGCGTGGCGGCGGACCCGGGCAGCAGGTCCCGCTGCGCCTGCCCTGACCCGGAATGCACGGTGCCGGGGGCCCATCCCTTCGATCCCGGCCTCCTCGCGGCCACCACCGACGCGCGCATGGTGCGCTGGTGGTGGGGCAACCGGCCGACCGCTCCGGTGGTCCTGGCCACCGGCGGCCACGCCCCGTGCGCGGTCTCGCTGCCCGCGGAGCCGGCCGCCCGCGCCCTCGAGTCCCTGGACCGGCTCGGCATGCGCCTCGGCCCGGTCGTCGCCTCGCCGACCCGCTGGTCGATCCTGGTGAAGCCGTACTCCCTGGAGCAGCTCGGCGAACTGCTGTACGCGAAGGACTTCGTCCCCGGCTCCCTCCGTTTCCACGGCGAGGGCGGTTACCTCGCCCTCCCGCCGTCCGGGACCGGACAGGGCGACATCACCTGGGAGCGCGCCCCGCTGCCCGGCTCGGCCTCCCCGTGGCTGCCCGACGTCGAGGCCGTGGTGGACGCCGTGGTCGACACCCTCACTCGTACGGGTGTGAGCGCGCCCGAGCTGTAGGGATCCCGGCGCGGCGCCCACCGCGGCGGCCCGGGAGCGTTATGTTGCGGAACCATGCCGCGTCATGCCGGGGGGCGTGCCAGGGACCCCCGAACAGCCCGTCTGCTCGCCTTCGTCGGCGCCGCGACGGCCTGCGTGGTCGCGCTGCCGCTGGCGGCGGAGTCCGGCGGGTCGCCGAGCCCGTTGGGCGCGGTGGGTGCGCTGGGTTCCGCGCAGGAGGCGGGACGCACGGGGCCCACGGCCCTCGGCGGCCCGCCGGGGTCGGAAGGCGCCGAACGGCCCGGGGAGACGCGCGGTGAGCGGTCCGGCACCGCGACCGGATCCGCGGCCGCCGGCGACCTGGCCGTGCGGAGCGGGGCGGCGGACCGGAACGCCGAGGCGCCGGCCGGGGATCAAGTGGGAGACGGGCGGACCGGGGTTCCCGAGGGGGCACCCGGCGCGTTCGACGACCTTGACGGACCGAGGCCCCCGTCAACCGGCCTGTTCCGGGCGCCGGTTCTGCGTTGCGGCCCCGAACTCTCCTCCCCCGACGGCATCGAGGCCCAGACCTGCGTCGTCGTCCTGGGTGACGAGGTCTGGGGGCGCACCTACTACCGCAACGCCACCGGTACGGCGCCGTCCGCCGTGCTGAGCCTCATGGCGCCCGGCGGTCGCAGCGTGCGCGTCCACTGCGCGGTGGAGTCCGGGGACGAACCGGCGGTCTGCGAGACGCCCCGCCGGCCGAGGAGGGGGCACCTCGACGAGCACGAGGCGATCGTGGAATTCGCGGCCCGGTCCGGGGACGGACCGCTGCTGCTGCGGGCCGGAAGCAACCAGCCCGGCGACTGAGTCACGCCCCGGTCGGTGGACGGCACGACGCCGTCAGGGCACCCGCGCCGGCCGATCTCACCGGACAACTCCGCAGCGGAAACAGCCGGTTGGCATATGAACGCGTTCCGTGAACGATCCATGACACGAAAGACCCGGTTGCTGGCGACGGGGGATGCACCAGCAACCGGGCTACTGGAACGGTAACAAGAGATCGGCGGTTCGCAAATTCGATCTCAGTCGTTTCAGGTCACCGACTTGCTTGTGCGAGCCGGGAGTTGCGCATGTAGCCGGTGTTTCCACCGGGACGGCTGTGCTGACCGGTCGGTCAGCACAGCCGTCCCCGCCGAGGTCCGCGTCAGCTGAGCGTGACCTGGCGGTTGGTCAGCCCGCCACGCGCCCGGCGTTCGTCGGCGGTCAGCGGAGCGTCGGTGGCGAGCGCGGCGGCGAGCCGCTCGGCGAACTCGGCCGCCGGCTTCTCCACGTCGTCGGCGCCGACCTCGCTCGGCAGGTCCCAGACCGGCACGGTCAGACCGTGGGCGCGGAACGAACCGACCAGGCGGGTGCCATCGCCCAAGGAGGAGCGGCCCGCCGCGTGCAGCCGCGCCAGAGCGTCCAGAAGCTGCTCCTCCGGGTGCGGCATGACCCACCGCAGGTGGTTCTTCTCCGGCGTCTCGCACCAGTAGGCCGCGTCGACGCCCGCCAGCTTCACGGTGGGGATGGCGGCGGCATTGGCGCGTTCCAGGGAGGCGGTCACCTCCGGGGTGGCGTTCTCCGAGTCGGGCACCCAGAACTCGAAACCGCTGTGCACGACCGGCTCGAACGCGGCCTCCGGGTCGAGCAGGTCCTGCAGCCGGGGACCGTCGGCGGGTGCGCGCCGGCCCTGCACAGGCTGGCCAGGGGCCGCGTCGAGGGCTCGCTGGAGGGTGTCGGCGAGGTCGCGGCTGATGTCGCCGGAGGACGTGTCGTTCTGCAGACCGATCAGCACGGAGCCGTCGTCGCGGCGCAGCGCCGGCCAGGCCATCGGAAGCACCGTGGCAAGGGTGACCGACGGGACGCCCTCGGGCAGGCCGTCCTTGAGCGTGAGCGCGGCGGTGGCCGCCGGTACCAGCTCCCGCAGCGCCACCCAGTCGCACTCACCCGCCAGGCCCTCGAAGGGACGGTGCACCAACTCGGTCACGGCGTGCGCGGCGGCCCGTCCGTGGCAGGCCTTATAACGGCGGCCACTGCCGCAGGGGCAGGGCTCCCGCGCACCGACGACCGGGATCTCCCCGTCCGTGAGCTGCGGGCGCTTGGCCGCCTTCGTCTGGGGGCGCTTCTTGGCCATCGTGGCTGTCTCCCGGTTACGGCTCGTCTCGTACGGCGCGAGCCTAGCCGTTCACCCGGCGGGGGCCGGTATCCGCGGAGGGGCGGCGGGAGTGTGGTGGACGGTCCCGGAAGGACGCGGGAGGTGGCCGTCCGGGCGGGGCGGCGGTTCCTGTCGGCGATGGCGGTGCGGCCGGAGGTGTCGTTCCGGCGACCAACGGTTCCCGGAGGCGCGGGGGCTGCCGGAGACGGCCGTCCGAGCGGGCTGGCGGCTTCTGCCGGCGGTGGCGGTGCGGCCGGAGCCGGCGTCCCGCCGCTCAGCCGAGGTCGTCGAAGGCTTCCGCGAAGCCCAGCCCTGGTATCTCGGCCACGGAAGGGGCCGTCACCCGTGCCGCGAAGTCGGCCCGGCGGTGCCGGGCGGCCGGGTCGCGGACGGTGTCCTGCAGGACCACCCACACCGTGACCTCGCCGGGGACCTCGTCGCGTACGCCCCAGTCGTCGGCCAGCGCGGTGATGATGTTCAGCCCCCGGCCGCCGCGCGCGGTCACCGAGGGCGTGGCCGGTGCCGGGCGGGTCGGGCCGCCGCCGTCGGTGACCTCGACGACGAGCCGGCCGCAGGGGTCGATGCGCCAGGCGGCCCGTACGTCGCCGTCGCCCGCGAGGGCGTCGCCGAGGGGTCTGCCGTGCTTGCACGCGTTGCTCAACAGCTCGGAAAGGATCAGTACGGCATCGTCGATGACCGAGTCCGCGACCCCGCCCGCGCGCAGCTGCGCACGCATGCGGTGCCTCGCTTCCCCCACGCCCGCAGGGCCGTGGGGAACGGCCATGCACGACGACGCGGGCACCTCCTGTGCCACCACCAACGCCACCCCCGAGACCTCCTTTGCCCCACGCCACGGTGTGGATGCCCCATTGGCCTGAACCGGAAACCGGCCGATCCCTGTGCGGTGACGCACTCGAAACGAGTGAACACGCACCGAACGCGCCGGAGCACTCCCCGTCATCATGTGGCTGGATTTCTTCGGTGTGGCCGAGACGTGAGGATGCTCCGGAGGCGTGTGCGCGGTCAAGGGGCGCGCGTCATCCCGGTCCTTCTGTGACGTATCGGTTCGGACACCGCGCCGTGCGATGGACATGGTGCGCAGATGGTGACGGTTGTGCGGGTTCAGCGACCGAGCTGGTCGAGCACCGCGCGCGGGCGGTTGGTGATGATCGCGTCCACCCCGAGGCCGACGCACAGGTCCACGTCGTCGGGCTCGTTGACGGTCCACGTGTGCACCTGGTGACCGGACTGTTTCAGCCGTTCGATGTACGTGGGATGGCTGCGCAGGATCCGGATCGAGGGGCCCGCGATGTCGACGCCCACCGGCAGCCGTCCGTCGCGCAGCCGGGGCGAGACGAACTGCATGAGGTACACCGTGGGCAGCGTCGGGGACGCGGCCCGCACCCGGTGCAGTGACCGTGCGGAGAAGCTCATCACCCGGACCGGGGAGTCCGCCGGGTCGGCCGGGGCGTCCAGCCCGAACCGCTTCAGCAGGAACAGCAGCCGTTCCTCCACCTGGCCCGCCCACCGGGTGGGGTGCTTGGTCTCGATGGCGAGTTCCACGCGCCGCCCCGCGTCGGCGACCAGTTCCAGCAGCCGCTCGAGGGTGAGGACGGAGGTGGCCTCCCGGTCCTCGGGGCGGTGCTCCCAGTCCGGCTCCTCGGCGCGTCCGGCGAAGGAGTCGCGGTTCTTCCAGGAACCGAAGTCGAGAGCGGCGAGATCGGAGAGCTCCAGCGCCGACACGGCACCGCGGCCATTGGACGTACGGTTGACTCGACGGTCGTGAACACAGACCAAATGACCGTCGGCGGTCAGACGTACATCGCATTCGAGCGCGTCCGCACCGTCCTCGATCGCTTTGCGATACGCGGCCAGGGTGTGTTCGGGGGCGTCCTCGGAGGCCCCGCGGTGTGCGACGACTTGGGTGAGGTGCTGGCGTGCGTGGGTCACCGCGTCATGGTGCCACCGCGCGCGGGTACACGTGCGGTCGGTGCGGAAGGAGCGGTGCGGAGGTCCGGTCGGAGGCATCGGAATGGCGCGCCTTAAGTGAGTAATGCCCTATATAAAGAATGACCCCGGACCCACAGGAACGGCTTACCGTGCCCTGACGGCCCGTGGGAAAAGCTGACGTCGTACAAAGAGAACCTGCCCGACCGCATTGCGCCGGGACGGTCGACGAGTGAACGAGCGTGTCCGAGTGCGACCGAGAAAAAGAGCCGTGGATCGAGGAGAGAAGCTGTGAGCACCGAGAACGAGGGCACCGCGGTCCCCCCGGCGCCGTCCGCACCGCCCACGCGGACGGATGCCCCCGCTGCTCCGGCACCTCAGGAGCGCCCGGCACCCGACCAGGGCAGCAACCCGACGACGCCCCTGCCCCCCGTCCCGACGACCGCCCCGGACCACGGCCCGTACGGGACCCCCACGCAGGACGCGACCGCCGCCCACGGCACCCCGGGCACGCCCGGCGCCGGACACGGCGGTCCCCACGGCTCGCCGTCCGCCCCCGACCCCTCCTGGCCGCCGCCCCCGCCGCCCGGCACCCCGGCCCAGGGCGGCGGGCCCGGTGGCCCCTTCGGCCCGTACGGCGACGGCGGATCCGGCCACGGCCAGGGAGGCGGCGGCTGGGGCTCCTCGTACCAGCCCCCGGAGCCCAAGAAGAAGGGCAGTGGCGGCCGGCTGCTCGCCGCGATCGCTGCTGCCGCGCTGCTGGCGGGCGGTCTGGGCGGCGGGCTGGGCTACACACTGGCCAAGAACAACGACGACAGCGGCTCCACCACCGTCTCCGCGTCGACCAGCGGGGGCAACGTCAAGCGCGACCCCGGCACGGTCGCGGCCGTCGCCTCCAAGGCGCTGCCGAGCACGGTCACCATCGAGGCCGAGGGCCGCAGCGGCGAGGGCGGCACCGGCACCGGCTTCGTGTTCGACACCCAGGGCCACATCGTCACCAACAACCACGTGGTGGCGGAGGCCGTCGACGGCGGCAAGGTCTCCGCGACCTTCCCGGACGGCAAGAAATACGAGGCCAAGGTCGTCGGCCACGCGCAGGGCTACGACGTCGCCGTCATCAAGCTGGCGGACGCCCCGTCGAACCTCAAGCCGCTGCCCCTGGGCAACTCCGACGAGGTCGTCGTCGGCGACTCGACCATCGCCATCGGCGCCCCCTTCGGCCTGTCCAACACGGTGACGACTGGCATCATCAGCGCCAAGAACCGGCCGGTCGCCTCCAGCGACGGCACCGGCAGCCAGGCGTCGTACATGAGCGCCCTGCAGACCGACGCGTCCATCAACCCGGGCAACTCCGGCGGCCCGCTGCTCGACGCCCAGGGCAACGTCATCGGCATCAACTCCGCCATCCAGTCCACGAGCAACGGCGGCTTCGGCACCGGCCAGGCCGGCTCGATCGGACTGGGCTTCGCCATCCCGATCAACCAGGCCAAGTACGTCGCCCAGGAACTGATCAAGAACGGCAAGCCGGTGTACGCCAAGATCGGCGCCTCCGTCTCCCTCGAGGACACCTCGGGCGGGGCGAAGATCACCGACCAGGGCGCCGGCGGCTCCGAGGCCGTCGACCCGGGCGGCCCCGCCGACAAGGCCGGCCTCGAGCCCGGTGACGTCATCACCAAGCTGGACGACCGGGTCATCGACTCCGGACCCACCCTGATCGGCGAGATCTGGACCCACAAGCCGGGCGACGAGGTCACCCTCACCTACAAGCGGGACGGCAAGGAGCACACCACCGAACTCACCCTGGGCGCCCGCGTCGGCGACAGCTGACCCCACCCCGCCCGCACCGACCCGTTACCCTGGTCCCCGCGCCGCCGATCACCGGCAGGCGCGGGGAGGTGTGCCCGAGCGGCCGAAGGGAACGGTCTTGAAAACCGTCGTGGCAGCGATGTCACCGTGGGTTCAAATCCCACCGCCTCCGCGCTGAGAGCAGTGCGAGCGGGCCCCTGTGCCGGAAGCCGGCCGGGGGCCCGTTCTCGTGTCCGGACCCCATGACCGCCCGTGCTCCCGTGGTTTTCGGTCAATCGGGCACGGAAGGCGCTGTGCCTCGCTGCTTCTGTGCAGCAGTCTTCGGGGCATGGACGTGAACGAGTTCCTGGCTCAGCCCTGGTCCCGCGCGTGGCGACCAGCGGGCCTGACATCCGGCCGGTGTGGTTTCTCTGGGAGGGCGGCGCGTTCTGGTGGCTCACCGGCTCGTACTCCCGGCTGGAGCAACTCCTCGCCGTGGACTCGCGCGTGGCGCTGGTGATCGATACCTGCGACGTGTCCGCGAGGACGGTGTTCTCGGTGACGTGCCGAGGAGTGGCTGAGGTCGTGCCGCTCGACCGGGCCAGGGCCGTTCGCAAGCTGACCCGCTACCTCGGGCCCGAGGATCGGTGGCCAGTGCGGTTCTCCGCTCCGCTGGACGACCCTGCGACCAAGATGGTCCGGTTGGCGCCCGATCGTCCGCCTCGGCTGCAGGATCGTTCGTGGTGACAGCCGGACGGTCCCGGTTGCCCGTGGTCGTGCCGGGTCAGGACGCGGCTCGCAGCAGGCGCAGTTGGCCGATTTCCGCGACGTTCTTCATCAGCTCGGCGTTCGCCCAGGCGAGCATGTCGGCCACGGTGCGGGCCGGGTCGGGCGGCCAGGGGAAGGGGGCCGTGGCGTCGAGGTCGGCTTCGGTGAGGCGGTCCAGGGCGGTCAGCCATTCGGTGCGCAGGGAGCGGAGCCAGTCCACGGCCGGGGCGCCCGCGCCGGGCCAGACGACCGTGGTGCGTTCGCGGGGCTCGCGGCCCTGGAGGTGGTTGAGGGCGACGCTCCACCACCAGCCCACGTGCCAGCTCACCCAGGCGATGGTGGGCACCGGGACGGGGTCGGGCTCGGTCTCCGCGAAGTCCGGCTCCCAGGTTCCGTCCGCCGTGGGGTGCAGGGTCCAGCAGTGGGCGGCGGGTTCCCACAGGAAGTCCTCCGGTTCCAGCCGCTCCAGGTGGTACTCGAACAGGGACCACGTCAGGTCGAACTGCCCTCGCAGCAGGTCGAGGCGGGGGGTGGGGGACGGCTCGGTGCGGGGTGCGGTGATGACGTTCATGGACGGTGTACTGGTCTTTCTGTGGGGCGAGTGGGCCTCGGTGGCGTCTGTCAGAGCTCGTCGTCCTCCGCCAGGCGCTCCCAGGGCAGCTCCCGAAGGCGGGGATCCGCGTCGCATCCCGAGGGCAGCAGGGAGGTCGGCTGGAACCAGACGACGGTGAGGCGCGAGCGGTGGAGTACGCGGTCGTGGGCCGGGTCGAGGGCCGCGGAGCTGAAGGAGCCGACGCAGGTCACGGCGGGCAGGACCTCGACCGGCCCGAAGGCTCCCGCGTACTGGTCGGGGTACTCACGCGGGGGCGTGACGAGGTGGACGGGGGCGCCGGGGAAGGCTTGGGCGGCGGACCGCAGCAGCCCCTTGATCCACAGGTCGTTCAGCGGCTTGCAGGGGTAACCCTCGAGCAGTCCGCCGTACGTCGACGACAGGCGCAGTTCGGACAGGTTCACCTCGCGGCCGGACGTGAGGACTACGCGGGCGAGCGACATGGTCGGCACTCTAGAGCGGTGGTGCATCGGGGTCTTTCGATTTTCGTGGCGGCCGGGGAGCGGGGTCGGGGCAGGTCAGGGGGTGTGACCGGTGAGGCGGGCCGCCGAGGCGATCGTCGCGCGGGCCTCGCGTTCGGACAGGCCGGTGCCGAGGGCCGCGCGGACGAGGGGGTCCACGAGGGCGGGACCGATGCCGTCCTCGTAGGCGCGGCAGGCGGCCCAGAACAGGCGGGTGTTCCGCTGGCCCGCGTGGGCGGCGAGGACGAACTGCACCAGGCCCTGGCCGTGCCCGCCGGCCGACGAGGGCGTGGGGTGGTGCGGCCGGGGTGGCGGCAGCAGGATCCGCAGCAGGGCGGGTGGGCAGGCGGCCGGGGGGAGGTGGGCCGTGCCGGGGGCGGCGGTGTAGGTGCCGTGGTCGGTACGGGAGCCGGGGCCCACGAGGTAGCCGCCGGCGCCGCGGACGTCGATGCCCGGGGCGAGCCGGCTCGCGGAGTTGGGGACGACGACATCGGGCGGGCCGCTCAGCCACAGGTGGCGTCCGCCGCTGGGTGTCCGGACGACCACGGTGGCGGGGATGGTGAACAGGTGTCGCAGGGCGATCTCGCGCAGTGCCGCCGAGGCGTCGGTGCCGGTCTTGGTGTCCAGGTCGATGCCGATGAGGTGGTGCGGGGGGAGGCCGCAGGCGATGCCGTAGCCGGTGGCGTGGGGCGCGGCGGCGAACATGCGGCGGATGCGGACGGGATCGGTGGAGGCGTCGTAGACCCCGTGCCCGAGGCGTCCGCAGGCGCCGTGGCAGCGGTTGGGGGTGGCGGGGTCGTCGCGGTGCGGGGAGCGCAGGGCCGGGAGCTTCGTCCGGGACAGGGGGATGACGGCCAGCCCGCGTTCGGCGGCTGACAGGGCGTGTGCGAGGGCCAGCGTCGTGGCCTGCCGGTCGGTGGTGGCCATGCCTCCATGTTCGTACGTACGTTCGAAAAAGGAAAGGGGGTAAGGGTGGCGACACGCCGTGGGTCCCTCGGTCGGCGGAATGCGTGCCGGAACGCTTCCTCCCATGGGGGCCTTGGGGGGTGTCGTCACATTCGAGGTGAGCTGCCGCTCAAGTGACGGAAAAGGGTTTATCGACATGTCCTCACGCTTGCGTGCGAATGACGGCGTACGGGGTGGTTCGGGGCGCTGCGGTGGGCAACTCTGATCATGCGACGTCGTGCACAGCAGGACCGGGGCGGTCGGCCAACCGCCCTGACCACAGCCGTACTTCACGCACGCATGGCCGACGGCCGGTGCGTCCTTGGTTCTGGAGGGAACTCAACATGGCAAGCATCCGTACTGCCCGCGTCATCGCCGCCGTCTCCGCCCTGCCGCTCGCGGCCGCCCTCTTCACCGGCGTCGCGACGGCGGACAACGGCGCCGTCGCGGACAACGGATCGAGCGCGACGGCGGCGAGTGCCGTGGCCGGGGTCGTCGGAAGCGGCGTGGGCGGCGACAACTTCGGCAACTCCGCCACCACACAGCAGCAGGCCGTCGGCTCCGGCGCCTCGAACCAGAGCAATACCGCCCAGGTCAACGGATCCGCCTTCACGGCGGTGAACCAGGGCAACGACAACGTGGCCGTCAGCTTCACCCCGCTGTGGTGGTGAGGTGACCGGGGCCTCTTCGGTCCCGGATGGTGTGGGGGTGTGCTTCGTGGGGTGCAAGGCGTCTGCGCGGCGGTGCTTCGGTGCCGCCGCGCAGGCGTTCGTGGGGCTCGGGGCACTTGACGCCACAGCGCACCGGAGCCGAATCTGACGAGTAGTCAGAAACTGGCGTGGGAGATGTGAGAACCCGTGCGGCGGGCGCGGTGTACCAAAAGTGTCAGGGCACGAGGAGCGAGGCGAGCGGGACGACGAGGGGGGTCGGATGAGCGCGGTGCAGGAGGTGGTGGACGAGACCGGCGGGGGCCTGTAGGCGCGGCTGAAGGAGTACGAGGGGCGGCCGGCCGTGTCGGGCGGGAGGGGCCGGGACCCGGTCAACGCACTCATGATCAGGCACTGGTGCGAGGCGATGGGGGACGCCAACCCGGCGTACACGGGCCCGGACGCGGTTGCGCCCCCCACCATGCTGCAGGTGTGGACGATGGGAGGACTCTCCGGCCACGACCGGGGGGAGCCCGTGGGGGCGGCGGGCGGCGGGCGGCCGGACAGCGGCGCGGACCGGCCGCACGGACGCGTTCGACGACCTGCTCCGGCTCCTCGACGAGGCGGGCTGCACCGCGGTGGTGGCGACCGACTGCGAGCAGGAGTACGCGCGTCCCCTGCGCCCGGGCGACGACATCGCCTTCGACGCGGTGACCGAGTCGGTGTCCGCCCGGAAGACGACGAAGCTGGGAGCGGGGTACTTCGTCACGACCCGGATGGACGTCCGGGTCGCCGGTGACCTCGTGGGCACGCACCGCTTCCGCATCCTTAAGAGGTCCTAACAGAAGTCGCTGATGGTGTGACTGTCGGCTCAGATGCTCGTTGCTCTGTTCGTGGGGAAGAGGAACTCCCGTCCGTGGATCGTGTCGGACGAACTGTGGTCGCTGATCGAGCCGTTGTTGCCGGAGCCGGGTCCGAAGCTGGTCGCCGGGCGGCCGAGGGTTCCTGACCGGCAGGCTCTGTGCGGGATTCTGTTCGTCCTGCACACCGGCATCCAGTGGGAGTACCTACCCCAGGAGCTCGGCTTCGGCTCAGGCATGACGTGCTGGCGGCGGCTGGCCGCTTGGAACGAGGCCGGCGTGTGGGACCGCCTTCACGTCATCCTGCTGCAGAAGTTGCGGGCTGCGAAGCAGCTCGACTGGTCTCGGGCGGTGATCGACTCCAGCCATGTGCGGGCCGCTCGACGAGGCCCAAAAGCGGACCCAGCCCGGTCGACCGTGCGCGTCCGGGCAGCAAGCACCACGTCCTCGTCGACGGTCAGGGCGTCCCGCTCGCGGTGTCGCTGACCGGCGGCAACCGTAACGACGTCACGCAACTGCTGCCCCTCCTCGCCAAGGTCCCGTCCGTTGCGGGCCTGGTCGGGCGGCCGCGTCGGCGGCCCGACATGGTGCTCGGCGACCGTGGCTACGACCACGACAAGTACCGTCGGCTCGTGTGGGCTTTGGGCATCAAGCCGGTGATCGCCCGCCGCGGCACCCCTCATGGT
>NZ_JAAGMD010000509.1 GCF_010548465.1 Streptomyces sp. SID14436 | reverse complement strand
CGGCTCGGTGGTGGGCGGCGGGCCGCTCGGCGTGCCGGGGTGCGAGGTGCCCGGGCCGCCCGGATGGCCGGGGTGCGGGCTGCCGGGCCGGGAGGGGCCGGGCGCGGTGCCGTAGCCGTCGATGGTGACGACGGCGCCGGCCGGGGAGATTGCCACCCGCGCCTGCCAGTGGCCGGACGGCTCGCGCAGCTGGTCGACGTACACCTTGATCGTCAACGACTCGCCGGGGCGGAGGGTTCCGGAGGATTGGCTGAGGTAGAGCCAGTGGGCGCCCGTGGACGCGGACCAGCGCACCGGTGCGGAGCCGGTCGCGGTCAGGGTGATGAGGGTGGTGTCCCCGTGGTGGCCCGCGGTCACCCCGAGGGCCGCCGCGCCCTTGCGGTCGCCGCCGGCGACCTCGACGACCTCCACCGACACGTCGGCGGTCTTCTTCTTCCCGTCCTTGTCGAAGCGGCTGTCCGGCCGGGTGCTGGCGTTGCCCGCGTTCTCGTAGCCGCCGGGCCCCTCGCCGTCGAGGTCGACGGGGCCGTCGGCCTCCCGCGCGGACGCCGACCGGCCGTCCTCGGCCTCGCCGACCGGGGTGCTGCGGTAGGCGGCCCACAGCGCGAGCACGGGTGCCGCGACGACGGTGGCGACGACGGTCGTGGTGACGGCCCGCGCGCGCAGGCGGTCCCGCCGGGCGACCAGGTCCTTGGGGTCCATCGGATACCCCCGCCGGTCGAAGCGGGGCGCCGGGACCCGCCCGCGCGGGTGGCGCGCCATCACCGCGCGCAGGGCCGCGCGGGGCGCGGTCAGCACGGGCAGGGCGTCCGGGGTGACGCTGGTGCCGGGCCAGCGGCCGGGAATGGCCCGCTCGGCCGTACGGCGGCAGCGCGGACAGTCGTCGACGTGCCGCACGAGCTCCCGGCGCACCGCGGTGCTCAGCACCACGCGCCGGTCACCGGTGAGATGGGCCACGCCGGCACAGGCGCCGGTCTCCACCACGGCGAGTGCCGCACGCGTCCGCTCGACCTCGCAGGCGGCGGAGGCGAGGAGTTCACGCGCGGCGGCCGGTTCCATGCCGAGCACGGCGGCGACCTCGTGGGCGGCGAGGTGGTGGCGCACGGCCAGTTCGAGCGCCTCCCGCTGCTCCGGGGTGGTACCGGCGGCCTCCGGCCAGGCCAGCAGGGCCAGTTCGCACCGGCGCTGCTCCTGGACGTCCTCGGCGACGGCCGGGACCGTGGCGCCGCGCGCCGTGCGCTTCTGCCGGGCGGTACGGCCTGCCGCGTGGGTGGCCTGACGTTTCTGCTGAGCCTCCGTCAGCTTGCGCAGACAGGCCCAGCGGGCCAGCGCGTACAGCCAGGCGCGGCGGTCGCCGATCGCGTCCCGGACGTTGCGGCCGCGCCGCTCCGCGAGGGCGAGGACGTCGGCCAGGGCGGCGGTCGCCGCCTCGTGGTCGCACAGGACGGACAGGCAGTAGGTGAACAGGCCGTCCAGGTAGGGCTCGTCACGCAGCGGGGGCCGTTGCGCCACCGCGCGGGCGGCCCCTCGGTCGCGCACCTCCCGGTGCGCCCGGTGTGCGCCGGTCGTACGGGTCGAGGTCTCCGGGCCACTGCTCATCATTCGGCGACCGTAGGCGGCCCGGCACGGCCCCTTCCGGTGCCCTGCGCACTTTTAATCCGTACGGGTGAAACGATCCCTCAAACGGGGAACGGCGCCCCTCCGCGGGCGGGCCGGCCTCCCGCGGGGCCCGCCGCCCACCGCCCGGACGCCGTCCCCGGCGCCGTGTTCCGGGCCACGGCCGCCCCGGGCGGCACCGTCCCGCAGGACCTGCGCGGTCACCGCTGTCAGTGGGGCCGGATACCTTTTCCGCATGGCTGCCCGTACCAAGACCACCAAGGACCGCCCGTCCTACCGCTGCACCGAGTGCGGCTGGCAGACGGCCAAGTGGCTCGGCCGCTGCCCGGAGTGCCAGGCGTGGGGGACGGTCGAGGAGTACGGCGTGCCGGCCGTCCGCACGACCACGCCCGGCCGGGTCACCACCTCCGCCCTGCCGATCGGGCAGGTCGACGGCCGGCAGGCGACGGCCCGCCCCACCGGTGTGCCGGAGCTGGACCGGGTGCTGGGCGGCGGTCTCGTGCCGGGGGCCGTGGTGCTCGTCGCGGGCGAGCCGGGGGTGGGCAAGTCCACCCTGCTGCTGGACGTGGCGGCCAAGTCGGCGAGCGCCGACCACCGCACGCTCTACGTGACGGGCGAGGAGTCGGCGAGCCAGGTCCGGCTGCGCGCCGACCGCATCCACGCGATCGACGACCACCTGTATCTCGCGGCGGAGACGGACCTGTCCGCCGTCCTCGGCCACCTGGACGCGGTGAAGCCGTCCCTGCTGATCATGGACTCCGTCCAGACCGTCGCCTCCCCGGAGATCGACGGCGCCCCCGGCGGCATGGCCCAGGTGCGCGAGGTGGCCGGGGCCCTGATCCGCGCCTCCAAGGAGCGCGGGATGTCCACCCTGCTGGTGGGACACGTCACGAAGGACGGCGCCATCGCGGGCCCCCGGCTGCTGGAGCACCTGGTGGACGTCGTCCTGCACTTCGAGGGCGACCGGCACGCGCGCCTGCGCCTGGTCCGGGGCGTCAAGAACCGCTACGGCACCACCGACGAGGTCGGCTGCTTCGAGCTGCACGACGAGGGCATCACGGGCCTCGCGGACCCCAGCGGACTTTTCCTGACCCGTCGTGACGAACCGGTCCCCGGCACCTGCCTGACCGTCACCCTGGAGGGCCGCCGCCCCCTGGTCGCGGAGGTCCAGGCGCTCACCGTCGACTCGCAGATCCCCTCCCCCCGGCGCACCACCTCCGGCCTGGAGACCTCGCGCGTCTCGATGATGCTCGCGGTGCTGGAACAGCGCGGCCGCATCAGCGCCTTGGGCAAACGGGACATTTACTCCGCGACGGTCGGTGGGGTGAAACTCACGGAACCCGCGGCCGACCTGGCCGTGGCCCTGGCGCTGGCGTCGGCGGCCAGCGACACCCCGCTGCCGAAGAACCTCGTCGCGATCGGCGAGGTGGGCCTCGCGGGCGAGGTCAGACGCGTCACGGGCGTGCAGCGCAGGCTCGCCGAGGCCCACCGGCTGGGCTTCACGCACGCTCTGGTACCGGGCGATCCGGGACGGATCCCCGCCGGAATGAAGGTTCTGGAAGTCGCGGACATAGGGGACGCGCTGCGGGTCCTCCCCCGCTCCCGTCGTCGAGAGGCCCCACGGGAAGACGGTGACCGCCGGTAGACTTTGCCCAGGTCTCGCCCGTCCGTACGAACCGCGGGGGCGCCCAGGAACCTGCGACCGGAGGAGTGCAGTGGCAGCCAACGACCGGGCAGCAGCTCCCGGAAAGTCCGGTGGGAGTGCCGGTTCGGAGGGCCTGATGCGCGCCTCACTGAGCGCCGTGGCACCCGGCACCGCCCTGCGGGACGGACTGGAGCGCGTGCTCCGCGGCAACACCGGCGGTCTGATCGTGCTCGGCTCGGACAAGACGGTCGAGTCGTTGTGCAGCGGCGGCTTCGTGCTGGACGTCGAGTTCACCGCGACGCGGCTGCGGGAGCTGTGCAAGCTGGACGGCGGCATCGTCCTGTCGTCCGACCTGACGAAGATCATCCGGGCCGGTGTCCAGCTGGTGCCGGACCCCACCATCCCGACGGAGGAGACCGGCACCCGGCACCGCACCGCCGACCGGGTCTCCAAGCAGGTCGGCTTCCCGGTCGTCTCGGTGTCGCAGTCGATGCGCCTGATCGCGCTCTACGTCGACGGGCACCGCCGGGTCCTGGAGGACTCCGCGGCGATCCTGTCCCGCGCCAACCAGGCCCTGGCCACCCTGGAGCGCTACAAGCTCCGCCTCGACGAGGTCGCGGGCACGCTCTCCGCGCTGGAGATCGAGGACCTGGTGACCGTGCGGGACGTCTCGGCGGTCGCGCAGCGGCTGGAGATGGTGCGCCGCATCGCCACCGAAATCGCCGAATACGTGGTCGAACTGGGCACCGACGGGCGTCTTCTGGCGCTCCAGCTCGACGAGTTGATCGCGGGCGTGGAGCCCGAGCGCGAACTGGTCGTCCGGGACTACGTGCCCGAGCCCACCGCCAAGCGCTCCCGCACCGTCGACGAGGCCCTGCACGAGCTCAACGTGCTCACCCACGCGGAGCTGCTGGAGCTGTCGACCGTGGCCCGCGCCCTGGGATACACGGGCTCCCCCGAGACGCTGGACTCGGCGGTGTCGCCGCGCGGCTTCCGCCTGCTGGCCAAGGTGCCGAGGCTGCCCGGTGCGATCATCGACCGCCTGGTGGACCACTTCGGCGGACTGCAGAAGCTGCTCGCCGCGAGCGTGGACGACCTGCAGACGGTGGACGGCGTCGGCGAGGCCCGCGCCCGCAGCGTCCGGGAGGGCCTGTCACGCCTGGCCGAGAGCTCGATCCTCGAGCGGTACGTCTGACGCCCACGGGGTCACCGCCCGCGCCGGGCTCGCCGCCTGCCGCCTGCCGTCCGGCGGGCGCCGTCACGGCACCCGCGTCCCTGGCCGGCTGCCGCGTCCGCCACAGCCGACGCGCGCCCAGCACGCCCGCCGCGCTGGTCCAGCCGGTCACGCCCGTCGTGTCAGTCGCGCCCGTCGTGCCGGTCACGCCCGTTGTGTCAGTCGCGCCCGTTGCGTCGGTCGCGCCCGTTGCGTCGGTCGCGCCCGTTGTGTCAGTCGCGTTCCAGCACGAACGACGTCTGCACCTTGCTGAATCCGGGGGCCTTCGCCTCCACCAGGTACGTCCCCGCTCCCGCCGAACCCGCCGGAGGCGTGGCGCACTCGGCGGCGCTCGGCTTGCGGTCCCACTTCACGCTGTAGGTGATGCTGTCACCCGCCGGCACGCGGAACATCAGGCTCCGAGCACCCTTGGGGCAGTGGTCCGACGCCCAGTACGCGTCGTCGCTGCCGGTCTGAGTGACCGTCAGCACGGCCTTCGCGGGCCCGAGGTCGACCTTGCAGTCGCTGCCCGAGACGTTCCGCGCGGTCAGCAGGAACGTCGGCGTCTGTCCGGGCTCGTAGAGGTTGCGGGCGCTGCGCAGGCTGAACTTCACCGCGCTCGCGGTGCAGTCGGGAAGGCCCGACCCGGTACCCGCCGGCAGCGCGTCGCCCGCGCCCACCCCGGCGGACGTGCCGCTCCCCGCGTCGCCGCCCGCGCCGCCGCCGGCACCGCCGTCGGCCGATCCGCCGTCCCCGGGGTCGCCGTTGGCGCCGTCGTCACCCGTACCGGAGGACGCGCCACCGGAGTTCTCGTCGCCCGTCTCGTCCCGGCCGCCCGGCGCCTGACTGATCGCCGGACCCGAACTCGACGGTCCCGGGGTGATGGACGGCGCGGGATTCTTGCCGTTGGCCCCGTTCTCGTGGCCGTTGCCGCCCCCGCCGCCCGCCGTGACCACCCAGGTGATCAACAACGCCGACAAGGCCAGTACGGACAGCAGTACGGCCCTCCGTCGCCAGTAGATGGAGGAGGGAAGCGGCCCGACCGGATTGCGCAAAGATCCCACGGCGCAAACCATACGAGAGATCGGCGCGTTCACCGGTCCCACCCGCCGCTCGGAGCGACAACTTTTCCGGATCATCATCCCGGAAACGGCCCTGTCAGCCCCGCTTTTGCCGCTCCGCGCCACGCCCGGTCACGGAGTGCGACCGTTCACCCTCCCTGCTCACGGTGCGTGATAAGGGGTCGCTCGGTCACCGCCGTGGCGGTGCGCCCTCAGGCGGGGCCCGGCGTGGCAGGATCGAAGAGCCATGACTGCTCCCACGAAGCCCCCGCACGGCGGCACCACCGAGTCCACGTCCGAGCACGCTCCCGGCGAGCCGCTGCACTCCCCCGTCATCGACTGGTTCGACGAGCACGCCCGCGATCTCCCCTGGCGGCGCCCCGAGGCCGGCGCCTGGGGAGTGATGGTCAGTGAGTTCATGCTCCAGCAGACCCCGGTGAACCGGGTGCTGCCCGTCTACGAGCAGTGGCTGGCGCGCTGGCCCCGCCCGGCCGACCTGGCCGCCGAGGCGCCCGGCGAGGCCGTCCGCGCCTGGGGCCGGCTCGGCTACCCGCGCCGCGCGCTCCGGCTGCACGGAGCGGCCGTCGCCATAACCGAACGGCACGGCGGCGACGTCCCGGCCGACCACTCCCAGCTCCTCGCGCTGCCCGGCATCGGCGAGTACACCGCCGCGGCCGTCGCGTCGTTCGCGTACGGGCAGCGGCACGCGGTGCTGGACACCAACGTCCGCCGGGTGTTCGCGCGAGCGGTGACCGGGGTGCAGTACCCGCCGAACGCCACCACCGCCGCCGAACGCCGGCTCGCCCGGGAGCTGCTGCCCGGCGACGAGGCCACCGCCGCCCGCTGGGCCGCCGCCTCCATGGAGCTGGGCGCCCTGGTGTGCACGGCGAAGAACGAGTCGTGCCAC
This sequence comes from Streptomyces sp. SID14436, assembly GCF_010548465.1. Lineage (GTDB taxonomy): Bacteria > Actinomycetota > Actinomycetes > Streptomycetales > Streptomycetaceae > Streptomyces. Next base: position 17,015 of record NZ_JAAGMD010000509.1, on the reverse strand, counting down.
CGCTGCCCGATCGCCGCGTTCTGCGCCTGGCGGCTGGCAGGCAAGCCGGCGCACGAGGGCCCGCCGCGCCGCGGTCAGACGTACGCGGGCACCGACCGGCAGGTCCGGGGGCGGCTGCTGGCCGTTCTGCGGGAGGCCCACGCGCCGGTCCCGCAGGCGGCCCTGGACCGGGTGTGGCACGAGCCGGTGCAGCGCGCCCGCGCCCTGGACGGGCTCGTCGCCGACGGCCTGGTGGAACCGCTGCCGGGCGGCCTGTACCGCCTCCCGCTGACCTGACCTGACCCGGGCCGGTCCGCCCGGCCGCGCCGCCGCCTCCCGCCACCGGGGTGCGGCTCGTGGCGCCCCGGCCCGCCCGCATGGCGGCGCCCCACATCACCGCGGACACACCACCGTGCGCCGCACCCACATGAACGGGCACGCGCCCCACACACGCGGACGGACATCTCCGCCCGGACCGCCTATACCCACCCCACTCCCCCCCTTCCGCTTCGCCCGGTTTTCGCCGTCCGTTACACAACCGACGGACAGCCGAGGGCTGGCCGCAGGCTGCTCCGCACAGTGCCGTGACACCGCGTCCGTACTTTCGTTCGCGTGCCCCTCGGGGGCACGACGACGGACCACAGGCAGTGCAGCCGGTGCGCACGGGGCGCGCCGGAACGGGGAGCGGAGGCGGTTCACATGGCGCACGGAGAGGTGCTCGAGTTCGAGGAGTACGTCCGCACCCGGCAGGACGCGCTGCTGCGCAGTGCCCGTCGTCTGGTCCCGGACCCCGTGGACGCGCAGGACCTGCTGCAGACCGCTCTCGCCCGCACGTACGGCCGTTGGGACGGCATCGCCGACAAGCGGCTGGCCGACGCCTACCTGCGCCGCGTCATGATCAACACCAGGACCGAGTGGTGGCGCGCCCGCAAGCTGGAGGAGGTGCCGACCGAGCAGCTCCCGGACGCCTGCGTCGACGACGCCACCGAACAGCACGCCGACCGCGCCCTGCTGATGGACGTGCTGAAGATACTCGCCCCGAAACAGCGCAGTGTGGTGGTGCTGCGACACTGGGAGCAGATGTCCACGGAGGAGACGGCCGCCGCCCTCGGCATGTCGGCCGGAACGGTCAAAAGCACGCTGCACCGGGCGCTGGCCCGGCTCCGCGAGGAGCTGGAGTCGCGCGATCTGGACGCACGCGCGCTGGAGCGTGAGGAGCGGGAGCGGTGCGCGGCCTGACCGGCGCGAGGCCGAGAACGGCCCGGACCACCCCACAGGCGGCGAGCACGACGACGGTCGTGGTCGCCGCCCTCGCCCTGTGTGCCGCCGGCTGCGGCACCGGCGGCACCGGCGCGCGCGACGAGGGCCCGGCCAACGGGTACTCGGCCGCGTCACCGACCGCCCAGGCGCCCGCCGGACGGCTGGACGGGGTCGATCCCGTCCGGCTCGTGAAGGGCGACCCGGAGGTGTCCGCCGAGGTCAAGCGGCAGCTGAAGCCGTGCGTCGCCGACGAGTACCCCGTCGACGTGAGCTACGGACGCCTCACCGGCGGCACCGTCGACGACATCGTCGTCAACGTGCTGACCTGCGGGGACGCGGTGGGGGTCGGCTCCTACGTGTACCGGGACGTGCACGGCGCCTACCAGAACGTGTTCGCGGCCGAGGAGCCGCCGGTGTACGCGGAGATGGACCGCGGGGACCTGGTGGTGACCCATCAGGTGTACGACCGGGGCGACCCCGTGTCGAGCCCGTCCGGCGAGGACATCATCACCTACCGCTGGTCCGAGGGCCGGTTCGTCGAGGAGTTCCGCACCCACAACGACTACGGAAGGGTGGCCGGCGGGGGGCAGACGCCGGTGCCGCTGGAGTGAGACATGCCTCACGGGGGTGAACCGCGGGGGCCCTCCCGTCCGATGAAGGGATGAACCGGGAACACGGCCCGCGCGTCAGCCCAGGGGGAGGGACACCCCCGCCCGCACCGCCGACATCACACGAGAGCTGAGAGAACCGGGATGGCAGACCAGACCCACGTGCTGTTCGTCGAGGACGACGATGTCATCCGCGAAGCCACCCAGCTCGCCCTGGAGCGGGACGGCTTCGCGGTCACCGCGATGCCCGACGGGCTGTCGGGCCTGGAGGCGTTCCGGACGAACCGCCCCGACATCGCGCTCCTCGACGTCATGGTCCCGGGGCTGGACGGGGTGAGCCTGTGCCGGCGCATCCGGGACGAGTCGATGGTGCCGGTGATCATGCTGTCGGCGCGCGCCGACTCCATCGACGTGGTCCTCGGGCTGGAGGCGGGCGCCGACGACTACGTGACCAAGCCGTTCGACGGTGCCGTGCTGGTCGCCCGGATCCGCGCGGTGCTGCGCCGCTTCGGCCGGGCCGGCGGCCAGGAGGACGCGGCGTCCGCCGACGGCGGGCTGCTGGCCTTCGGCGAGCTGGAGATCGACACGGAGGGCATGGAGGTGCGCAGAGCCGGGGTCCCCGTGGCGCTGACACCGACCGAGATGCGGCTGCTGCTGGAGTTCTCGTCCGCGCCGGGCACCGTCCTCTCCCGCGACAAGCTGCTCGAACGGGTGTGGGAGTACGGCTGGGGCGGTGACACCCGGGTGGTGGACGTCCATGTGCAGCGGCTGCGCTCCAAGATCGGGCAGGACCGCATCGAGACCGTCCGCGGCTTCGGCTACAAGTTGAAGGCCTGAGCGGGGACATGCGGCGCACCTTCCGGCGGCCGACGGCCGCGTTCTGGGACCGGGCGGCCATCCGGACCGGTCTGCGCTGGAAGCTCAGCGCGGCGATCGCCCTGGTCGGCGCGCTGGTCGCGGTCGTGCTGAGCCTCGTCGTGCACAACGCCGCCCGGGTGTCGATGCTCGACAACGCGCGCGATCTGGCCGACGAGCGGATCACCGTGGCGCAGCGCAACTACGAGCTGTCCGGGCGGCTGAACTTCCCCAACACCCGGGTCGACGACCCGGACCTGCCCGAGGAGCTGCGCCGGAAGGTGGAGGCGGGCCGGCGGGCCACCTACGTCACCGACCGGCCCGACGGGACGCCGGACATCTGGGCGGCTGTCCCGTTGAAGAACGGGCAGGTCATGTCCCTGCACTCCGGTTTCACCGACCGCAGCTCCAACATCCTCAAGGACCTCGACCAGGCGCTGGTGATCGGCTCCATCGCGGTCGTCCTCGGCGGCAGCGCGCTCGGCGTGCTCATCGGGGGCCAGCTGTCGCGCCGGCTGCGCAAGGCGGCCGCCGCGGCCAACCGGGTCGCCAAGGGCGAGACGGACGTACGGGTGCGCAAGGCCATCGGCGGGGTCGTGCGGGACGAGACCGACGACCTGGCCAGTGCCGTGGACGCCATGGCCGATGCGCTGCGGCAGCGGCTGGAGGCCGAACGCCGGGTCACCGCCGACATCGCGCACGAGCTGCGCACCCCGGTGACCGGGCTGCTGACGGCGGCGGAGCTGCTGCCCCCGGGCCGGCCCACGGAACTCGTGCTGGACCGGGCCAAGGCCATGCGCACGCTCGTGGAGGACGTCCTGGAGGTGGCCCGGCTGGACGGCGCCTCGGAGCGGGCGGAGCTGCAGGACATCATGCTGGGCGAGTTCGTCACCCGGCGGGTCGCGGCCAAGGACCCGGACGTCACCGTGCGGGTGGTGCACGAGTCGGAGGTCACCACCGACCCCCGCCGCCTGGAGCGCGTGCTGTTCAACCTGCTGGCCAACGCCGCCCGGCACGGCAGGCCGCCCATCGAGGTCACCGTGGAGGGCCGGGTGGTCCGGGTCCGCGACCACGGGCCGGGCTTCCCGGAGCACCTGCTCGCCGAGGGGCCGAGCCGTTTCCGCACCGGGAGCAAGGACCGGGCCGGCCGGGGCCACGGGCTGGGCCTGACCATCGCGGCGGGCCAGGCCCGGGTGCTGGGCGCCCGGCTGACCTTCCGCAACATCCGCCCGGCGGGCGCCCCGGACGACGTGCCGGCCGAGGGCGCGGTCGGCGTGCTGTGGCTGCCGGAGCACGCTCCGACCAGTACGGGGAGCTACCCGGCGCTGCCGGACCGGGAACGCGCCCCCCAGGGCGCCGTCCGCCCGGTGCTGCCCCGGTAGGCCGGACGGCCGTCACGGGAGTTCCGCACGGCCGCCGTCACCTGCTCCGGATCAGAGCTTGACGCCCTTGGCGCGGAGGAACTTGACCGGGTCGACGGCGGAGCCGTAGTTCGGGGTGGTGCGGATCTCGAAGTGGAGGTGGGGTCCGCTGGAGTTGCCGGTGTTGCCGGACAGGGCGATCTTCTGGCCGGTCTTGACGACCTGGCCGATCTTGACGTTCACCTTGGAGAGGTGGGCGTACTGGGAGTAGGTCTTGTTGCCGTGCTTGATGACGACGGCGTTGCCGTAGGCGGGGCCGTCGCCGCCGCCGTTGGGGCCGGCCTTGACGACGGTGCCGCCGTGGGCGGCGACGACCGGGGTGCCGCTGGGGACGGCGTAGTCCTGGCCGCTGTGCTTGGAGGCCCACATGCCGCCGTTCGCGGCGAAGCTCGCCGACAGCTTGTACTTCTTCACCGGGTCGACCCAGGAAGCGGCCTTCTTCGCCGCCTGCTGGACCTGGGCCGCGCTCGTGGCACCGGACGTGGTGGTGTCGGCGGCGGCGGTCGCGACTCCGACTCCCAGGGCGACCGAGGCACCGAAACCGGCGACCAGGACGGCGGCGCGGGTACGGATGCGGGCCGGACGGAAGGAACGGGACGAGACGCGCTGGGACATCGAAACCTCACGGGGTGGGGACAGAGGAAAACCACCCGGTGCACAGGACCGCGCCGTGGTGGCCGTTCCTTGGTAACCGCCCCCGCCCAAAAGCCGCAAAGGTGTGACCTACGACGAAAGGCCGTAGGTCAGGCGTGAGACCCACATCTCTTGACGGAGGGGGTCGCACGGGGTGAAACCCCCCATTTCAAGCTGATCGATCAGAACAGCGCACCAAATGTCCGATTTCAATTTCGCCGTCGTCGACTATTCCGCTTAGTACCCCTCGCGCACCCTGTGCGCCATGTCACCGGGGTCACCTCTGCGCCATTTCACAAAAGTGGCGCACGCCTCTAGGCACTTACCGTGCGGTAACCCTACGGTTCACCTCGCGTCACCCTGACACACGAGCATGCACACGACATGTTGGCAGCGTCACGGACGTGAGAGGACCCCCCACGACATGAGAAGCCGACGCCCCTGGTTGCGACGCGCATCGGCGACCGCGGTCTCCGCGGCCGCCCTGATGGCCCTGGCCTCCCCGGCCCAGGCCACCGCCCCCGCCGCCCCCGCCGCCCCGCCCACGGCCGTCACAGCGGCTCCCGCGGCGGCCGCCGACGTCGACTACGACACCTGGCAGCGGGACTGCCGGGCGGTCATGGACCAGGCCCTGCCCTACCTGAAGGAGCGGATCGACCGCGCGCGGCCGGGCGAGAAGCAGGCCATCGTCCTCGACATCGACAACACCGCGCTGGAGACCGACTTCGGCTTCAGCTTCCCGCAGCCGGCCAACCGGCCGGTCCTGGAGGTCGCCCAGTACGCCGAGGAGCGCGGTGTCGACCTGTTCTTCGTGACGGCCCGGCCCGGCATCATCTGGGCGCCCACGGCCTTCAACCTCGACCACGCCGGCTACGAATCCTCCGGACTGCACGTGCGCGGCTTCCTCGACCTGTTCAAGAACGTCGCCGACTACAAGACGGCCCAGCGCGCCGCCATCGAGGCGAAGGGCTACACGATCATCGCCAACATCGGCAACAGTGCCACCGACCTCTCCGGCGGCCACGCCGAGAAGACCTTCAAGCTGCCCGACTACGGCGGCCGGCTGTCCTGACCCGCTCCGGCGGCGCACGGACGCGGACAGGGGTCTGCCCCGGGACTCTCCGTCCCGGGGCAGACCCCTGTCGTGTCTCGGCCGAGCGCGGGCGCTAGGCCTCCTTGCTCAGGTTCGGGCCGGTGCCGCCGGCCGCCTGCTCGATCGGCGGGACGTCGGGCAGCGCCGACTTCTCCTCACCGCGGAAGGTGAAGGTCTGGGACTCGCCCTCGCCCTCGGTGTCCACGACCACGATGTGACCGGGGCGCAGCTCGCCGAAGAGGATCTTCTCCGACAGCGAGTCCTCGATCTCGCGCTGGATGGTCCGGCGCAGCGGCCGGGCGCCCAGCACGGGGTCGTAGCCCTTCTTGGACAGCAGTTCCTTCGCGGACGGGGAGAGCTCGATGCCCATGTCCCGGTCCTTCAGGCGCTCGTCCACCTTGCTGATCATCAGGTCGACGATCTTCAGGATGTCGTCCTGCGTGAGCTGCGGGAAGACCACCACGTCGTCGACACGGTTGAGGAACTCGGGCCGGAAGTGCTGCTTGAGCTCGTCCGAGACCTTGTTCTTCATGCGCTCGTAGTTGGTCTTCGTGTCGCCCTGGGCGGCGAAGCCCAGGTTGAAGCCCTTGGAGATGTCCCGGGTGCCGAGGTTGGTCGTCATGATGATGACCGTGTTCTTGAAGTCCACGACCCGGCCCTGGGAGTCGGTCAGGCGACCGTCCTCCAGGATCTGCAGCAGCGAGTTGAAGATGTCCGGGTGGGCCTTCTCGACCTCGTCGAACAGGACGACCGAGAACGGCTTGCGGCGGACCTTCTCCGTCAGCTGGCCGCCCTCCTCGTAGCCCACGTAGCCGGGGGGCGAACCGAAGAGGCGGGAGACCGTGTGCTTCTCGCTGAACTCCGACATGTCGAGGGAGATCAGCGCGTCCTCGTCACCGAAGAGGAACTCGGCGAGCGCCTTGGACAGCTCGGTCTTACCGACACCGGACGGGCCGGCGAAGATGAACGAACCACCGGGGCGCTTCGGGTCCTTCAGACCGGCGCGCGTACGGCGGATCGCCTTCGACAGCGCCTTGACGGCGTCGACCTGGCCGATGACCCGCTTGTGGAGCTCGTCCTCCATGCGCAGCAGGCGGGACGACTCCTCCTCGGTCAGCTTGAAGACCGGGATGCCGGTCGCCGTGGCGAGGACCTCGGCGATCAGGTCGCCGTCGACCTCGGCGACGACGTCCATGTCGCCGGCCTTCCACTCCTTCTCCCGCTTGGCCTTGGCGGCCAGGAGCTGCTTCTCCTTGTCCCGCAGGGAGGCGGCCTTCTCGAAGTCCTGCGAGTCGATCGCGGACTCCTTGTCGCGGCGGACGCCGGCGATCTTCTCGTCGAACTCGCGCAGGTCCGGCGGCGCGGTCATCCGGCGGATGCGCATCCGGGAACCGGCCTCGTCGATCAGGTCGATCGCCTTGTCCGGCAGGAAGCGGTCCGAGATGTACCGGTCGGCCAGGGTGGCGGCCTGGACCAGCGCCTCGTCGGTGATGGAGACGCGGTGGTGCGCCTCGTACCGGTCGCGCAGGCCCTTGAGGATCTCGATCGTGTGCGGCAGCGACGGCTCCGCGACCTGGATGGGCTGGAAGCGGCGCTCCAGGGCCGCGTCCTTCTCCAGGTGCTTGCGGTACTCGTCCAGCGTGGTCGCACCGATGGTCTGCAGCTCACCGCGGGCCAGCATCGGCTTCAGGATGGAGGCCGCGTCGATGGCGCCCTCGGCCGCACCGGCACCGACCAGCGTGTGCAGCTCGTCGATGAACAGGATGATGTCGCCCCGGGTGCGGATCTCCTTGAGCACCTTCTTCAGGCGCTCCTCGAAGTCACCGCGGTAGCGGGAGCCGGCCACCAGCGCGCCGAGGTCCAGGGTGTAGAGGTGCTTGTCCTTGAGGGTCTCGGGCACCTCGCCCTTGACGATGGCCTGCGCGAGGCCTTCGACGACGGCCGTCTTGCCGACGCCGGGCTCACCGATCAGCACCGGGTTGTTCTTGGTACGGCGGGACAGCACCTGCATGACCCGCTCGATCTCCTTCTCGCGCCCGATGACCGGGTCGAGCTTGGATTCGCGGGCCGCCTGGGTGAGGTTCCGGCCGAACTGGTCGAGGACCAGGGACGTGGAAGGCGTGCCCTCCGCAGGACCGCCGGCGGTGGCGGTCTCCTTGCCCTGGTAACCGGAGAGCAGCTGGATCACCTGCTGCCGCACCCGGTTGAGGTCTGCGCCCAGCTTGACCAGGACCTGGGCGGCGACGCCCTCGCCCTCACGGATCAGGCCGAGCAGGATGTGCTCCGTGCCGATGTAGTTGTGGCCCAGCTGAAGGGCCTCGCGGAGCGACAGCTCCAGGACCTTCTTGGCACGGGGGGTGAAGGGAATGTGGCCGGACGGGGCCTGCTGGCCCTGACCGATGATCTCCTCCACCTGCTGGCGGACCGCCTCGAGCGAAATCCCGAGGCTCTCAAGGGCCTTGGCGGCGACACCCTCACCCTCATGGATCAGGCCCAGGAGGATGTGCTCGGTGCCGATGTAGTTGTGGTTGAGCATCCGGGCTTCTTCCTGAGCCAGGACGACAACCCGCCGCGCGCGGTCGGTGAACCTCTCGAACATCGTTAATCGCTCCTCAGAGCGGTCAGGCAGTGGGGGGAACTTCCCCTCCCTGTCCTTCCGCAGCTTAGTCCCGCAAGCGGGGACCGCTCATTCCAACTGCCGACACCGTCGATGGCCTCCTGACCCCGAACGTTCCGACATCTGCTCCAACCCGATGGTGCGAGACGATGTTCCCGCAGGCCAGGCGATTACCCCCATCGCCAGTACGCCCGTGGCGAACGGGGAGCGCCCCATTCTGCGTGTCGCCCTCTCCCACTAGGGATGTCTTACCCGCTGCGACGGACCGTCCATGCCGCGTACACGGGTTCCCTCCGCTACGGGCGAACAACCCCGCGCCGCCGTGCGCTCCCGCACTCCCCCGAATCCGGCACGAAGCGCACACGGGTGCGCACCGAGCGTAACCCAACGGTACTTCGGGAGGTTGCCAGGGGCATGGTCGTCACCGTCTCCACGGGGGCCGGACTGCCGGGGCCCCGCCGGCCGCTCGCATCCGGCGACCGGATCCGCGCCTGGTACGAGAACGAACTGGGCTGGCCCACCGCGCCCGGCCCGGGGCCGCGCCTGGTCGTGGGCGTGCGCTTCGACGTCCTGGACGTGCCGGCCGAGGCGGGACACGCGGCCCTGGCCCACTTCTCCCGCGCGGGAGAGGACGCGGCCTTCCCCGTCGCCGCGCAGGGCGGCCGGCTGCGGCTGCTGGTCGCGCCGGGCAGCGCGGAGGAGGTGCCGGGGCTGCTGGACTGGCTCGAGTGGGGCGGTCTGACGCTCGACCTGGTCGCGATCGGCGCGGGCGGCCTCATGGACGCCCCGCCGCCCCCGGGCCGTGACGCCCCGCCGGGGGCCGCCGTATGGCTGCGGCCCCCCGGATCGCGGGACGACGTGGAGTCCTCGCTGCCGACGCTGTCGGCGATGGGGGGCCGTCGCTGCGCCGCCGATCTGGCGCGACTGGTGAACACGGTGGCCACGCAGTGCCACCGAGTCCGGCTGCGGCGCGCGGGCGCCGAGCCTGGCCCGTCGGGAAGCCCGCGGGTCCCGGGAAAGCCCCTGAAAGCCTTCTCGGGCCCCTGAGGAACCGGATGGGGACGGGTGCGGACCAGTGCATCGACCGACGGTCAGCCGTTGGCCTTCTCGTACGCCTCTCGGATGGAGGCGGGAACCCGGCCGCGGTCGTTGACCTCGTAGCCGTTCTGCTTCGCCCAGGCGCGGATGGCCGCGGTGTCCTGGCTGCCGGCGGACGAAGCGCGGGACTTTCCGCGCCCACCCGAAGCACGGCCACCGGTACGCCGGCCGCCCTTCACGTAAGGCTCGAGAAGGCCGCGGAGCTTGTCCGCATTGGCGGTGGTGAGATCGATCTCGTAGGTCTTGCCGTCCAGTGCGAACGTCACGGTCTCGTCCGCCTCGCCGCCGTCGAGGTCGTCGACAAGAAGGACCTGAACCTTCTGTGCCACCGTAATTCCTTTCATCGATAACTTGAGGGCCGGGGTGAGCCGGCATCCGCCGTATCGCCGTCCCCTGTTATATGCAGTACTGCAGTACGTCGGAAAGCAAACCGCTTTTGACGAAAAAACACAAACCCCTGGCGGGGACCGGCTGCCCGGCCACACCCCGGAAACGTGCGCGTTTCGGACATAGGGCACCCGTCCAAGAGGGCCGCGAGGGCCGATCCGAAGGCCGTCGGAACGGGGCGCGGAACACGGGCTCGGGAATCGGCGACGATCACAGATGCAGAAGCATCCGGCTGTTGCCCAAGGTGTTCGGTTTCACTCGTTCGAGACCGAGGAACTCCGCGACGCCCTCGTCATAGGAACGCAGCAGCTCGGCGTACACATCGGCGTCGACGGGCGTCTCACCGATCTCGACGAAGCCGTGCTTGCCGAAGAACTCGACTTCGAAGGTCAGGCAGAAAACCCGGCGAACACCGAGCCATCGGGCGGTCTGCAGCAACTTCTCCAGCACGTGGTGTCCGACCCCGGCGCCCTTCAGCCCCGGCTTCACGGCGAGAGTGCGGACTTCGGCCAGGTCCTCCCACATCACGTGCAGGGCGCCGCAGCCGACGACTTCGGCGTTGTCGTCCCGTTCCGCCACCCAGAACTCCTGGATGTCCTCGTAAAGCGTCACTGTTGCTTTGTCGAGCAGGATGCCCCCGCGGACGTACGCGTCAAGGAGGCCGCGCACGGCCGGCACATCGCTGGTGCGGGCACGGCGGACCGTGATGGCTTTAGCGGTCGCGTTCACTTCTGGACTGTCCGGGCTGTCTGCTGACATGAACGGACGCTATCGCCCGGGACCGTCCTGGGCCGAGTCGGGGTTCTCGTCGTTCTCGTCCCCGGCCGTCCCGGCATCGGCGGGTCCGGCGGGTTCGGCGGGTTCGGGTTCGGTGGGTCGGGCAGGTTCGGCGGGTGATGGCTGTTCCGCGCTTTCCGGGATCCGGACGACACGGATCGCATCGGTGAGCGCCTGCCGTTGTTCCTCGCTCATCATGCCGAAGAAGGCCACGAGAGCGGCCGCGGCGTTGTCGCTCTGCGACCAGGCGTCGTTCATCAGCGCGGCGGCGTAGGCGGCACGGGTCGAGACGGCCTCATATCGATAGGCCCGGCCTTCCGCCTCGCGGCGCACCCAGCCCTTCTGGTGGAGATTGTCCAGCACGGTCATCACCGTGGTGTACGCGATGGACCGCTCCTTCTGGAGGTCCTCCAGGACTTCCCGAACGGTCACCGGGCGGTTCCACTTCCACACCCGCGTCATGACCGCGTCTTCGAGTTCTCCCAATGGGCGAGGCACAGCTCAGAACAATAGTGGGAGATCCGGACAATGGCGTGCCCGACGGGCACCTTCACCGGCAAACGGGAGCAAAAGGGCGTACGACTCCGCAGAGCGGTTCCACCGGCCCGCGTCGGCCGGTGGCAGTCGTACGCCGCACGAAAGTCCGGCGGGTCCGGGCCGGGCGGCCCGGATCCGGCGGAAGGTCAGGCGTCGGCCTTGCCGGAGGGCTGCCGGGCGCCCTCCACCCGCGAGAGGGCCGCGTCCACGGCGGCGTCCTCCTTGGCCTTGTTGGCGCCGCCCTGGGTCTTCACGATCACCCGGATCACGGCGATGAAGAGGGCGGCCATGACGAAGGGGGGCAGCAGAGCGGAGACGTAGTCCATGGCTCCAGAGTAGCCAGCGGGCGGTGGATCACAGGGCCCGGGTGCGTCCGCGGCGGTTCGCGGTCCGCCCGGATCAGCCGGCCGCGAGCCGCTGGTTCTGCGGGGGCGGGGCCGGCTTGCGGCGGGGGAACACCTCGCCCGGGGTGGGGATGGGGCGGGACGGCTTCGGGGCGGCGGGGGCCGGGGCGGGCTTCGGCCGGGGGGACGGGTTCTGCCCCGGGGACTTCTCGGAGCGGTCCCTCTCGGTCCGCTCCGCGACCGCCTGACCGCCCGGGAGGGCCGTCAGCCGGGTGCGGGAGGCGGGCACCGTCGCGCGCGTGGAGGCGGCCACGCGGGTGGACCGTCCGGCGAGCCGGGCGCGGACGTCCTGCTCGGCGAGCACCTGGCAGCGCTCCAGCAGGGCGGCGGCGACCGGGTTGCCGCGCAGCGCGCGCAGGGCGGCGAGGTCGTCCGGGCCGGGACGGTGACCGGCGCCCAGCGCCTCCTCCAGGAGCGTGAGGTACCCGGCGGCCGTGCCGGGCAGGGCGGCGCGGTAGCGGCCGAGGTCGGCCACCAGGAAGGCGCGCAGCCTCGCGCTCTCCCTGGTCGCCTCGTCGACCGCGTCGGCGAGGCGGAGGCAGTCCTGGACGTCGTCGGCCGAGGCGGCGGCGGGGTGCAGGGCGAGGGCGAGGGCGCGACGGAGCACGCGCAGCTCCTCCGCACCGAACGCCAGACCGCCGCGGGATCCGTATGGCGTGGGCATGCGGCGACGATACGCGCTAATCAGACAAAACATCGCATAGGGGATGGGGTGTGGCGGCCGTGCCCACCCGGGTGGCGCTGCGCACGGCCGCGCGCTTTCTGCGACGCGGCCGGGGCGCGGGGAGCCCGCAACGCCGGTACGGGCTCCCCCGGGGCGACCCTGCGGTGGGACGGGCGGGCCCTACGGCCACGCGGCCCGGGTGACGCCCCGGGCCGGCAACGCCCCGGCGTACAGGCGCCCCGCACGGCGCAGCCGCGCCGCCCGCCCCTCCCGTACGGGATCCGACCCGAGCCGGGCCCGGCCGTGGCGCGGGAAGCACACCGCCATGCCGATCCGGTGAGACCATCGGGCCACCCGGGCCACCGGCGAACAGGCCCCCCCACGAGCGGGCGGTCGTGCAACCCGCCTCGCCGGTACGGGCGCCAATCGGCCGGGCCCGGCCGTGGCGCGGGCGGACCCACGGCCCGCCCGGTTCGGGCGACGCACCGGGGCACCGGCGAACAGACGCCCCCGCGCGAGCACGGTCGTGCAGACCGCCTTGCCGGCTCCGGCACTCACCGGGCCCGACCGGCGAGGCGAAGCCTCGGGCGGCGGCACTCGCGCGTGTGCAGCATCGTCGGTCCCAGGCGCTCCGGGCGGGACGTCACCGTGTCCGGCGGCGTGTGGCGCCCGGGGGCACCCGCCCCCGGCGGGCCGGGGGCGGTCAGCGGCGGGAGATGTTCCGGTCGTAGACCAGGCGCAGGCCGATCAGGGTCAGCCAGGGCTCGTGCTCGTCGATGACCGAGGACTCGCCCAGCACCATCGGCGCGAGCCCGCCGGTGGCGATGACGGTGACGTCCTCGGGGTCGTCGGCGAGTTCGCGGGCCATCCGGCGGGCGACGCCGTCGACCTGGCCGGCGAAGCCGTAGATGATGCCGGACTGCATCGCCTCCACCGTGTTCTTGCCGATCACGCTGCGCGGGCGGGCCACCTCGATCTTGCGGAGCTGGGCGCCCCGCACGCCGAGTGCCTCGACGGAGATCTCGATGCCGGGTGCGATGACCCCGCCGATGTACTCGCCGCGCGCGCTGACCGCGTCGAACGTGGTGGCCGTGCCGAAGTCGACGACGATGGCCGGGCCGCCGTAGAGGTCGACCGCGGCGACCGCGTTGATGATGCGGTCCGCGCCGACCTCCTTGGGGTGGTCGGTGAGGATCGGCACGCCCGTCTTGACGCCCGGTTCGACGAGGATCGCGGGGACGTCGCCGTAGTAGCGCCGGGTGACCTCCCGCAGCTCGTGCAGGACCGAGGGGACGGTCGCGCAGATGGCGATGCCGTCGATGCCGTCGCCCAGTTCCTCGCCGAGCAGCGGGTGCGTGCCCATCAGGCCCTGGAGGAGGACCGCGAGTTCGTCGGCGGTGCGCCGGGCGTCCGTGGAGATCCGCCAGTGCTCGACGATCTCCTCGCCGTCGAAGAGGCCCAGGACGGTGTGGGTGTTGCCCACGTCGATGGTCAGCAGCATGGGAGCTACTCCGCCTCGCGCAGGTCCAGGCCGATGTCCAGGATCGGCGAGGAGTGGGTCAGGGCTCCGACCGCCAGGTAGTCGACGCCGGTCGCGGCGTACGCCTTGGCGTTGTCCAGGGTCAGCCGGCCGGACGCCTCCAGGGCGGCGCGGCCGTCGACGAGGGCGACCGCCTCCTCGCACTCGCCGGGGGTGAAGTTGTCCAGCAGGATCAGGTCGGCGCCCGCGTCGATCACCTCGCGGAGCTGGTGCAGGGTGTCGACCTCGACCTCGATGGGCACGTCGGGGAAACGCTCACGGACGGCGGTGAACGCCTGGGCGACGCCGCCCGCCGCGATCACGTGGTTGTCCTTGACCAGGGCCGCGTCCGAGAGGGACATGCGGTGGTTGACGCCGCCGCCGCAGCGGACCGCGAACTTCTCCAGGGCGCGCAGGCCCGGCGTCGTCTTGCGGGTGTCGCGGACCTTGGCCCGGGTGCCGTCGAGGGCGTCCGCCCACGCGCGGGTGGCGGTGGCGATGCCCGAGAGGCGGCACAGCAGGTTCAGCGCGCTGCGTTCCGCGGTGAGCAGGTCGCGGGTGCGGGTGGTGACGGACAGCAGCTTCTGGCCGGGCTCGACGCGGTCGCCGTCCTCGGCGTGCCGCTCCACCTCGAACTCCTCGGTGCACACGATCGACAGGACCGCCTCGGCGATCCGCAGGCCCGCGACGACGCCCGCCTCCCGGGCGGTGAAGTCGGCGGTGGCGACGGCGTCCTCCGGGATGGTCGCGACCGTCGTCACGTCCACGCCGTGGGCGAGGTCCTCCTGGAGGGCGAGGTTGGCGATGTCCTCGACCTCCACGGGGTCGAGGCCGGCGTCGGCCAGGAGCTGGGCGAGCGCGGGGTCAAGGCCGCACTCCAGGTACTCCTCGTCACCACCGCAGCCGCAGCCGTCGCCGCAGCCGCCGGACGGAACGAGGGGAAGGTCGGGCGTGGTCACTGCTGTCACTGCTCCTGGGGTGCCTGGGGAGGGAGGGTCGGGGGGAAGTCTGTGCCGTCCGTGGGGTGCACGGCCAGTGTGCGGTCGGGGTTCAGCCGGACGACGACGTGGCGGCGCCACCGGGTGTCGTCCCGTTCGGGGCGGTCCTCGCGCCAGTGGCAGCCGCGGGTCTCCTCACGGAGGCGGGCCGCGGCGACCAGGACGCGAGCCACGCACAGGAGGTTGGTCGCCTCCCAGGTGTCGACGCCCGGTTCGGCGGTCTTGCCGTTCTCGTCGAGGGCGTCGCGCGCCTCCGCGTGCAGGGCTTCGAGCTGGTCGGCGGCCCGCGCGAGGGAGGACTCGGAGCGCAGGACGCCCGCGCCCCGGGTCATGATCCGCTGGATCGCGAAGCGGGCCTCCGGGGCCAGCAGGGGCTGCGCGGGGCGGTCGGCCTGCGGCAGCGGGCGCGGCGCCCGCGCGGGCGGCTCCTGCCCGCCGCGCCGGGCGGCGATGTCGGCGGCGATGCGCTCGGCGTAGACCAGGCCCTCCAGGAGGGAGTTGGAGGCCAGCCGGTTGGCGCCGTGCACGCCGGTGCAGGCGACCTCGCCGCACGCGTACAGCCCGGGCACGGTGGTGCGGCCACGGGAGTCGGTGCGGACACCGCCGGAGGCGTAGTGGGCGGCCGGGGCGACCGGCACCGGCTCGGTGACCGGGTCGATGCCGTGGGCGCGGCAGGCCGCGAGGATCGTGGGGAAGCGGCGCTCCCACATCTCGGCGCCGAAGTGCCGGGCGTCGAGGTACATGTGCTCGGTGTTCCGCTCCCGCATGCGGCGCATGATGCCCTTGGCGACGATGTCCCGCGGGGCGAGCTCGGCCAGTTCGTGCTGCCCCTGCATGAAGCGCACGCCGTCGGCGTCCACCAGGTGGGCGCCCTCCCCGCGCACCGCCTCGGAGACCAGTGGCTGCTGGCCCTCCGCGTCCGGGCCGAGGAAGAGGACCGTGGGGTGGAACTGCACGAACTCCAGGTCGGAGACCTCGGCGCCCGCGCGGAGCGCGAGGGCCACGCCGTCGCCCGTGGACACGGCGGGGTTGGTGGTGGCGCTGAAGACCTGGCCCATGCCACCGGTGGCCAGGACCACCGCGGGGGCGTGGACGGCGCCGACACCGTCGTGCTGCCCCTCGCCCATGACGTGCAGGGTGACGCCCGCGGTACGGCCCTCGGCGTCCGTGAGGAGGTCCAGGACCAGGGCGTTCTCGACGGTGCGCAGGCCGCGGGCGCGGACCGCGTCGACCAGGGCGCGGGAGATCTCGGCGCCGGTGGCGTCGCCGCCCGCGTGGGCGATGCGGCGGCGGTGGTGGCCGCCCTCGCGGGTGAGGGCCAGGCCGCCTTCGGCGGACTCGTCGAAGTGGGCGCCGGTGGCGATCAGCCGGCGCACCGCGTCGGGGCCCTCGGTGACGAGGATGCGGACCGCCTCCTCGTCGCACAGGCCCGCGCCGGCGACCAGCGTGTCGTCGAGGTGCTGTTCGGGGGTGTCGCCGTCGCCGAGGGCCGCGGCGATGCCGCCCTGCGCCCACCGGGTGGAGCCGTCGTCGAGCCGGGCCTTGGTGACGACGACCGTGGTGAGGCCGGCCGCTTCGCAGCGCAGGGCGGCGGTGAGACCGGCGACGCCGGAGCCGACGACCACCACGTCCGCCTCGACGGACCACCCGGGCTCGGGCGCGTGCAGGCGGGGCCGGGTGCCCGTCTGAGGGTGGTGGGTGACGGGCGCAGAGGGGCGGGCGCGAAGCGCACTCGTTTGAGGGTGGTGGTGGGTGACGGGCGCAGAGGGGCGGGCGCGAAGCGCACTCGTTTGAGGGTGGTGGTGGGTGACGGGCGCAGAGGGGCGGGCGCGAAGCGCACTCGTTTGAGGGTGGTGGTGGGTGACGGGCGGGCGTATGCCTGTGCTGGTCACGAGGCGGCTCCGAACGTTCCGAAGGTCAGGGGGATGTTGTCGATCAGCCGGGTGGACCCGACCCGGGCCGCCACGGCGAGCACGGCCTCGCCGGTGAAGTCGTCCCCGATGTCGGTGAAGTCGGCGGGGTCGACCAGAGCCAGGTAGTCCAGTGTGAGGGGCGGATCGAGCCGGGCGGCCTCGTCGAGGACCTGCCGGGCCGCGGCCTTGATGGCGGCCGGGCCCCCGGCGGCGGTGGCGACGGCGTGCGCGTCGGCCGCCGCGCGGGACTCC
>NZ_JAAGMD010000483.1 GCF_010548465.1 Streptomyces sp. SID14436 | reverse complement strand
CCGCTCTCCCCGCCTCTCCCCGGCGGTCCGGGCGCGGCTCGCGGCGGCTCGCCTGGGGGCTCGCCCTGCTCACCGTGGTGGCGACGGCGTGCGGGGGCGGCGGGGCCGGTTCCGGCGCGTCCGCCGGCTCGGGGCCCTCGCGCTCCGGGCTGGGGGACCCGTACTTCCCCCGGGCGGGCAACGGCGGGTACGACGTCGCGCACTACGACCTCGACCTCGCCTACGACCCCGGCCCGCACCACCTGACCGGCACCGCCACCGTCACCGCCCGCGCGACCGAGGACCTCCCCGCCCTGAACCTCGACCTGTGGGGCCTCGACGTGGAGAAGGTCACCGTCGACGGCACGCCCGCCCGTTTCGGGCGCGAGGGACAGGAACTGACGGTCCGTCCGCGCACCCCGCTGCGCCGCGACGCCACCTTCCGGGTGACCGTGCGCTACTCCGGCTCCCCGGTGACCGTCACCGACCCGGACGGCTCCGAGGAGGGCTGGCTGCGCACGGCGGACGGCGCGCTGGCGCTCGGCCAGCCGACCGGGTCCATGGCCTGGTTCCCCGGCAACCACCACCCCTCCGACAAGGCGACCTACCGCCTCACGCTGACCGTGCCTCAGGAGCTGCGCGCGGTGTCCAACGGCGAGCCGGACGGCGAGGAGACCCGGGACGGCCGCAGGGTGCAGCGCTGGCGCGTGCGGGAGCCGATGGCGAGCTACCTCGCGGTGGTCGCCGTCGGCCGGTACGAGACGCACCGGACGCGGACCGCGCGGGGCCTGCCCGTGCACACGGCCGTGGACCCGGAGGAGCGGGAGGCGGGCCGCCGGGCGCTGGCCCGGCTGCCCGAGGTGCTGGAGTGGGCGGAACGCAGATTCGGCCCGTACCCCTTCGCGTCGGCCGGGGCGATCGTCGAGCGTCCCGGGGACGCCGGGTACGCGCTGGAGACGCAGAACCGGCCCGTCTTCCCCGGTGCCCCGGACACCGGGCTCCTGGTGCACGAGATCGCCCACCAGTGGTACGGAAACTCCGTCAGCCCCGCGAGCTGGCGTGACATGTGGCTGAACGAGGGCTTCGCCACGTACGCCGAGTGGCTGTGGCAGGAGGAGCACGGCGGGGACAGCGCCCAGCAGACCTTCGACGCGCTGTACGACGGGACCTACTTCGCCGACGCGGAGGCGAACGAGGCCGTGTGGGCGTTCCCGCCCGCGCGGCCGCCCGGTGCGGCACAGATCTCGGGGGTGCCCGTCTACCAGCGCGGCGCGATGGTGCTGCACAGGATCCGGCAGACCGTCGGGGACGACGCCTTCGACGCGCTGCTGCGCGGCTGGGCCCGGCGGCACCGGCACGGCACCGCCGGCACCGCGGACTTCACCGCCTACGTCGAACAGCAGGCCCCGGACCACGACTTCGGCACCGTCTGGGCGGACTGGCTCCACGGGACGGGGAAACCGGCGCGGCCCTGACGGGGGCGGACACACCGAGGCCCCTGTCCCGCCGGGCGGGCGGGACAGGGGCCCTGGAGCGACTCGCGGGGCGCGTCAGACGTTGACGCCGAAGTCCTGGGCGATGCCCACGAGGCCGGAGGCGTAGCCCTGGCCGACGGCGCGGAACTTCCACTCGGCGCCGTTGCGGTACAGCTCGCCGAAGACCATGGCGGTCTCGGTGGCCGCGTCCTCCGAGAGGTCGTAGCGCGCGATCTCGGTGCCGCCCGCCTGGTTGACGATGCGGATGTAGGCGTTGCGGACCTGGCCGAAGTTCTGGCTGCGGTTCTCGGCGTCGTAGATCGACACCGGGAAGACGATCTTGTCGATGTCGGCCGGCAGGGCGGCCAGGTCGACGTTGATCGCCTCGTCGTCGCCGGCGCCCTCGCCGGTGCGGTTGTCACCGGTGTGGACGATGGAGTTGTCCGGCGTCTGCTTGTTGTTGAAGAACACGAAGTGGGCGTCGGAGTAGACCTTGCCCTGCGTGTTGACGGCGATGGCGGAGGCGTCGAGGTCGAAGTCCGTGCCGGTGGTGGTGCGGACGTCCCAGCCGAGGCCCACGGTGACGGCGGTCAGGCCCGGAGCCTCCTTGGTGAGCGAGACGTTGCCACCCTTGGACAGGCTTACAGCCATTGTTGGGAGTCCCTTCCCTCGTTGACGTACGGCTAGAAGCTACCGCTACCCCCATTGAACGCGAGAGGCCTCCGCGAGGTTCCAGTTCCCTTTACTTTCTTTACCCGCGAAATCGAGGTGACGCGGCCCGGCCGGGCACGGGACCATGGACGGCATGTCCGGTCCCTCTCGCAGGCCCGGGGGCCTGCCCCCCGGCGCACTCCGCATCCGCGGCTCCGTCTCCCTCCCGGAGGCCGAGCTCAGGTGGCGCTTCTCGCGTTCCTCGGGGCCGGGCGGCCAGCACGTCAACACCAGCGACTCGCAGGTCGAGCTCCGCTTCGACCTGGCCCGCACCACCGCGCTGCCCGAGGTGTGGCGGCAGCGGGCGCTGGACCGGCTGGCGGGGCGGCTGACCGACGGGGTGGTGTCCGTGCGCGCCTCGGAGCACCGGTCCCAGTGGCGCAACCGCGAGGCGGCGGCCGAGCGGCTCGCCGCCCTGCTGGCCGAGGCCACCGCGCCGCCGCCCAAGCCCCGCAGGCCCACCCGCGTCCCGCGCGGCATCAACGAGCGCCGGCTGCGGGAGAAGAAGCAGCGCGCGCAGACCAAGCGGGGCCGCAGCGGCCGGGACTGGGGCTGACGACGGCCCGGGGGCGCCCGCCGGGCGGTCAGCCGAGGCGGAGCACCTCGACCGTCTCGCCCTCGTGGACCTCCCCGTTCGGGCGGAAGCCCAGGCCCCGGTAGAAGTTCTCCGGCCCCGCCGGTCCGGGGTGGTGGGTGACGTAGAACTCCGTGCCGCCCCGGCGGCGGATCTCCTCGGCCACCGCCCGCACGGCGAACCGGCCGTAGCCCCTGCCCTGCTCGTCCGCCGCGATGTTCAGCCGCCACAGGCCGGAGCGGCGGACGCGGCCGTCCCCGAACCAGTCGGCGTCGAAGAAGGCCATGAGGAAACCGACCGCGCGCCCGCCGTCGGCGATCAGCCGGGGCCAGGCGACGTCCGGGTGCACGTAGGCCTCCGCGAGCGACTTCGCCACCGGGCCGACCAGGTGTTCCTGGTCCGGCCGGACGCGGACGGCGAGGGCGGTGCCGATGTTCGCTGCGGTGACCTCCACGAGACGCGGGGAGGAGCCGGGGTCGGTCGTCATGGCAGCACGGTACGGCCGCGACCGCCGTGGGACGCAACGGATTTCGTCCCCGGCCCGGCCGCCCGGTCCCGGGGGGAGTTCAGCCCAGGTGCCGGTAGCGGCCGCGGAAGTAGGTCAGCGGGCCGCCGTCCGAGCTGGGGAGCGCGGCCGTGAGCACCCGGCCGATGACGAGGGTGTGGTCCCCGGCCGTGACGCGCTGCTCGGTGCGGCACTCCAGGGTCGCCAGCGCCCCGCCCACCAGCGGCGAGTCGCTGTACTCGCCCCGCACGTACGGGATGTCCTCGAAGAGCAGCCGGTCGCTGATGCGGCCCCGCATCGCGAAGCGGCCCGCGATGTGCCGCTGGCTCTCGGACAGCACGGACACCGCCCACAGCGGCTGCTCCTCCAGCAGCTCGTCCATGCGGGACCCCTCACGCAGGCTCACCAGCACCAGGGGCGGGTCCAGGGACACCGACATGAAGGCGGTCGCCGTCATGCCCACGTCCTCACCGGCCGGGGCCCGGGGGTCGTCCGGGTCCAGCGGCGGTTCCTTCGCGGTCACCAGGACCACACCGGCGGCCAGACGGGACAGGGCGGCGCGGAACTCGTCGTTGCTCACCCCCTCAGCATGCCGGGCGGCGGGCACCGAGGTGATCGTGGACGGGGCGACAGAAGTGTTGGGCACACCGGAACGCTAGTGTCCGCATCACCGGGGCCGCATCGGGCCCCGGGACCAGTCCGGACCTAGGACCAGCGGACGACGGCCGCAAAGAACTGCCTTCCGCGATTGCGGAGAAATCCGGGGAGAAATCATGGAAAGACCAGGCAATTGTTCACGTTTACCTGTGACTTGAGTCACAAGGGGCAGGAATTGTTGACCCTGTGTACCGAGTGGGCAGCGCGCTGTGATTCAGTGGCGGGGAAGCTGCCGGGACGATACGCCGATGAGCACCCTTGATTCGCTGCGAGGACTCGGGGGGAGGGCGAGTATGGAGACCGAGTCGGAACCCTACGTGCGCTTGGCGTCGCTGCGACAACTGCACCAGGTCATGGCCGACATGAACACGGCCCGAAGCCTGGCGGACACCTTGCAGACCGTCGCCGACGGAGTCGTCGGCGCCCTCGGGTACGAGCTGGCCTGCGTCAACCTCGTCCGCCACGACGGCGATCTCGTCGTCGCCGCCTTCTCCGGCAACCCGGCAGCCGAGGCCCTCATCACCGGCCGGGTCGGCTCGCGCGAGTCCTGGGACCGCCGCCTCGGCATGGGCGAACGCTGGGGCGACCTGATCTTCATACCCCACACCGAGGGCTGGGTCCTCGACGACGACGACGTCCCGCAGTGGTACACCGACGGCCCCGCCCCGCGCTTCGAGGACGAGTGGCATCCCTCCGACCGCCTCTTCGCCCCCATGTACGCCCCCGGCCCGCAGGGCGGCGGCACCTCCGGCGAACTGGTCGGCGTCCTCTCCGTGGACCGCCCGCGCAACGGCCGCCGGCCCGGCGCCTGGGGCCGCGAAGCCCTCCAGATGTACGCCTTCCAGGCCGCCATCGCCATCAGCAACGCGCGTCTACGTGCGAACATGCAGCGCGCCCTGGTCCGCCTCGAACGGGAGCAGCAGGCCCTGCGCGCCAGCGAGGAGAGCTTCCGGCAGGCCTTCGAGTACGCCCCCTCCGGCATGGCCATCGCCGAGATGGGCGGCGACCAGCACGGCCGGATCCTGCGCACCAACGACGCCCTGTGCCGGCTGCTCGGCCGCCGCGCCTCCACGATGCGCCGCTACTCCTTCTCCGACCTCGTCCACCCCGAGGACATCGGCACCCTGCTGCGCACCTCCGCCGAGGGCGGCCGGGCCGAGCTGCGGCTGGCCCGCCGCGACGGGACGTACCTCTGGGTGTCGCTGCGCAACAGCGTGGTCGCCGACGCCGCCGACGGGCCCCGCTTCCTGCTCACCCACGTCGAGGACATAGAGGAACGCAAGCGGCGTGAGCTCCACCTCGCCCACCGCGCCTCCCACGACTCCCTCACCGGCCTGCCGAACTCCGCCGAGCTGCGGTCCCGGCTCTCCGCCCGGCTGTGCCGCCAGCGCCCGCAGGCCGCGCTGCCCGCCGCCGGGTCCGTGGAGTCCTTCGAGGCCTTCGACTCCTTCGGCACCCAGGACGCCGTCCACGGCGGGCCGCCCGTCTTCGACCGGGGCCACGACTTCGACTTCCCGCCCGGCGCCGACGAGTACGACGGCTACGACCACCACGTGCACACGGTCGCGCCGCCCGACGAGTACGACGACGGCAGCAAGGGGCTCGCGGTGCTGTTCTGCGACCTCGACGGCTTCAAGTCGATCAACGACCGGTTCGGGCACAACGCGGGCGACGCCGTCCTCATCGAGGTCGCCCGCCGGCTCAGCAACGGCGTCCGCGACGGCGACACCGTCGCCCGGCTCGGCGGTGACGAGTTCGTCATCCTCGCCGACGGGCTCGGCCGCGCCGACGCCCAGGACCTCGCCGTCCGGCTGCGCAACGAGATCATCCAGCCCATCCGGGCCGAGGGGCGGGCCGTGCGGGTCGGCGCCAGCTTCGGCATCGGGTGGGCGCACTGCGGCATGACGGCGGACGAAGTGCTGAAGTCCGCCGACGAACGCATGTACATCGAGAAACGATCTCGTCCCAAACAGCACAGACGAGCCGGGTGAACCGCAGGTCAGGCAGGTGATGCGGTCCGAGTCACCCGTTCGGGTCACGCGATGGGGGTAGGCTCGCCATTCCGACCACGCGTACCGCATCCGATCAGTACCTAGGAGCACCAAGGGATGACGCCCGGCAACAACGGCGCGAGCACGCCCGAGGACGACGACCCGTTCGGCTACCTCTACGCCGACGGTCAGGCCAACGGGGCCCAGCCGCCGTCCGGGGGCTACGGCTACCCGAACTCGGTCAACCGGGTACGGGCGGTCGGCGCCCGGCAGTACGGCCAGCAGGCACCCGCCCCGCAGGCACCCCCGCAGCAGGGCACGTACGGCCGGCCCAACGCGCACTACGCGGCCCCCGAGACGCTGCCCGGCGGCGCCGCCACCGCCCACTCCCCGCAGCCGGGGCACGGCGGCGGCCGCGGCCGCGGGCCGAACACCAAGGGCCTGCTGATCGGCGCGATCGCGGTGGTCGCCGCGGTCGTCATCGGCATCGGCGTCGCGATGATCGGCGGTGACGACGACGACAAGGGCGGCGACGAGGCGGGCGCCACCCCGACCCAGTCGCAGACCCAGAGCAGCGAGCCGAGCCCGTCGGCGAGCGACGGCGACGACGACGAGGAGACGTTCGCGTCACCGACCATCGACGCGAAGGCGCTCCGCCTGGACGGCGGTGCCGCGCTGGCGTCGGACGTCGAGGGCGCCCAGTCCGACGGCGGCATCTACGTGACCAACCTGAACCAGCCCGGTTCCAGGGTCACCTGGACCGTCGACGGCATCCCGAAGGACGGCGCGTACACCGTCTTCGTGAGCTACAGCACCGCCGGTGAAGCCCAGTCGATGACGCTCACCGTCAACGGCAAGGAGTTCGGCAACAAGCTGAACATGGACAACTTCACCGGCGCCGAGGACGGCGACTTCGCCAAGGGCTGGACCAAGACCTTCGCCTGGCCGACCCTGAACAAGGGCACCAACACGATCTCGGTCTCCTGCAACGACGGCGACAAGTGCAACGTCCTGCTGGACCAGCTGTACATCAAGGAAGGCCAGGTCAAGAAGTAGCCGACGTCAACGCCGTTGTCCCCTCGGGACAACGGCGTTGAGTCATTCTTCGGCGCAGGTCATTGTCAGGCCCAGTCGGTACACGAGTTGAGCAACTTGTTGCCTTCGAATCTGGCGACTTGCACCCCAATCTCAAAAAGCCCGTTACTGTCCGATGCGCTGCTGCTCCAGGTCTGACTCCTGCCCGACCCTCTCGTGTTCTTGCGCCAAGGCCAATTCTTTCGAGCGTCGTTGTACTGCTTGCTGACCAGGCGTATGCGGACGTGGTGGCCGTCGGGCTTGATGTCGCTCAGTGTGAAACTTAAGCCCACTTTCTCGCCGGGGTTGTACCAATTCGTAATCTTGACGGCTCCCGAAGCTCCTGTAGTGGCGCACCCGGCGTAGTCTACCGGGGCAGCGTGCGCGGGGTTAGATCCGAGGGCAGTGAGGAAAACTGCTGCGATGAGCGGGAGAGTCGCTCGGGTTACTTTGTTCATCTCAATCCCTTTGACGTCCGGCTGCTGGTGGATGACGTTAGTTCGCCACTTCTGCGTAGGGGAAGTAGGGGTGGGTGATATGGCCGAAAAGAGAATGCAAGGCTGCTGACGGCGCGCGCCTTCGATGTGTGGCCCCCGGGTCATTTGCGGGCGAATGAATGGGAGTCAGGCGGCGTTCGTCTCTGTCGTCACTGTGATACCGGACAGCAGTTCCTCGTAGGCCGGGCGGTCGAACTCGCCTGCCACCGGGGAGAGGACCGTCGCCGCCGACAGGGCGACCGCGCGGGTGAGGCGGTCCGGCCAGGGGAGGTTCTCGACCAGGCCCGACAGCAGGCCCGCGACGGCCGAGTCGCCCGCGCCGGTCGGGTTGCCGTGCAGGCGGGCCGGGGGAGTGGCGCGCCAGCGGCCCTCGGGGGTCACGGCGAGCAGGCC
>NZ_JAAGMD010000451.1 GCF_010548465.1 Streptomyces sp. SID14436 | reverse complement strand
CCGGCGGATGCCGACGGAACGTCACTCTTGTCCGGGTTGGCCGTTTCCGTACCGTTCGCGGACGTGGAGGCGGGAGCGGACGGCGAAGCCGTCGACTCCCCGGCCGACGCGCCGGACGAGCCCGGGGCCGCCGTCTCGCCCGCCGCACCCGGGGTGCCCGCCGCGCCCGGGGTGCTCTGCGACGGCGAAGGCGTGGCGGAGGCGGAGGCGGACGGGGCGCCGGACGGCGTGCCGGACTCGGACGTGCCGGGCGCGGCAGAGGAGTTGCCCAGGCCGAGCGAGCCCAGGAGCCCCTCGCCGCCCGTGCCGGGATCGTCCTGCCCGGCGGCACCGTCCTGCTTGTCCGGCTGGAGCCCCGCGATGAGCCCGCAGGTCGCCCAGTCGCCGACACCCTCGGCGGCGAGCGCCTTGTCGGCTATCTCGATCTGCTGGCGGCGGCTGGCCAGGTCGGCGCTCGCCGCGTACTCGAGGCCGCCGTACTGCTCCCACTTCTCCTGGCTCATCTGGAGGCCGCCGTAGTAGCCGTTGCCGCTGTTCTCGCTCCAGCTGCCGCCGGTCTCGCATTCCGCGATCCGGTCCCACGTCTTGCCGTCGGCCGCACTGGCGCTGCCGGCCGCCAGCAGCGGGAGAGCGATGGCGGAGCCGGTGACTCCGGCCGCGACGACGAAAGCCGGAGCCTGGCGGGGGCGACGGTGCCGACCGTTCCCGGAAAGCATGCGGAGACCTTTCACACGACAGCAGTTGCCCGCGCGGCGGACACGAACGCACGTCCGCCACGCTGTTGATGGGTGAACGTATCGGGAAGGATCTCTTGTCACAAGTTAATGCCGCGCAGATCACGTGAAGATCACAGAGTGTGAGACTGTGTCACGTTTCCGCTGGTCGGATCGGGGGCAGGGCGACCCGTCCGGTTCGCTCAGCTTTGCGGAGGACTGAATTCCACCGGCAGGGTGCGCAGCCCGCGCATGATGAGCCCGCCCCGCCACCGCAGTTCGGCCGGATCCACCGCCAGCCGGAGATCCGGCAGCCGCGTCAGCAGCGTGGCGAGCGCGGTCTGCCCCTCCAGACGGGCCAGCGGAGCACCCAGGCAGTAGTGGATGCCGTGGCCGTACCCCAAGTGGGGGTTGTCACGCCGGCCGAGGTCGAGCACGTCCGGCCCGGCGAACCGCTCCGGATCCCGGTCGGCGGCGGCGAGGACCACCAGCACCGGGTCCCCCGCCGCGATCCGCTGCCCGCCGATGGTGACCGGCTCGGTGGCGAACCGCCACGTCGCCAGCTCCACCGGGCCGTCGTAGCGCAGCAGTTCCTCCACCCCCGTCTCCAGCAGCCCGCGCTCCCCGGCCGCCAGCGACTCCTGCAGGCGGGCGCGCTGCCCCGGGTGGGTGAGCAGCGCCAGCGTGCCGTTGCCGATCAGGTTGACCGTCGTCTCGAAACCGGCGAACAGCAGGATGAACGCCATCGCCGCGGCCTCGTTCTCGGTGAGGTGCTCACCGTGGTCCGAGGCCCGGATGAGACCGGAGATGAGGTCCTCGCCCGGCGCGGGCTCGGCGGGCAGGGCCGCGCGCTTGCGGTGGATGAGATGGGCGAGATAACCGCGCATCTTCTTCACCGACCGGGCCACCCCGCCCCGCGGGCCGCCCTGGTGACGGATCATCATGCCCGCCCAGTCCCGGAAGTCGTCCTGGTCCTCGCGGGGCACACCGAGCAGGTCGCAGATGGCGTAGATGGGGAGCGGGAACGCGAACTCGTGGATCAGATCGGCCGAACCCCGGGCCGCGAACCGGTCGATGAGCCCGTCGGTCAGTTCCTGCACCCGGGGCGCGAACTCGGCGACCCGGCGCGGCGTGAACGCCTTGCTCACCAGACGGCGCAGCCGGGTGTGGTCCGGCGGGTCGATGTTGAGCAGATGCGTCATCAGCTCCGCCTTGCGCTCCCCGGGGATACCGGTCTTGCCCTTGGCGTGCGCGGGTTCGTCGTGGTGCGCCGGATTCTTGGAGAGGCGATGGTCCGCGAGGGTCCGGCGGGCGTCGGCGTAACGGGTGACCAGCCACGCCTCCACCCCGCTCGGCAGACGCGTCCGGTGCACGGGCGCGTGCTCCCGCAGCCAGGCGTAGGCCGGGTAGGGGTCGGCGGCGAACTCCCAGGTGAAGAGCTCGGGCATCGGGGGCACGGGGGGCACGGACGATCCGGGAGCCGCGGGGCAGCCGGAGGGGTGGGGAGGTTCGGGGGGGAGCTGGTCGGTCACGACTCGACCGTATCCGGCGGGGGCGGGGGGTCCCCCTCCCCTCCCCCCACCCTCCCCGTCCCCCCTGCCCCACCCCTCCACTCCGCGCACCCCTCCCCCGAGCCCGCCCTCCCGGCCAGCCGCGCCCGCCGAGCCCCCGACCCCTGCGACTACGCCCCTTCCGAGCCCTCCGCAGCGCCCGCCTCCTCCGCCGCCCGTACCGCGTCCCGGTAGGCGCGGGCCGCCGCGCGCAGGGCGGCCTCCGGGTCGGTGCCCTCGGCCTCGGCGCGGGCCGCGAGGGCGAGCAGTTCGTACCCGATGCCCTCGCCCCGGGGCAGCGGCACGTCGAGGCCCGCGGTGCGCACCCGGGAGGCCAGCTTGGCGGCCAGGGCCAGGCCGGGCTGGCCGAGGGGGATGCCCTCGGTTATCGAGGTGCGCCGCTTCTCCTCGGCCTTGGTGCGCAGCCAGTGCTCCTTGACCTCCTCGGGGGTGGTCGCGGTGGCGTCGCCGAAGACGTGCGGGTGCCGGTGGATCAGCTTGGCGACGATGCCGCCGGCCACGTCGTCGAGGGAGAACGGCTCGTCGGGGTGTTCCTCGGCGATCCGGGCGTGGAAGACGACCTGGAGGAGGACGTCGCCCAGTTCCTCGCGCAGTTCGTCGCGGTCGCCCTCCTCGATGGCCTCGACGAGTTCGTACGCCTCCTCGATGCCGTACTTGGCGAGGCCCTGGTGGGTCTGGAGGGACGACCACGGGCATTCGGCGCGGATGCGGTCCATGACCTGGACGAGGTCGAGGATCCGGGCGCCCGGCAGGTCGTAGGAGCCGGGGAGCAGTTCCAGTGCGGGCATGCTGACCCGGCCGCTGCCGGCGAGGCGGGCCAGGCCGTCGGTCAGTGCGGGCTCGCCCTCGCCGGTCGCGACGACGACCACGGTGCGGCCGCCCGCGCAGGCGTCGACGAGGTCCTCGGCGGCCGGGGCGGTCCGCTCGACGGATATGCCGGCTTCCCGCAGGTAGGGCAGTTGCGGGTGGGCGCCGTCCGCGCACAGGACCCGGTCGGCGTCGTGGAGGGCCTGCCAGGCGGGCCAGGACAGCAGACCGGGGGCGACGCGGTGAGTGGTGGTGAGCAGGACGATGCGGCCGGGGTCGGCGGTGTCGGGGCTGGCCGGCGTGGCACTGGTTGCGTTCACGGTTCGAAACTAACGCACGGCGCCGACGGCCCCGGGAGGTTGTCCACAGGGCAGTCGGCGCGGTCGTACGGTCGTACCGCCGGTCGTTCCGCCTGCCGTAGCGCCGGCCGTTCCGCCGTCGTGTTCGGCGGGGCGAGCCGACCGGTCAGGCGGTCTGGGGGGCTCCGGCGTTGGTGACGTCGCGCACCCAGGGGGTGGTGGCGTCGACGCGGCTGCTCTTCTCGGGGTCCCAGGTGCCGTAGCGCGGGTTGAGGTCGATGTCGAGTTTCTTGCCGGCCGCGGAGAGGGCCTGCCAGAACTCGGGCCTGCTGGTGTCGGTGCCCAGCTGTTCGGCCAGCTTCTGGGCCGTAACCTGGAGGCGGAGGTTGTCGTCGAGGCGCTGCGGGGGGATGCCGTACTGCTGGAGCCAGGCCGCTTCCAGTGCCTCGGCACTGCCGGCCTGTCCCTGGAGTTCGGTGCGCAGCTGCTGGACCTCGCGGTCGGTGACGGTCACCCCGGCGTCCTGGGCGGCGCGCTCCAGCACCCGGTCGAGGACCATGCTGTGGAGGGTGTCGCGGGTGAGGCTGCCGGTGCGGGCGATGGCCTGTTCGTACTGGGCGTCGTCCGGGACGGCGGCGCGCTGGGCCTCGCGGACCTCGTCGACCCGGTTGTCCAGCTGCGCGATGGTGATCCGCTGGCCGCCGACGACGGCCGCCGCTCCTGGATGCGCCTCGTTTCCGCAGGCGGTGAGCAGGGGTGCCGCCACGGCGAGCGCGGCGGTGAGGAGGAGCGCGGTGCGACGACGGCGGTGCAAGGAAACCTCCTGAGGAGCTTGTGCGGCGGTGCACAAAGTCTTGCGATGATCGATGGTAGGCATCGGCCAAGCTCTGGCCAACCCATTCGACCAACGATTCACCGGGACTTCCGGCACCGCCGCGCGCCCGCGGGAGGGCCCGCCGCGCCCCGCGTCCGCTATCCGCGCACTTGTCCCAGCCATTGCAGGGTCCGCCGGACCTCGGCGGCCATCGGGTGTGCCGGGCCCTGCACGCGTTCCACGTCGTGCAGCAGCCGCATCAGCGTGCTGTGGGCGGCGGCGCGGTCGCCGAGGGCGAGCAGGAGGTGTCCGATGCGGCGGCGGACGTCGTGGGCGAGCTGCGGGTCGCCGGAGACGTACTGGTTCTCGAAGTAGGCGAGCAGCGACCGGTACTCGGCGAGGGCGGCGGCGGGTTCGCCGAGTTGTTCGAGGCACTGGGCGGCCTCGTAGCGGTAGCGCAGGGACTGGGGGTCGGCCTGGCCCGCCTCGGCGGCGCGTTCCTCGGCGAGGCGGCGCAGTTCGGGCAGGGCGCGCCGGTACTGGCCGTCGTCGAGGAGGGTGGCCGCGTACTGCTTGCGCAGGGTGCGGACGACCGGGGAGTGCTCGCCGTGCTGTTCGGCGGCGACGGGCAGGATGCCGCCGAGGATGTCGACGGCCTGGGTGATGCGGCCCTCGCCGAGGAGGCGTTTGACCTCGTCGACGGCGACGGCGACGTCGGCCTTCTCCGCGGCGGGCGCGGGGGGTGTGGCGGGGGCGGGCTGCGGTGCGGGGGTGCGGGCGCGGTCGGGCCAGGGCGCGTGCGGGCGCAGGAAGGGGCGGGTGGGGTCGAGCGGTGAGCCGGTGGGGGTGCCGCGGGAGGGCAGCAGCAGGGCCAGGTGTTCGTAGACCTCCTGGGCGGAGGCGGGGCGGTGCTGCGGGTCCTTGGACAGCAGGCGCAGCACCAGCGATTCCAGGGCCTCGGGGACCTCGGGGCGGAGCCGGCGGACGGGCACGGGCGGCTCGTAGAGGTGGCGGTGCAGGACGCCGAGGGCGGTGGAGCCGGCGAACGGCACGTCGCCGCTGAGCAGTTCGTGCATGAGGACGCCGAGGGCGTAGAGGTCGGTGTAGGGGCCGACGGCGCCGCCCATGGCCTGTTCGGGGGCCATGTAGGCGGGCGAGCCGATGGGTGAGCCGGTGTGGGTGAGGCGGGTGGTGTCGCTGTCCATGACGGAGGCGACGCCGAGGTCGAGCACGGTGATCGTGCCGTCCTGTTTGACCATGACGTTGCGCGGCTTGAGGTCGCGGTGGACGATCGGCACGGCGTGCACGGCGCTGAGCACGGCACACAGTTGCGCGGCGACCGCGACCGTCCACTGCCAGGGGTACGGGTCGTGTTCGGCGAGGTGGTCGCCGAGGTCGGCGCCGTCGATGTACTGCATGACGAGGAAGAGTTCCTCGCCCTCGCTGCCCGCGTCGTGGACGGTGACCAGGCCGGGGTGGTCGACCTGGGCGGTCACCCGGCATTCGCGCACGAAGCGGCGGCGCAGTTCGTCGGCCTCCTGGCCGGCCACCTTGTCGGGGCGCAGCAGTTTCACCGCCACCCGCCGGTCCAGCCGTTTGTCGTAGGCCGTCCAGACCTGTCCCATGCCGCCCTGTCCGATGAGTGTGGACAGTTCGTAGCGGCCGGCGACGACTCGTCCCGCCGTCACGCTCACCTTCCGCTGTCGTGGTGGCCCGCGGGGCCGTGGTGGCCGTCATGGCCGTCGTGTCTGCGCAGGTAGTCGCTGAGCTCGTCGAGTTCCGCCCGCACCTGGTCGATGCGCTGGGGTGCCGGGGGCGTTCCCGTGGGCCGCGGGACGGGCGTGGCCGGGCCGGGGTGCGGGGTCTGCTGCGGGGGCACCGGGGGTGCGGGGTGCTGCGGCATGGGGGGATGTCCGGCGGCCGTGGTCGCGTACGGGGACGGCGGCGGCGTCGGCTGGGGGTAGCCGTAGGGGGCCGTGCCGTGTCCCAGGGGGCCGGGGTAGGGGCGCTGCTGGCTGTGGAGGCGGATGTCGACGGTGAGGAAGTACGCGCCGGCGCCGGCGCCCATGAGGAGCAGCAGGGCCAGGGCGAGGTCGGTCCGGATGTCCGACTCCGGCAGCGAGCCGATCACCATGAGGAAGATGATGGACAGCGGGATGCTGGCCCAGGCGGCGGCCCAGTCGAGGGTCCGGCCCCGCAGCAGCGCCACCCGGAACAGGGGGACGCAGGTCAGCAGGCCGCACGAGAGGAATCCGGCGGCGGTGATCAGTACGCGCAGAGTGATCACCGTTGCCGCGCTGCGAGGGGGCTGCGGCGCGCCGTGGCCGTACATGACTGCTCCTGAACCGGTGTGGCCGACGAGGACGGTAGTGCGAGTGTCGAAGCTCGGTCGAGCCACGAGCGTATAGGCCGATGGGGACAACCGGTCCCGCGTTGTACCGAACCGTTGTCGACCCGATCACTTCCGTCATCTTCCCCTCCGGCGGGCGGGGGTGGTTCTCCGGCCCGGGAGAACGGGTCCCGCCGGTGGCGTACCGGTGCCCGGACGGGCGGCGGGGCGGCCGTCCGGCGCCCGTTCAGGGCCGTGGGCCGCCCGCTTCGGTGCCCGCTTCGATGCCCGTTTTCGGTGTCGTGCGCCCGGCGGTGCTCACCGGCGGTGCTCAGTCGGGGGTGACGGTGCCGTCGGTGAGGCCGTCGTAGAGGCCGCGGACCAGTTGGTCGCCGAGCCGGCCGGCGTGCCGCAGGGTCCGCTCGAATGCGTCCAGGGCGCGGAACCGGGCGCCGTAGCGCCGCTGTTCGTCCAGCGTCAGCCGGGGCAGGCGCAGGCGGCGCACGTCGAGCCGGGTGGCGGTGGAGGCGTAGCTGCCGGCCCGGCGGAGGTTGGCGGTGCCGCGCAGGAACCCGGCGACGAACCACGCGTCCAGCGAGGCGGGGTCGGGGCGCAGGAGGACCAGGTTGCGGCCCAGGACGGCGCCGGCGGACGCCCCGTGGACGACCCGGGTGACGGCGCCGCCGCCGAGCACGGGCACGACGATGTCGCCGGGTTCGGTGAGCACCGGTTCGTCGTCGCTCTCGGGCAGTGTCCCGGAGGGTCCGGTTCCGGCGAGGACGTCGTGGTCGGTGAGCACGGGCACGCGCGTGGGCCCGCCGTGGCCGCCCGTGCGCATCAGCAGCGCGCCGGCGCGCGCGAGTTCGCCGACGGTGGTGGAGGGGCGGCGCGCGAGGGGCGCGGGCGG
>NZ_JAAGMD010000428.1 GCF_010548465.1 Streptomyces sp. SID14436 | reverse complement strand
CGGGGCGATGGCGCCCCGGCCGGCGCGGAGCGCCTCGGCCGTCCGCGGCACGTCGGGGCCGAGCGGCGACAGCGCGCCCAGCCCGGTGACGACGACCCGGTCGCCGGGCGGGGTCACCGGTGCCGCTCGAACAGGCCGACCAGGTCGCCGACGGGCATGGCCTGGCGGAACTCGGTGATGGGGACGTACACGTCCAGGTCGTCCATCACGTTGGTCACGACCTCGCTGCGGTCGACGCTGTTGAGTCCCAGTTCGGCGAGGGTGCGCTCGGGCACGATGTCGGCGGGCCGCAGGTCGGGCAGGATCGCGACGGCGTGCCGGCGGATCGCGGCCAGCACGGCCCCCTCGGCCGGTCCGGTTGCGGTGGCAGGTCCGGTTGCGGTGGCAGGTCCGGTTCCGGTGGCGGGTCCGGTTCCGGTGGCGGGTCCGGTTTCCGTGGCGGTGGAGTGCGCGGTGCCGGTGTCGTCGGTCCGGTCCATGTGATGTCCCCTCAGATCCATTCGTAGTGGCGGTGGTAGTCGTCGATGCTCCGCAGGGCCAGCAGCGGTGGACGGCCGGTGGAGGCCGTCAGCCAGGCGGGCGGCGGGCCGACCGTGTGCTTGCGCCGCGGCAGGAGGCAGGCCCGGCTCTCCGGCAGCAGTTCCTGGTACATGTCGAAGTCCAGCCGGCGGCGGGCGGCGAGGCGCGGCCCGATACCGCGGGCGGCGACGGTCCGCCGCGCGGTGTCGCCGAGGGTGCCGCTGAGGAACTCCGAGGAGCAGCCGGACCCGTAGGAGAACAGGCCCACCCTGGCCCGGTCCGTCAGGACCGGCAGGTCGTCGATCAGGCTGCTCAGGGCGAGGTAGAGGGAGCCGGAGAAGAGGTTGCCGACCTGGGCCGGGTACCGCAGGCCGGGCTCGACGCGGCGGGTGAAGTCGGCGGCGACCGCGGCCGGTTCGAGGTCGGTGAACTCGCGCATGGCCCGGCGGTGCGCGGCCCGGACCATGCCGGCGAACGGGGTGTGGAAGGCGAGGTGGTCGAACGTGCCGTCGAGGGTCACGTCGGCCACCCGGCGCCGGTAGTCGGCGAAGCTGCGGACGGTGCATTCCAGGTAGGCGACGAGGGACTGGTCGGCGTCGGCCAGCTCGATGTCGGGGCCGGGCCGGGCGGTGTCCATGGTCTCGAAGCTGTGCAGGCCGAACGCGCCGAGGTCGAGGGCGAGGACATCGGGCTGTTCGCTGAGCAGCAGGGCCACCGCGCCGCTGCCGGTGGCCAGTTCGGCGTACTCGGCCCGTTCGTCGGCGAGGCCCACGTCGGTCGCGATGAGCAGCACGCGGGCGCCCGGTGACGCACCCGACGCGAGGTGACCGGCGGCCAGCTGCAGCGCGGCGGTCGCCGCGTAGCAGGCCTGTTTGACCTCCAGCAGACGGCACCGGTCGGGCAGTCGGAGGTGGCGGTGCACGTAGGAGGCGATCGACTTGCTGTAGTCGACGCCGGACTCGGTGGCCACCAGGACGAGTTCGATCCGGTCGCGGACGGCCGGGTCGAGGTCGTCGAGCATGCCCTTGGCGGCGTTCACGGCGTGGGTGACGGGGTCCTCGAAGGGCAGGGCGACGGAGCGTCCGGTCAGCATCAGGTTGGTGACCCGGCCCGGGTCCAGGCCGCGGCCCGCGGCCAGGTCGTCGGCGCTGATCCAGGCACTGCCGCCGTAGACGTCGAGCGCCTCGATGCCCACGGTCGCGGGGCGCGGATCGGCGGTCATGCGGTCTCCTCGGTGGGCTCCGGCGCGGACCGGGTGGGGGTGGTGGAGGTGGTGGTGGAGGTAGTGGGGGCGTCGGGGGTCGCGGGTGTGTCGGGGGTGGCGGGGGTCCCGGGCCGGGCGTCGGGGGTGGTGGGGTCGGCGTCGTGGGACGGGGCCGGGGTCGGGCCCGCCGCCGGGGTCGGGTCCGCCGCCGGGGTGGTCGCGGCCAGGACGGTCTCGCGCAGGATGCGGTTGACGTCGTCCGCGTGGGTCACGCAGGGGAAGTGTCCGGCGTCGGGCAGTTCCTCGTAGCGCGCGCCGGGCAGGGCGTCGGCGAGCCGACGGGCGGTCTCCAGCGGCACCACGGAGTCCAGCCGGCCCTGGATCACCGTCGCCGGCAGCTCGAGTTCCGGCAGCCGGCGCAGCAGGTCCGGTTCACCGGCGAACAGGTCCAGGTAGGACAGGCCGACGTAGGCGTCCATGCTCTCGCACCGCAGGAGCCGTGCGGCGAGGTCCGCCGAACCGGCGTCGTCGCCCGTGGCGGCGGCCACGGCGGCCATGTCCTCGGCCACGATGACCTCGAGCCGGTTGACCTCGCCGACGCGGTTCGCGTACCGGTAGGAGCCGCCGACGGTGGTCAGGGAGGCGGCGCGGCCGGGATGCCGGAGGGCGAAGGTCTGGGCGAGCAGCGCGCCCCAGGAGGCCCCGACCAGGTGCAGGGGGCCGTCGATGCCGAGCCGGTCCAGGGCGGCCGAGTAGAGGTCGACGATGTGGTCGAGGGACATCTCGCCGTCGGTGCGGGTGGCTCCCACACCGGGGTGGTGCAGCACCACGAGGCGGTGGTCGCCGCCCAGGCCGGCGAACTGCCGGGCGAACATCCCGGCCCCGATGTTGAAGGGGTGCATCAGGAGCAGGGTGGGTCCGCCGGTGCCGTGCACGAACGCCTCGACGGTGGCGCCGTCCAGGCCGACCAGGTGGCGGCGCACCTGCGGGGCGTGTTCGGTGAGGACGGCCAGGTTGTCCCCGGCCCGTTCGTAGCCCTCGGCGACCGCGGCGCGGACGTCGTCGGGGATCCGGTCGGCCGGTTCGAACCGTGCCCTGGCCAGGGCCATCGGCGTCGCGGCGGGCACCGTCGGATGGAGGTCCGCCACGCCGGTGCGGTGCCCGAAGCAGTCGGCCAGCCGGTCGGTGAGCGTGCGGGCGTCGGCGTCGGCCAGTCCGATGGGCACCGCGAGCCGCACCAGCCCGGCCGGGTCGTCACCGACGTGCGGGCCGCCGCGGACCCCGGTCGTGCGGTACAGCCAGGCCAGCAGGGCGGGCGCGGGGTGCGTCAGCGCGCGGAAGGCGTCGTCGCGCCGGGGGTCGAGCAGGACGCAGTGGGTGCCGGGCCCGCCGTGCAGGGGCGCGCCGGCTTCGACGAGCCGTCGGTGCAGCGCGCGGACGTGGCCCGCGCGGCGGCGGACCAGGTCCCCGGCCACTTCGGTGTCGGCGAGCGCGGTGGCGAGGACGGCCTGTTGCTGCGCCCCGAGGTTCCGGCCGTAGGTGTCCTCGTCCTCGGCCAGCCGCTCGGCGAGGTCGCTGCGGCGGGTGGCGACCAGGCCGCCCACGGCGACGGCGAAGTCCTTCGACAGGCTCATGGTCACCGCGTCGGCGGTGTCCAGGAGGGCGCGCACGGTCTCCCAGAGGTCGCTTCCGTCGTCGTCGGCGATCGCCAGGGCGTTGTCGACCACCCGGGTCGCGTCCAGCACCAGCGGGATGCCGCGTGCGCGCAGGGTGCGCGCCGCCCCGCGCAGTGCGCCGAGGGAGAGCGGGACACCGCCCGCGGCGTTGGTGCTCAACTCCAGGCACACGAAGGTGACGTCGGCGCCATACTCGTCCAGCGCGGCGTCGAGCCCGGCGAGCCGTCCGTCCCCGTCACCGTTCCCCTTCCCGTTCGCGTCCCGGTTCTCCTCCACGGGTCCGTCGGCCCGCCGCGGGATCCGGACCGGGCGCAGCCCGGCCTCCGCCAGCGCGAACTGCCAGGTCGGGAACAGGTCGTTGTGCAGGACCACTCCCCTGCGGCCGGGCCAGGCACGGCACAGGCGCAGCTCGGCGGCCCGTCCCGACGCCGTCCACGACACATGGGGCAGCGGGAGCCAGTCCGGCGGCGCGGTCGTGGACCGCAGCGGGTCCGCGACACGGGCGGCCAGGGCGGCCATCCGGTCGGTGACGAAGGAGTCGGTGCGCTCGAACCACGAGTCGGTGAGCAGGTCGTGCTCCACGCGGTCGTGGTCGAGCAGGACGGGGTTGTGGCCGGCCCGGGCGAGGACCGCGGCACGGTCGTCGTCCCCGGAACCGGAGTCCGCCGCGTGCGGAGTACCGGCGTCCGGGGCACTGCCGGGGCCGGCTCCGGAGTCCGCCGGGATGCCCTCACCGCCCGGCTCGCCCTCGGCACCCGGCTCGCCCTCGGCACCCGGCTCGTCCTCGGCACCCGGCTCGTCCTCGGCCGAGTTGGCGATCATCATGATCAGGTCGACGGCGTCCGTGCGGCCCGTGGCGGGCTGGCAGAGGTAGAGCGGCACCTCGACGGGCCCGAACTTCTTCTTGAACCGGTAGTTGCCCTCGTCGAAGATGCCGACGGAGCGCAGCTCGGCCAGGGCCTGACGCACGTCCTCGGCCGGATTGGGCGTGGCCGTCACCTCGACACCGAAGCTGCCGCCGAAGCTCAACACCTCCGCTCCTTCCGCCGCGAGCCGCCGGACGATCTCGACGAGGCTGAACTCCAGCCCGCCGAGCGGCAGGTCGCGCGGGTAGAACTCGACGTCCAGGAGGTAGCCGTTCTCGGCGGGCAGCGCGGCGAGGACGATGGCGCTGAGGAGCCGGTCGTCGCGGTAGGTCAGGAAGATCCGGTGCCGGTCGGGCAGTTTGCCCGCCCGGATCAGCTCACGGGCCTCCGCCACGTACGCGTTGACCATCTGCTTGCCCTCGGACCAGCGGTCGACGAGGTCGGCGACGGCCGCGTCCGTCTCCGGGTCGGAGCCGCTGACGTACTCCTCGACGCGGTTGTCGCCGTGCCGGCCGAACCGCTTGACGAGATAGCGGAGTTTGCTGCGCCGGCCGCCGGCGAGCGAGAACGTGGCGAGGTCCTCCAGGCGCTGCACGACGCCGAAGGCGGTCGCCAGCATCGGGGTGCCCGCGAGGTCGGTGAGCGGCTCGGTGGACAGCAGGTTCAGCCGGAGCCCGGCGCGCTCGCAGTACGCCAGCAGCTCACCGGCCGCGTCGGTGAACCGCTCCGGCGCCCCGGTGTACCGCCACACCAGCACCGAGTCACCGCGCCGGCCGATCGCCAGATAGCCGTCCCGGCTGGACGGGAAGAACAGCAGCGGGGCGATGCTCACCCCCGCGAGCCCGGCCTCCATGCCGTGCCGTTGTTCCACCTCGTCCACGAGGCGCGAGAGTTCGGGGTGGTCGGCCAGGTCGGAGCGGGGCACGACGAGGGCGGCCGGGCCGGCGGGTTCGGGCACGAGTTCGGGCTCGGCCGCGCGCGGAGAGCCGTCGGTATCGGTGGCGGGGGCGGTTCCCGTGGTCGGGGCGGTGTCGGCGAGCCGGAGGACGGCCGCCGTGCCGAACCGCTCGACGAGGTGAGCGGCCAGTGCGGTGCAGTCGGGGTGGTCGAACAGCAGGGTCTTGGGCAGCGTGCCCAGCACCGTCTCCAGCGCGCGCACCGACCGCAGCATGTCCAGCGACGTGAGGGCGCCGTCGGTGAAGCGGCCGTCGGCGCCGAGGTCGGCGTCCACGGCCCGTTCCACGGCCGCGCGGACGACGGCGGCCGGATCGGGCTCCGGAGCCGGCACGGGCGCAGGCGGGGGCGGGGGCGGGGGCGTCGGCAGTGATTCGGTAGCGGGTGTGGCCCCGGGCGCGGGTGTGGCTTCGGGCGCGGGCGCGGGCTCGGGCGCGGGCTCGGGCTCGGGCTCGGGCTCGGGCGATGTGATCGGTACCGACGCCGGTCCGGGCGGGGGCCCTGCGGCCACCGCGGTCGCCGGCTCGGGTGACGGTGGTGCGGCGTCCAGGTACGCCGTGAGTCCGGCCAGCGTGTCGTGTTCGTACAGTTCGCTGGTCGGCACGGTGATGCCGTGCCGGTCGTGCAGCCAGCGGACCAGTTCGACGCGCATGATCGAGTCGAGGCCAAGTGCGGTCAGCGAGTCCTGGTCGCCGATCTCGTCGGGGGGCAGGCCGAGCGCGGCCGCCACCCGTTCGCGCACG
Source organism: Streptomyces sp. SID14436 (assembly GCF_010548465.1). GTDB lineage: Bacteria > Actinomycetota > Actinomycetes > Streptomycetales > Streptomycetaceae > Streptomyces. The sequence continues at coordinate 127 of NZ_JAAGMD010000428.1, read as the reverse complement.
GTGTCGGCGCCCGGGGCGGTCCGCGGTGCGCCGGAAGCCTCCGGACCGGGTGCGGCGACGGGCGCGGACCGGCTCCGGTGCGGCTGCTCCTCGGGGCCCAGGGGCGTCAGCAGGACCCTGCCGTCCG
>NZ_JAAGMD010000395.1 GCF_010548465.1 Streptomyces sp. SID14436 | reverse complement strand
CGGGCGCCCGGTCCCGCCCGTCCCCGCGGGCGAGGGGCGCCCGCGGGCCCCGGCCGTGGCTGCTTCCCGGTGCGCCACCGGCGCCGCGCGGGCATCGTGGTGCGATACGGGGGCACGCGAAGGGCGTCGACGTACGAGGCAGGACACACGCAGCCGGAGAGGGATGACCGCCGTGACTCGACCCAGGATCCTGGTGGTGGGCGCAGGTTTCGCCGGAGTGGCGTGCGTCCGCCGGCTCGAACGCAGGCTGGCGCCGCACGAGGCGCGCATCACGCTGGTGACACCGGTCTCCTACCAGCTGTATCTGCCGCTGCTCCCCCAGGTCGCCTCCGGTGTGCTGACCCCGCAGTCGGTCGCGCTGTCCCTGAGGCGCAGCACCAAGTACCGCACCCGGATCATCCCGGGCGGGGCCATCGGCGTGGACCTGCGGGCGAAGGTGTGCGTGATCCGCACCATCACCGACGAGATCGTCAACGAGCCGTACGACTACATCGTGCTGGCCCCCGGCAGTGTCACCCGCACCTTCGACATCCCGGGGCTGGTGGACCACGCCTTCGGCATGAAGACGCTGGCCGAGGCGGCCTACATCCGCGATCACGTGATCGCCCAGCTCGACCTCGCGGACGCCAGCCACGATCCGGCCGAGCGCGCCGCCCGGCTGCAGTTCGTGGTGGTCGGCGGCGGCTACGCCGGCACGGAGACGGCGGCCTGCCTGCAGCGGCTGACGCACGCCGCCGTCGAGCGCTACCCGCACCTGGACCCGGGGCTCATCAAGTGGCACCTGATCGACATCGCCCCGAAGCTCATGCCGGAGCTGGGCGAGAAGCTGGGCCGCAGCGCCCTGGAGATCCTCACCCGGCGGGGCATCGAGATCTCCCTCGGGGTGTCCATCGCGAAGGCCGGCCCCGAGGAGGTCACCTTCACCGACGGCCGGGTGGTGCCCACCCGCACCCTGATCTGGACGGCGGGCGTGGTGGCCAGCCCGCTCATCGCCACCCTCGGCGCCGACACCGTCCGGGGCCGGCTCGCCGTGACGGCGGAGATGACCCTGCCGGGCTACGACGGCGTGTTCGCGCTCGGCGACTCCGCCGCGGTGCCCGACCTGGCCAAGGGCGACGAGGGCGCCGTGTGCCCGCCGACCGCGCAGCACGCCCACCGGCAGGGCAAGCAGGTCGCCGACAACGTCATCGCGACCCTGCGCGGCCGGCCGCTGCAGCCCTACCGGCACACCGACCTGGGGCTGGTGGTCGACCTCGGCGGCACCGACGCGGTGGCCAAGCCGCTGGGTCTGGAACTGCACGGGCTGCCCGCCCAGGTCGTGGCCCGCGGCTACCACCTGGGGGCGCTGCGCACCGGTGTCGCCAAGACGCGGGTGCTGACGAGCTGGATGCTGAACTCGTTCGCCGGCGACGACTTCGTCCGCACCGGTTTCCAGGCGCGCAAGCCGGCGAAGCTGCGGGACTTCGAGTTCACGGACGCCTATCTGACGCCGGACCAGGTCCGCGCGCATGTCGAGGAGTCGGGCCGGCCGGTACGGTGACACGGGCGGGGGTCCGGCGACACCGCTGCGGGCCGGGGCGGCCGGCCCGCCCCGGGTGACAGGAGAGAGTGCGGCGGCGTGAAGGCTGCGGGAGGACGACCGGCGCGGTCCGGGCTGCGGGAACGCTTCGTGGCGTCCGACCCCGGGCTGCTGCGGCTGACGGGCGCGCTGCGGACGGTGGGCGCCATCGCGCTGACGGTGGCCGTGCTGGCCCTGGCGGGGGCATCCACCACCCTGCTCGTCGCGGGGGCCATCTCCGCGATGGTCGCGACCTTCTCCATCCGGGAGAGACAGCGCCCGGCCCAGGCCGTCACCCTGGCCCTCGGGCTGCCGGTGGCGTTCGCCTCGGTGTCCCTGGCCGCGCTGCTCAGCGAGCGGCGCTTCGTCGGCGACGCCTGCTTCGTCGTCCTCATCTTCTGCGCGGTCTACGGGCGCCGGTTCGGCGACCGGGGGACGGCGCTGGGGCTGATCGGCTTCCAGGTCTACTTCCTGTCCCTGTTCGTGGGCGCCGACCCCGGCGGGCTGCCCGGACTGTGGGCGGCCATCGCCGTCGCTTTCGCGTGCAGCGCCCTGATGCGGTTCGTCCTGGTCCCGGTCACCCCGACCGGGCTGATGGGGCGCCTGCGGGACGCCTTCCGGGCCCGGCTGGCGCAGCTGGTCACCGCGCAGCTGGCGCTGCTGGACGCCGGTCCGGACACCGCCGACAAGGCGCTGGAGGACGTCCGCGACGGCACCGCGCGCCTGCACGAGACGGCCCTGATGATCCAGTCGCGGCTGGAGGACGGCACGCCCGACGAGGCGACGGCGCGGCTGGTGCAGCGCCGGATCGCGGAGGCGGAGATCGCCGTCGAGCGGCTCGGCCTGCTGCTGCTGTCCGCGCGCAGCGCCGAGCGGGCGGACACCCTCACCCTGCACCTGCCGGGCGCGCCCGCCCCGGAGGTGGGCCGGCTGCCGGGCCCGGACGAGGCGGCCGCGCTGCTGCGCCGGGACCTGCTCGCGCTGCGCACGCTGGTGCTGCGCACCGAGGTGCCGGGGACGGCCGTGGCGCACCTGCGCAACCGGCTGCTCGCCTACCGGGACGAGGAGAACCTGCCGCCCGCCTCCCCTGCCGTCCAGGACGTCTTCCGCGCGATCGGTGAAACGGCCCGGGCGGTCATGGGGCTGCGGATCGCCCTGGACGGGCCGCAGGACGAGTCGGACGACACCCCGGCCACCGCCCGTTCCCGGGAGGAGCTGGACGCGGAGGACGCGGCGATCGACGCCCGGGAGGAGGAGGACCAGGAGACGGGGCTGCGGCGGCCCACCACCCGGGCCGCCGTGCAGGTGGCGGTGGGGTCGTCGCTGGCGATCGTGGGCGGCGAACTGCTGTCCGCGCACCGCTGGTACTGGGCGGTCCTCACCTGCTGGATCGTCTTCATCAACACCGCGTCGACGGGCGAGATCCTGGTCAAGGGTTACCGGCGGCTGCTGGGGACGGTGTTCGGTGTCGTCGCCGGGATCCTGCTGGCCGCGGTGGTGGGCCGGAACACGTGGGCGGCGTTCGCGCTGGTCCTGCTGTTGATCTTCGCCATGTTCTACACGGCACCGCTGTCGTACACGCTGATGTCGTTCTTCGTGACGGCGATGCTGGGGCTTCTCTACACGCTGCTGCACACCTACAGCTGGGAGGTGCTGGTGCTGCGGCTGGAGGAGACGGCGCTGGGGGTGGCCTGCGGGGTTGTGGCGGCGGCGGTGGTCCTGCCGATCCGTACCGACCGGCGGACGAACGAACTGCTGGGCACGGTGCTGGAGCGGCTCGCCGAGGTCACGGAGGCTGCGGCGGCCCAGCTCAGCGGCGGGTCCGTGGCGGACCTGCTGGAGAAGGCGCGGGACCTGGACCAGGCGCTGGGCGATCTGCGGTCGGCCACCAAGCCGCTCACCCATCCGGTGACCCCGCTGCGGGCCCGGCGCACCAACGCCCGGTACGTGGTGGCCCTGCTGGAGACCTGCGCGTACCACGCGCGGGCACTGGCGGCGACGGCGGAGCTGCTGCCCGCCCACCCGTCCATCGCGGCGGACCCGCGGCTGAGCGGGGCGTCCGGGCGGACGGTGCGCAACATCCGGGCGATCGCCGCCCGGGTCGCCGACGAGGACACCGCGGCCACGATCGAGTCGGGGCCCAGCATCGCGTCGCTGCTGGAGGGGGCCGCCGCGGACGGCACCCCGCGCTTCGGCCGGATCACCGACCGGGTGCTGCGGCACCTGCAACGGCTGGACGAGGCCGTGGTGGGCCTCGCCCGGCCGCTGGGGGTGCCGCTAAAGCAGCCGGAGCGGTGAGCGCCGGCCGCGCCGGGCGGTGTCAGAAGTCGGTGGGCAGTCCGCTGGCGGCGGCGATGCCGCGCAGTTCCTCGTTCTGCCGGTGGCGGTCCCTGATGAAGTCGGCGATCTCTCCCAGGCGGGAGGGATCGGCGGCGGTCGCCGCGTCGGTGACGACGCGCACCGGGCCGTTGTCGTCGACGTCCAGCTCGACCACCTCGTTGTCGAGGCGGCCGGTGACGGCGGTCGCGATGACGAGGGCGGCCTCGTCGCGCACCTCCTGGGGCAGTTCGTCGTCGCCGCTGTCGAGGGCGAGGTCCAGGCCGGACAGGCGGTGCTCCTCGATCGCCTCGAGGACCGGCTCCACCACACGGAGCAGAAGCCGGTAGTCCTCGGTGTCCATCCGGACGCGCAGGAGGTCGAGGTAGACGTCCACGGGCCGGCCTTCCGGGGGAATCTCGGATTCGCTCATGGGGTGCGGGTTCCCCGCTTCCGGCCCGGCATGACAAGCGGGGCTTCACGCATCACCGGCGGCAGGCCGGCCGCCGGGGTGCCGTCGGGGGCACGGCCCCGCCGCGCTCCGTGGACCGCTGTCACCGGACCGCCGTCGAGGGGGACCGTGGTCGTCACGTACCTCGTGCTCGCGCGGCTGCCCGAGGGCGGCCCGGGCGATTTCGACGCCTACGAGAGCGCCGTGCTGCCCCTGCTCGCCGAGCGCGGAGGACGCGCGGCGCCTGCGGACGCCCGACGACCGGGTCGAGGCGCACCTCGTGTCCTTCCCCGGCAGCGAGGATCTCGCCGCCTTCCGGGCGGACCCCCGGCGGGCTGCCGCGGCCCCGCTGCTGGAGTCCTCCGGGGCGGCGGTCGACCTGCTCGCCGTCCGCGACGGGCCGTGACGGTGCCGCCGGGAGGCGGGGCCCGGTGTCAGACGCGGCGCCAGCGGGCCAGGGCGAAGGAGAACATGCCGAACAGGACCAGGCCGGCGGCGACGCCGGCCAGCAGCCACGGGCCGGCCGGGGTCTGGGCGAAGCTGCGCAGGGTGTCGTCGAGGCCCTTGGCCCGGTCGGGCTCGTAGTCGACGGCCGCGCGGACGGCGAACGCCCCGGCGGCGGCGAACACCAGGCCGCGGGCGATGCCGCCGCCCACGCCGGTGACGTCGACGAGGGCGCGGGTGCGGCGGCTCAGCTCGCCCGGCCGGAGTTCCTTGTGGTACTTGCGGCGGGCGGCCCGGACGCCGATCCACACCCCGGCGCCCGCCACGACGGCACCGCCCAGGGCGACGAGCCACGGCCCCGCGGGCAGTTCCAGGGCGCGGGCGGTGACGTCGCGGGACTGGCGGTCGCTGGAGCCGCTGCCGTTGTCCCGGTCCACGGCGAACGCCAGGACCGAGGAGGCGACGAAGGCGTAGAACCCGCAGCGCGCGGCGGACGCCAGGCGTTTGCGGGCCTTGCGGCCGTCCTTGCCGGAGGCGCCGAAGAGCGCCTCGGTCAGGCGCCACAGCGCCATGCCCACCAGTCCGATGCCCAGCGCCCACAGCAGCAGGGCGCCGAACGGCTTGTCGGCGAGTTCGGCCAGCGCTCCGCCGCGGTCGGCCTGCCGGTCGCCGTCGCCGAAGGCGATGCGCAGGGCGAGTACGCCGACCAGCATGTAGATGACGCCCCGGGCGGTGAGTCCGGCGCGTGCGGCCCCCTCCCGTACCGAACCGTTCGCGGCGCGCCGGGCGTCCGTCCGCCCTCTGCGCGCCAGTGTCCCCATGTTCATGTGCCCCCCCAGTGCTGCGTGACGTCGGCCGGGATTCCGGATGCCCCGGCATCGGGCGTGCACACGTGGGGCGCCGGACCGGCCGTCCGGCGCCCCACGCGCATCCGTTCACCCTCAGTCGGCCGCCAGGGCGGCCGGGCGGGGGCGGGCCGCCGCGGTGGAGGTGCCGAGCCAGCGGTGCGCGGTCTCCAGGGCGTGCCGCACGTCGCGGGTGCCCGTGGACACGCACAGCGTGTAGGCGAGGTCGCGCAGGCGCGAGTTCGGTCCGGCGGCGCCCTGCGGGGTCTCGGCGCCGGCCAGCGCCTCGTACTCCTCGACGAGCCGGCGCAGCACGACGGGGTGGGGTTTCAGCATGTGTTCTCGTTCTCCGGTTCGGTGTGGGCTGGGGTGTCCGTGCCGTGGTTGCCGCGGTCGGTGGCGGCGGACGCGGGGGCGGGGTGGTGGCGGCCGCCGGGCGGTCAGGCGTCCGGCGC
>NZ_JAAGMD010000374.1 GCF_010548465.1 Streptomyces sp. SID14436 | reverse complement strand
GTCGGGGACGAGGGCGGGGTCGTCCGGCCGCAGCACGGTGACCGTCGGACGGGCGGGCAGCGACGGCCGGTCGCCGAACAGCGCCCCCAGCTCCTCCTCCCGGTCCGCCGCGTGCACCACCGTGCGGTGGGCGGTGTCCCCGGGCCGCCCGCCGCGCAGCGCCAGCAGCACGGTCAGCCGGCTCGCCGCCGCCCGCCGGGCCGGGACCTCGCCGTCCCCACGCACCGGGCTGTCCCCGCACAGCCGGTCCAGCTCACCGGGCGCCGCACCCGCGACCACGAACTCCGCGTCCGCGGCACTCCCGTCGGCGAGTTCCACGCCCGCCACCCGGCCGTCCTTCTCCCGCACCCGGACCACCTCGGCGCCGAAGCGGAACTCCACCCCGCGCGCCCGGCACCGGTCGTGGACCGCACGGGCCAGTTCCCGCAGACCGCCGCGCACGTACCACATGCCGAAGGCGTGCTCCATGTACGGCAGCACCGCCGCGTTCGCCGGGGTGGTCCGCGGATCCATGCCGAGGGCCAGCGCATGGCTCTCCAGCAGGGCGACCAGGCGGGCGTCGCGCAGCTCCCAGGCGCCCACCTCGGCCAGGGTGCCGGCGACGCGGGTGCGCAGCAGCCTGCGGTGCGGGACGGCCGGGTAGGGCTCCCGCTCGGCCAGCACCTGCCAGTTCGGCCACAGCGGCTCCTCCAGCAGCGGCCGGCGCGTCCGGTCCCAGGTCTCGCGGGCCCGCACCAGGAAGTCGCCCCAGCGCCGGCCTGCGGTGGCGCCGAGGGTGCCGTCCAGGGCGGCGACCACACCCGCGCGCGAGGCGTTCGGCAGTGCCACCTGCGTGCCGTCCGCGAACACGTGCCGGGACGACGGGTCGACCTGGACCAGCTCGACGCACTCCTCCAGCGGCTCCCGGCCGGTCTTCAGGAACAGGTCCCGGTAGACCGCGGGCAGCGGCAGCAGACCGGGTCCGGTGTCGAAACGGAACCCGTCCCGCTCCCGGCGGCGCAGCGCGCCCCCGTAGGTGTCCGTCCGTTCGTACACCGTCACCCGGTGGCCCGCGACGGCCAGCCGGGCGGCCGCCCCCATCGCGCCCATCCCGGCGCCGATCACCGCAATCCGTGCCATGCCAGGGACCTTATCCGCCGCCCCCGGCCCGGCCCGAGCCGACCACCGGTGCCCGGGCGCCGCGGGCCCGTTCGGCGGCGCGACCCCCGGACGCCGGGGTGCACGGGTGAGTACCCGTACTCAGCGGCGCAGATGAGTAGCTGTGCGGATGGGCGGCGACCTGCGTGGACGGCACAGTGGAGACCACGGAGAGGGGGCGCGGCTCCGGCACCGGCGACACGGGGCGCCGGAACGGAGACGGCCCTCGTTCCGCTCCTTCCGCCGACGGACGTCGGCGGGAGCGAGGCACGGGGGAACCCGCGGGACGACCGCACGGGGTTCCGACGGGGGAACGCACGGGGGAGCAAGGAAGGCGCCGGACCGACGGTGGCCCGCGGGGGACGCGGCCACCGGCGGACCGGCGCCTTCGCTCACCCGGATCCGCTCACCCGGATCCGCTCACCCCAGGCCGCTCACCCGGATCCGCTCACCCGGCCCTGGAGCAGCCGGGACAGCGCCGCGTGCACGTCGTCCAGGGACCGCTCGGCCTGGAACGACTTCCAGTCCAGCGCGGCCACCAGGACCATCCCGACCAGCGCCGCCGCCGTCAGCGGGACATCGATCTCCTCGCTCAGCTCGCCGCGCTCCACACCCTCCCGCAGCACCCCCTCGACCACCGCCACGGCCTGCTGGCGCACCACCATCAGCGTGGACTGCCACGCCCGGTTGGTGCGCCACAGCTCCGCCACGTACAGCTGCGTGAAGGCCGGATAGCGGTCGATGAAGACCAGCCCGGCGTGGATCATCGCGTCCAGGGCGTCGACCGCGGAGCCGCCCGCCCCGGCCGTCCGGTCGGCCGCCTCCTTCAGCGAGGCGGTGAGGAGACCGACCCCGTGCCGCAGGAGCTCCTCGAAGAGGACCGACTTGCTGGCGAAGTTGTAGTAGACCGTGCCCTTCGCCACCCCCGCCCGCTCGGCGATCTCGTCCACGGTGGTGGCGGAGAAACCCTGTTCGGCGATGAGGGTGACGGCCGCCTCGTAGAGTCTCTGCCGGGTGGCCTCACGGCGGGCGCTGCCGCCCGACGCGGCGCTGCTGCTTTCCATGGCCCTGATTGTCACAGCCCCGCCGGGCCGCCCGGTCACAGGCTCAGCTCCGGGTGCAGCCGGTCCAGCGTCCACACCTGACGGCGCCGGGCCGACAGGGCGGTCAGCGCCAGCGCGCCCGCGGTGAAGACCGCCAGCACCGCGCACGCCTGCCACACCGGACCGAGCCCGCCGCCCGTGATGAGCCGCCGCAGCGCCTCGACCACGTAGCTCATCGGCAGGTACGGGTGCAGCGCCTCGAAGAAGCCGGGGCTGGTCTGCACCGGGTACGTGCCGCCCGCCGACGTCAGCTGCAGCATCAGCAGCGCCAGGACCAGGATCCGGCCCGCCGCGCCGAACCGCGCGTTCAGCCACTGCACGATCGCCGCGAAACACGCGCTCGCCAGGAACAGGAAGCCGACCGTGCCCGCCGCCCGGGCCATCTGCAGCCCGATCGCCCAGTGCAGCACCGCCATCAGCGCCACCGTCTGGAGCACCCCGATCGCCACCACCGGCAGCCAGCCCGCCAGCGCGATCCGCCACGCGGAGGCACCCGCCGCGAGCGCCCGCCGGTTCATCGGCGCGATCAGCATGTACGCCACCATCGCGCCCACCCACAGCGACAGCGGGATGAAGTACGGGGCGAAACCGGTGCCGTAGTTGGGCGCCTTGTGCAGGTCCCGGGAGACCAGCTTCACCGGGTCGGCCATCACCTCGGTGCGCCGGTCGCGGTCCTGCGCGTCGTAGTCCGGGATGCGGTCGGCGCCCTCGTGCAGACCCCCGGCCAGCTTGCCGGAGCCGTCCACCAGCTTGTAGATGCCGCCGTTCAGGTCCACCGCGCCGGTCTCCAGCTTGCCGATGCCCTTGTCGAGCCCGGACGCGCCGGACTCGGCCGTGCCCAGCTTCTCGTGCAGCTTCTTCAGGCCGGAGGCGACCTTGCCGGCGCCCTTGTCGAGTTCGTTGATCCGCTTCACCGCGTCGTCCAGGTCCTTGGACAGGTTCGGCGCGCGGACGGCGAGCGCATTGGCCTGCTTCTCCAGGGTGCCCAGCCGCGTGTCCAGCTTCTTCAGGTCCTCGCGGTGGCCGGTGACCAGGGCACCGACCTCCTCGGCGACCCCGGCCGCGTCGGCCGCCGCGTCCTTGGCCTTCCCCAGGTCGGCGCAGGCGGCGTCGGGCTCCTCGGCCTCCTCGCAGCGCGTGCGGTGGACGTCGTTCAGGGCCGTGGAGGCGCTGCGGGCGTCCTCGGCGGCGGCCGGGGCGCGTTCGCGCAGCGTGTCGAGGTCGCCGCGGAGGCCGCCGGCCGCGTCGGCGACGAGCCGCGCGGTGTCCCCGATGGCCTTCTCGTTCTTCTCCAGGAACGGGCCCACCTCGGTGTCGACCGCGTTCACCCGGTCCGCCAGGGCACCCGTCCCGTCGGCCACCTTGCGGGAGCCGTCCTTGAGGCTGCCCGCCCCCTTGTGGAGGTCCACCAGGCCCTTGGACAGCTTGCCGCTGACCTGCTTGGCGTTCGTCAGATGGCCGGCGAGGTCCTTCGAGCCCTTCTCCGCCTTGCCGATCCCGCCCTTGAGCCGGTCGGCGCCCTTCGCCGCCTCCTCGGTCCGGCCGTGGATGTCGGAGAACGACACGAAGATCTTGTCCAGGAAGGACCGCGAGGTCTTGGCCGAGGCGGCCTGGCGCACCTCACCGAACACCGTGCGGGAGATCTGCCCGACGATGTAGTTGTTGGCGTCGTTGGTCCGCACCTGGAGGGCGCCGGTCTCCGGCGCGTCCCCGGAACTGGACGCGATCCGGCGGCTGAAGTCGGCGGGCATCGTCAGCGACAGGTAGTACGTGCCGTCCTCCACGCCCCGGCGCGCCTCCTGGGCGCTCACCTCGCGCCAGTCGAAGGTGGAGCTGTCCCGCAGCCCCTCCGTGATGTCGTCGCCCGCGGTGATCCTCTTCCCGTCCGCGGTCGCCCCCCTGTCGTCGTTGACCAGCGCGACCGGGATGCGGTCCAGGCGGTCGTACGGGTCCCAGAACGACCACAGGTACAGGGCGCCGTAGAGCAGCGGCAGCACCATCAGCGCGACCAGCGCGGCACGCGGCAGCTTGCCGCGCCCGAACCGCCGGAGCTCAAGAGCGGCCAGTTTCGGCGAGCGCATCGGCCGCCGCCTCCTTCGGGTCGTGGTGCGGGTCCTGCGTGTCGCGCGGGTCGTGGTGCGGGTCCTGCGTGTCGCGCGGG
>NZ_JAAGMD010000347.1 GCF_010548465.1 Streptomyces sp. SID14436 | reverse complement strand
GTCCTGACCGTCGCGGCCACCGCCCTCGCCGTGGCCGGCCTGACCGTCGCCGGGACGCTGGCCTGGCAGGCGGACCACGGCCGGCCGGACGACGACCGGGCGGGCAGCGGCACCGACGCGGGCACCGGGCGGAACAAGGGCACCGGCCCGGCCTCCCCGTCCACCGGCCCCGCCCACGACGAGGACGGCGACCAGGGCGGCACCGGGGACGGCGGAGACGGCGGACGCCCCGTGCCGTCGGCCCCGGCCGGCTACACCCTGCTGTTCGCCAACAAGCCCTTCACCTTCGCACCGCCGCCCGGCGACGACCGGGCCAACCACCTGGACCTCGACGTCCCCCGGTCCACCACCATGGAACGGGGGGCGCTCGCGGGACCGGCCGAGCTGGTCTACAACTCCGACGGCTGGCTCGGCAGCATGCTGGTGGTCGTCGGGGAGCGGACGACCGTGTGCACGGAGGAGCAGGAGACCGCCGTGCTGTCCCACCCGCTGCCCGCCGCCGAACTGCGGCTCGGACGGCAGGTGAAGGTCGGCACCGTCCTGTGCTCGATCACCAGCAACGACCACGTGGCCGAGGCGGAGATCACCGAGATCGTGCCGGGCGAGGGCGCCGACGGCCTGCCGACGTACAAGGGCTTCGTCACCGCGTGGAAGCGCCCCGCCACGGGCACGGCGGGCTGACCGGGGGCGGCGGACGCCCCCGGGCCGGGTCACCGGCCGCTGGCCGGCGCCACGGGCCGGCGCTACGGCCCGACCGGCAGCCGGTAGACGGAGACGTGGGAGCCCGAGTCGGCGGTGAACCCGGTGCCGGACCAGTCCGCGTGCCGGGACTCCAGCTCGAACCCGGCCAGCCGGGCCATCAGGTCGAGTTCGGCCGGCCAGATGTAGCGGTGCGGGCTGCGGTACAGCCGCGCCTCCTCGCTGCCGTCCTCGAACCGGAAGTGGTGGGACACGAGGTGCTGGCGGACCACGTCGTAGGTGTCCAGGCCGATGTACCCGGGGTCGCTGTGCCAGACCGTCGCCCGCTGCCCCGGCGGCAGGGCGCGCAGGTCGGGCACCCCCAGCTCGACCACGAACCGGCCGCCGGGGGTGAGGTGGCGGGCGGCGTTGTGGAAGCAGGCGACCTGCTCGTCCTGGGTGAGCAGATTGGAGATCGTGTTGTAGACGAGGTACACGAGCGCGTACACGCCGGGAGCGCGCGTGGTCGCCATGTCGCCGACGACGACGGGCAGCGCCGACTCGTCCGCCTTGGTGCGCAGTCGGGCGACCATCGGGCGGGACAGCTCGATCCCGGTCACGGGCACGCCGCGCTCCGCGAGGGGCACCGCCACCCGGCCGGTGCCGACGGCGAACTCCAGCGCCCGCCCGTCACCGGCGAGTCCGGCCAGCCGGTCCACGGTGGGGCCGAGCACCTCGGGGGCGAACATGCCGGTACCGGGGGTGTCGTAGCGGCGGGCGGCGGCTTCGTTCCAGATCTCTTCCTGGTCCACTCCGCCAACCCTCCTCGCGGGCACGGACGTTGTCCAACACATATCCCGCACGGCGCCGGTCAGGACCGCGTCGCGTTCTGGTCCAGGTAGGTGGCGAGGCTGTCCAGGAGCAGGGTGCTGCCCTGCTCGGCCATGTCGCGTTCCTCGGCCGTGTCGCAGGTCTGGCGGAGCACGATCGTCGTGCGGTAGTCGTCCCGCGCGTCCAGTTCCATCGCCATGGTGCTGGGGTCGGCGCCCCCGGGCCGGTCCATGCCGAGGACCAGCAGGCGGGGCTCGGCGACCTCCTGGTAGGAGCCGGTCAGCGGGACCCGGTCGCCGTCGGGGGTGGCCACGGTGGCCTTCCAGGCGCCGCCCGGCCGGACGTCCATCTCCACGGATCCCGGCACGGCGTACGCCCACCGGGCGTACTCGTCGGGGGTCGTCCAGGCCCGCCACACGGTCTCCGCGGGGGCGTCCAGCGTGCGCGTCAGGGCGTAGGAGAAGGGGCCGGTGCGGGGGGTCTGCTCGGTGCTCATGGCTGGGTCCTCTCGGATGTCGTCCACGGTGGGTGTCGTCCAGGGTGGGTGTCGCCCGCGGGGTGTCGTCCGCGGTGTGTTGCTGTCGAATCGGTAGACACCCGCGGGGCCGCGGACTCATCGGTCGCCCCCGCATCCCGCTGTTTCCCGGGGAACCACCCCGGCGCCCGCCTGCTCCGTCCCCACCGTTCCCGCGTCCCCGCCGTCGGCGCCGGCGTGCGTGCCGCCCGGTCGCGGCGCCTCCTACGCCCGCGTCCCCTCCTCGGCCACTCCGCCCACCGTGAAGCCGATCACCGTGCCGCCGCCCTCCCGCCGGGCCGCGTGCGGCAGGCCGCCGTGGGCGAGGGCCACCTCGCGGACGATGGACAGGCCGAGACCCGAGCCGGGCAGCGAGCGGGCGTCGGCCGCGCGGTAGAAGCGGTCGAAGACGTGCAGCAGGTCCTCGTCGGTGATGCCCGGCCCCCGGTCACGCACCTCCACCCGGACCGTGCCCGGGCGGGCGGTCGCGGCCACGTCGATCTCGATGGGCGCGCGGCCGTTCCGGTCGAACTTGACGGCGTTCTCCACCAGGTTCGACACCGCCCGGGTGAGCATGCCGGGCCGCCCGTCGGTGGTGGTGTCGCCGCTCGCCGCGACCAGGATCCGCCGGCCGCTGCGCCGCCGGGCGTGTGCCGCCACCTCCTGGGCGACGTCGGCGAGGTCGACCCTGCGGGGCGGCTCGGTGTCGGACTGTCCCGCCGCCAGCTCGACGAGTTCGTTGACCAGGTCGGTCAGCTCGCGCGCCTCCTGGGTGAGGTCGGCGACGAGTTCCTCGCGGGTGCCGGGCGGGAGTTCGTCGACCCGGCGCAGCAGGGTGATGTTGGTGCGCAGCGAGGTGAGCGGGGTGCGCAGCTCGTGGCCGGCGTCCTGGACGAGCCGCCGCTGGTCCTCCTCGGACTGCGCGAGCCGCCCGAGCATCCGGTCGAAGGCGCGGCCGAGCCGGCCCACCTCGTCGTGTCCGGCGACGGGCACCTGGATGCCGAGCCGGCGGGTGCGGGCGACGTCCTCGGCGGCGCGGGTGAGGACGACGAGCCGACGGGTGATGCGCCGGGCCAGCCACCAGCCGAACAGTCCGGCGCCGACCACCACGGCGGTCATGAGGACGAGGGTGCGGCGCTGGAGCGTGCGGAGCAGGTCCTCGGTGTTGCTGAACTCCTGGGCGACCTGCACCGCGCCCCGGCCGCCGCCCAGGGAGACGGTCGCGACCCGGTAGACGTCGTCGCCCACGTCCACGTCGGCGTGCTCGACCGCCTGCCCGGCCGTGGCGGCCCCGGCGATCCGGCGGTCGGCGGCCTCCACCGGCAGGCCCGGACTGCCCGGGTCGTAGACCTCCCCGTCCGGGCCGAGGACCTGGACGTCGGTCCGCGCGGGACGGACCAGGTCGTGGCCGGGGGCGGTGGAGGAGAAGTCCAGCGGGGTCATGCGGTTGTCCCGCACCTCGTTGCGCAGGTCCTGCACGACCTCCCGGAACACGGACTGCTGGTCCACGCGGACCAGCCGGGCGGCGGCGGTGTAGGAGAGGAAGCCGATCAGGAGGGTGACGGTGGCGGTCACGGCGGCGAAGGCGACCGCGAAGGTGGTCCCCAGCGACAGCAGCCGCGGCCGGAGCGGCCGCCCGCACCGCAGCCGGCCCCGGAACCGCGAGCGGCTCCGGGACGCGCGAGGTGGGCACTTCTCGGTCCGGCTGCCGGGGGCGGGACGTGTGTCGGTTCCGCTCCCGGACGGGGGACGTGGTTCCGGCCGACTACCGGACGGGGGACGTGGTTCCGGCCGACCACCGGACGCGGAAAGCGGCTCCGACCGGACGTCGGACGTGGGACGCGGCTCCGACCGGTCCCCGGACAAGGGACGCGGCTCCGGCCGACTACCGGACGCGGAAAGCGGCTCCGACCGGACATCGGACATAGGACCGGGCTCCGGCCAGTCCCCGGACAAGGGACGCGGCTCCGGCCGACTACCGGACGCGGAAAGCGGCTCCGACCGGTCCCCGGACAAGGGTCGCGGCTCCGACCGGCCGCCGGACGCGGAAAGCGGCTCCGACCGGAGATCAGACGCGGGACGCGGCCCCGACCGGTCCCCGACCAGCGGTCGCGGATTCGGCCGACTACCGGACGCGGGACGCGGCTCCGGCCGGCTCCCCGGCGGGGGACGCAGGTCCGATCGACCGCCGGAGGCAGGTCGCGGGTCCGGCCGGCTCCCGGTCGTGGGACGTGGCTCCGCCCCTGCCTCGGGCCCGATGCGGGAGTCCGGTCCGCCCCCGCCCCCGCCCCCGGTGTGCGGTTCCGGTGGCCGTCCGGTGGGGGGCCGCTGTGCCCGGCGGTCGTCCGGAGCCGTCACTCAGTCCTCCCGCAGCACGTACCCCACCCCGCGCACCGTGTGGATCAGCCGCGGGGCGTCCGGCTCGTCCAGTTTGCGGCGCAGGTAGCCCACGTAGACGGCGAGGTTCTTGGAGCCGGGGCCGAAATCGTAGCCCCAGATGCGGTCGTAGATCGTGGAGTGGTCCAGGACGGTGCCCGCGTTGCGGACCAGCAGTTCCAGCAGCTCGAACTCGGTGCGGGTCAGTTCCAGCTCCCGTCGGCCGCGCCAGGCCCGGCGGGCCTGCGGGTCCATGCGCACCCCGGCCGCCTCCACGGTCCGTCCGGCGGGCGCCGGCTCCCGCGGGGTCTCGCGCACCGCTTCCCGGGGGCCGCCGCTCACGGCGTCGGACGCGGGGGCGGGGGCGGCCCGGCGCAGCAGGGCGCGGAGGCGGGCGAAGACCTCGTCGACGTCGAACGGCTTGACGACGTAGTCGTCGGCACCGGCGTCCAGTCCGGCGATCCGGTCGGCGGTCTCCACGAGCGCCGTCAGCATCAGCACCGGGGTCCGGTCGCCCTCGGCGCGCAGCGCCCGGCAGACCTGGAGGCCGTCGATGCCGGGCATCATCACGTCCAGCACGAGCACGTCGGGACGGCTGCGGTGGGCCTGGGCGAGCGCTTCGAGGCCGTCGGCGACCGCGGTGACCCGGTAGCCCTCCAGGGTCAGGGCCCGCTCCAGGGCGTGGCGGATCGCGCGGTCGTCTTCGGCGAGCAGGACGGTGTGCGGCACGGGATCCAGTGTGCCAACCGTGACAGCCGTCCGGCCCCGGCTGGAGGGAACCGGGGCCGGGGTCTGAGGGGGATCTCACCCGGTGGGGCGCAGTGCGGCGAGCCGTTCCTCGAACGGCACGACCTCCTCGAAGGAGTCCCGCTCGGGCGTCGCCCGCCCGCCGGGCACCACGGCGGGCCCGTCCGGGGAGCCGGACGCCGCCGCCCGGCCGGCGGGGGCCGTCAGCGCCACCAGCTGGCCGGCCGCGCGCTCGATGCGCCCGTCCAGGCCCTCGGCGCCCCAGTCCTCGGAGGCCGCGTAGACGCCGGTGGGCACGACGACGGCCTTGAGGTAGGAGAAGAGCGGCCGCAGGGCGTGGTCCAGCACCAGCGAGTGCCGGGCCGTGCCGCCGGTCGCCGCGATCAGGACCGGCTTTCCGGCGAGGGCGTCGGGGTCGGTGACGCTCAGCCCGTCGAAGAACGACTTGAACAGGCCGCTGTACGACGCCGAGAACACCGGGGTGACCACGATCAGGGCGTCCGCCCGCGTCACCGCCTCGTACGCCTCGGACAGGGACCGGCCGGCGAAGCCGTTGGTGAAGGTGTGCGCGATCTCCACGGCGAGGTCGCGCAGCTCGATCACCCGGACGTCCTCGGCGGAGCCGTCTCCGGCCGCGGCCTGCGCGGCGGCGGCCAGCCGGTCGCCGAGCAGCCGGGTGGACGACGGCACGCTCAGTCCCGCCGACACGACGACGAGCCTCATGCGGGGGTCACCTCCTTGCGGGCGAGCAGCGACGCGTGGGTCGGGGCCTCGGGCGCGTCGGCCGAACGGTTCTTGGCGAACTCCTTGCGGAGCACGGGCACGACCTCCTCGCCCAGCAGGTCGAGCTGCTCCAGCACGGTCTTCAGGGGCAGCCCGGCGTGGTCCATCAGGAAGAGCTGGCGCTGGTAGTCGCCCGCGTAGTCGCGGAAGGACAGCGTCTTCTCGATGACCTGCTGGGGCGAGCCCACGGTGAGCGGGGTCTGCGCGGTGAACTCCTCCAGCGACGGGCCGTGGCCGTAGACGGGGGCGACGTCGAAGTAGGGGCGGAACTCGCGCACCGCGTCCTGCGAGTTCTTCCGCATGAACACCTGGCCGCCGAGGCCGACGATCGCCTGCTCGGGGGTGCCGTGCCCGTAGTGCGCGAACCGGGTGCGGTACAGCTCGACCATGCGCTTGGTGTGGTCGGCGGGCCAGAAGATGTTGTTGTGGAAGAAGCCGTCGCCGTAGTACGCGGCCTGCTCGGCGATCTCCGGCGAGCGGATGGAGCCGTGCCAGACGAACGGCGGTACGCCGTCCAGCGGGCGGGGCGTGGAGGTGAAGCCCTGCAACGGGGTACGGAACTTGCCCTCCCAGTTGACGACGTCCTCGCGCCACAGCCGGTGCAGCAGGGCGTAGTTCTCGATGGCGAGGTTGATGCCCTGGCGGATGTCCTGCCCGAACCAGGGGTAGACCGGGCCGGTGTTGCCGCGCCCCATCATCAGGTCCATCCGGCCGTCGGCCAGGTGCTGGAGCATCGCGAAGTCCTCGGCGATCTTCACCGGGTCGTTCGTGGTGATCAGCGTGGTGGAGGTGGACAGGATGAGCCGCTGGGTGCGGGCGGCTATGTAGCCGAGCATGGTCGTCGGCGAGGACGGCACGAACGGCGGGTTGTGGTGCTCACCCGTCGCGAACACGTCCAGGCCCACTTCCTCGGCCTTCAGCGCGATGGCGACCATGGCCTTGATCCGCTCGCGCTCGGTCGGTGTACGCCCCGTCGTGGGATCGGGGGTCACGTCCCCGACGCTGAAGATTCCGAACTGCATCCCGCTCACCCTCCAGGTTGTTTACGGTTCAACTATATCCCCGGAACGGTGCGCCCGCACCTCCTATTCCCCTTGCGCCCGTCCCTCCGCCCGAGTACCCGCGTCCGGGCCGGCGGCACGCCGGGCACCCGCTCCGGAAAGGTCGCCTGACCTGGGGTTTCGGCAGGCCAAGGCCGACCGGGCCGGATCAGCCGGCGCCGCGCCCGTCCCCCGACCGCAGCCGGGCTGCCTGGGTGGCGGCGAAGGCGGTGGTGCGGCGCAGGAGCCCGACAAAGAGGGCCAGCCCGTCGTCGTCGAGGTCGTCGAACAGGCCGACCCAGCTCCCGCCGACCCCCTCCCACACCCGGCGGAACTCGGCCGCCCGCTCCGGCACCGCCGACACCAGCACCCGCCGCCGGTCGGCCGGGTCGCCCTCGCGCACCACGTACCCCGCCCGCTCCAGCCGGTCCACCAGTCGCGTCGCCGAGCCGGTCGTCAGCCCGGTCAGCTCACCGATCCGCCCGGTCGTCACCGGCCGCCCCTCCAGCGTCAGCAGGTTCAGGCACTGCAGGTCGCTGGGGTGCAGGCCGAGCCGGTCGGCGACGGCCTGGTTGAGCAGCACGTAGGCGGCCATGTGGCGCCGGGACGCCACGGCCAGCTCCGCCAGCAGCCGCTCCCGGTCGGGCCCGGACATCCCCTGCCCCGCCCGGCTCAGAAGTGGTACTCGTCCCCGGTGTCCAGCACCAGGACCCGTTGCCGGTCGTTGAGCCGGTTGCGGTCCAGCGCGCCGCCGCTCCACACCGTGTCCAGGTCCACGACGACCTCGGACGGCGCGCCCTCCAGCCGCACCCGCAGGTCGATCCGCTCCCCCACGCCGTCGACCGCCAGCGCGCCCGTGCGGCACAGCACCGCCTGCCCGCCCGAGCGGGCACAGCCCGCCGGCAGCTGCGGCTGCTCGTCCGCCAGCGGCTCCGACCACCGCAGCCGCACCGTCGCGTCCGCGACGGCGGACGGCCCGTGGTTGACCGGCACCAGCCGTACGTCGGTCTCCCCCGCGATCAGCGTCGCGACCCCGTGGTACGCCAGGTCGGCCTCGGCCCTCTCCACCGCCCCGGCCCCGGAGGCCGCCCCACCGGACAGCCCCAGGACCACCACGCCCGCCGCGAGCACCCGGGCGGCCCGCCGCCCCGCTCCCGGGGCCCGCCCGGTCCGCACCCGCCGCCGCTCCCGCCCGACCGGATTCCGCATGCCGCCACCCACTCCACATCGCACCGACTCACCGTGGTCGAGTGCATGTATCCCCCGCGCGGGCCCGGGCAGGCGCCGTCCAACAGGTGACACCCGGCCGGACCGCGGGGACCCCGGCGGGCCGCTCCGGGCCGCATGCGAGGCTGCCCGCATGCTGATCCTGCGCTCCGCCGTCCTGTTCGTCCTCGCCGCGATCCTGGAGATCGGCGGCGCCTGGCTGGTCTGGCAGGGCGTGCGGGAGCACCGCGGGTGGATGTGGGCCACCGGCGGCGTGCTCGCCCTCGGTGCCTACGGCTTCGTCGCCACCTTCCAGCCCGACGCCCACTTCGGCCGCGTCCTCGCCGCCTACGGCGGCATCTTCGTCGCCGGTTCGCTCCTGTGGGGCGCGGTCGCCGACGGCTACCGGCCGGACCGCTGGGACGTCACCGGCGCGCTGGTCTGCCTCGCCGGGATGGCCGTCATCATGTGGGCGCCCCGCAACGGGGGATGAGCCCCCTCCCAGCCACCAGGCCCCCGCAGGAGCCCGACCCCGCCGCCGGCGGCGCCCCGTCTACGCTGGGCGGCAGCCGTCCGCCCCAGCCCGAGGAGCAGCCCATGCCCAGCGCCGCCGCACCGTCCGCCGCCTCGCGGATCGCCGTCGTCACCGGGGCGAGCAGCGGCATCGGCGCCGCCACGGCGCGCGGGCTGGCCGAGGCCGGGTACCGCGTCGTGCTCACCGCCCGCCGCAAGGACCGCGTCGAGGCGCTCGCCGAGGAACTGACGGCGGCCGGGCACTCGGCGACCGCCTACCCGCTGGACGTCACCGACCGCGCGGCGGTCGACGAGTTCGCCACCGCCTTCCGGACGGTCGGCGTACTGGTCAACAACGCCGGCGGCGCGCTGGGCGCCGACCCGGTGGCGACCGGCGACCCGGACGACTGGCGCCGGATGTACGAGACGAACGTCATCGGCACCCTGCACCTCACCCAGGCGCTGCTGCCCAAGCTGGAGGCGAGCGGCGACGGCACCGTGGTGATCGTGTCGTCCACGGCGGGCTTCGCCACCTACGAGGGCGGCGCGGGCTACGTGGCCGCCAAGCACGCCGAGCACGTCCTCGCCGAGACGCTGCGCCTGGAGATCGTGGGCCGTCCGGTGCGCGTCGTCGAGATCGCGCCCGGCATGGTGAAGACCGACGAGTTCGCGCTCACCCGCTTCGGCGGCGACACGGAGAAGGCCGCCAAGGTCTACGAGGGGGTCGCCGAGCCGCTGACCGCCGCCGACGTCGCCGACACCATCACCTGGGCGGTGACCCGGCCCAGCCACGTCAACATCGACCTGCTGGTGGTCCGGCCGCGCGCCCAGGCGTCCAACACGAAGGTCCACCGCGAGCGGACCTGACCCGGCGGACCGGCCGCACCGGCCCGTGCGAGCGCGCGGAAGGGCCGGGCGGCCCCCCGCGCCGCCCGGCCCCCCAGGTGCTCACCCGAGCTCACGCCCCGTCAGCCCTTCACGCACACCACCTGCTTGAGCTTGGCCACGACCTCGACCAGGTCCCGCTGCTGGTCGATGACCTGCTCGATCGGCTTGTACGCGCCCGGGATCTCGTCGACGACGCCGGGGTCCTTGCGGCACTCCACGCCCCGCGTCTGCTCCTCCAGGTCCTTGGTGGAGAAGCGCCGCTTGGCCGCGTTGCGGCTCATCCGGCGGCCGGCGCCGTGGGACGCCGAGTTGAAGGACCGGGCGTTGCCGAGACCCTTGACGATGTACGAGCCCGTGCCCATGGAGCCCGGGATGATCCCGTACTCGCCGGAGCCCGCGCGGATCGCGCCCTTGCGGGTGACGAGCAGGTCCATGCCGTCGTAGCGCTCCTCGGCCACGTAGTTGTGGTGGGCGCTGATCTCCTGCTCGAAGACCGGCTTGGCCTTCTTGAACTCCTTGCGGACCACGTCCTTCAGGAGCGCCATCATGATCGAGCGGTTGCGGCGCGCGTACTCCTGCGCCCAGAACAGGTCGTTGCGGTAGGCCGCCATCTGCGGGGTGTCCGCCACGAAGACGGCGAGGTCCCGGTCGACCAGGCCCTGGTTGTGCGGGAGCTTCTGCGCGACCCCGATGTGGTGCTCGGCGAGTTCCTTGCCGATGTTGCGGGACCCGGAGTGCAGCATCAGCCAGACCGCGCCGTCGGTGTCCGTGCAGACCTCGACGAAGTGGTTGCCGCCGCCGAGCGTCCCCATCTGCTTGGTGGCACGGTCCTGGCGGAACTTCACCGCGTCCGCGACACCGCCGAAGCGCTCCCAGAAGTCGTCCCACCCGCCGGTCGCGAAGCCGTGCAGCCGGCCCGGGTCGACGGCCTCGTCGTGCATGCCGCGGCCCACCGGGATGGCCTGCTCGATCCGCGACCGCAGCCGGGACAGGTCGCCCGGCAGGTCGTCGGCGGTGAGGGACGTCTTCACCGCCGACATCCCGCAGCCGATGTCGACGCCGACCGCCGCCGGGCAGACCGCGCCGCGCATGGCGATGACCGAGCCGACCGTCGCGCCCTTGCCGTAGTGCACGTCGGGCATCACGGCCAGGCCCTTGATCCAGGGCAGGGTGGCCACGTTCCGCAGCTGCTGCAGCGCGACCTCCTCCACCGTCGCGGGATCGGTCCACATCCGGATCGGCACCTTCGCGCCCGGCAGCTCCACGTACGACATATCGCCCTCATTCCCCCGGAAAACATCAGAAGTCTCGAAACGCAAAACCGGCGCCAAGGTCACGGAAAATGGATGACGGACCGGCGTCCACGGCATTGCGTGCGATACACATTGTCTCCAGCGGGCGCCCCCGCGCGGCAAGCGATTAACCGGCGGGGACACTGCGAGACCACGCGGGCCCGGCCCCGCGCCCCCACCCGAGAGGAGCCCGACCGTGCAGCGCAGGGCCTACGTTTCCGGCGTCGCCGCACTGCTCGCGGTACTGCTGGCCGGGTGCACCGGCGGCTCGGGCGACGGGGCGCAGTCCGACAACTCCAACCCCGGTGAGCCGGGCACGGCGTCGCAGGCGGCCCAGCCCGGCAAGTACGCCACGCTGCCCGAGCCGTGCGGTGCGGTCGGCGACCAGGCCCTGGAGGAACTGCTGCCGGGCCTCGCCGAGTTGACCGACGAAGGCCGGCGGCGGAAGGCGTACGCGGGCGAGGCGACCCTGACCTACGACACCGACCGCAAGGTGGGCTGCCGTTGGAAGGTGGAGTCCGCCGACGCCACGGACCACCTGCTGGTCGACTTCGAGCGGATCGTCTCCTACGACAACAGCGTCAGCGACGACAGCCAGGCCGAGACGCTGTTCGCCGCGAAGCGGGAGGCGGCCCAGCTGCCGGAGCCGACGGCCACCGGTTCCGGCACGGCCGGCACCGGCTCCTCCCCGGACCCCGGTTCGTCCCCCTCCTCCCCTTCCTCCCCTTCGTCATCCTCTTCTCCCTCCTCGTCCGCTTCGTCCTCCTCGGCGCCGGACGCCGCCCTTCAGCCGCGGGTGCTGGACGACCTCGGCGACGAGGCGTTCCTCGACGACCAGCTGAGCAGCTCCGGTTCGACGGCCAAGGAGCGGACGGTGACTGTGGCGTTCCGCACGTCCAACGTCATCGTGACCATCCAGTACGCGGAGCAGCCGGCCGCCGTCGGCGTGGCGCCGGACAGTGAGGAAATGCAGGACAGGGCCAGGGAACTGGCCTCCCGGCTGGCCGATTCGCTGGGCGGCTGACCCCCGTTCGGGCTCCCCTCACCGCGTCCCGTGAACCGCGTGAAGCAGGACCACGCCGGGGGCGCACCGCGTACCGTGACCCCTCGGACCCCGATCCGGACCGCAGGGAACACGAGCGTCATGAGTGAAGGAACCATGCAGCGACGAGTACAGCGAGACCAGCGCGACCTGGGAGGAGCACCCACGGCGTCCAGGCCGGCCGCGAGAGCGCGGCGCCTGCCCCGGGTCCTGGTGGCCGCCGCGGCCGTCCCCGTGATGCTGGTCGCCGCCGGCTGCTCCTCGGACTCCGGCTCCGACGGCGGCAAGGACCAGAAGGCGTCGGACAGCTCCGCGTCGGCGTCCGCCGCCCCGTCCCCGACGGTGCGGGCCGCGGCGTTCAAGCGGCTCCCTCCGGAGGCGTGCGAGGTCCTGTCGAAGAAGACCCTCGACGACCTGGTCCCGAAGGCGAAGTCGGGCAAGGAGGGCACCTCCGACGACATCGAGCGGCGCGCCGGCTGCTCCTGGAGCAGCCTCGACAACAACGGCGTCAAGGGCTCGCAGTTCCGCTGGCTGAACGTGTCGCTGCTGCGCTTCGAGTCGGACGTCGCGCGCGGCGCGGGCGACGAACTGGCCAAGAAGTACTACGACAAGCAGGTCGGCGACGCGCAGTCCGCCGAGGGCGCGAAGGGCACCGAGTCCGAGCCGGTGAAGGGCGCGGGCGACGAGGCGACCGCCGTGCGCTACCAGCTGAAGAAGAAGGAAGGCACCTTCGCGCAGCAGACGGTCGTGGTCCGCGCCGAGAACGTCGTGGTCACGCTCGACTACAACGGTGCCGGTCTCGCCGGGGAGAAGATTCCGGACGCCGACGGCCTGATGAAGAAGGCGCAGAAGGCGGCCGCGGAAGCGGTCGACTCGGTGGTCGAGGCCAACGGCAAGGACTCGCCGACGCCGGACTCCCCCGCCGCGTCCACCTCCCCCTCGAAGGCGTCCGGCAAGGACTGATCCGGGGGCGGATCCCACGACGAAGCGGAACCGGCCACCCGTCTCCCGCACACATGTGCCACTCTGTTGCGCGCAACAAGACGCAAAGGGAGGGGAGTACGGGTGGCCGCGCCAATGCAGCTGACACGGACGCACCGCATACTCATCGGCGTGGTCGTCACCGGTGCGGTCGTCATCGCCGGGATCGGCTTCGCCGGTTCGTACGCGGCGGTCCGTGAGCTGGCCCTGAAAAAGGGCTTCGGGGACTTCAGTTACGTCTTCCCGATCGGCATCGACGCCGGTATCTGCGTCCTGCTCGCCCTGGACCTGCTGCTGACGTGGATCCGCATCCCGTTCCCGCT
The DNA here is from genome assembly GCF_010548465.1 of Streptomyces sp. SID14436. Lineage (GTDB taxonomy): Bacteria > Actinomycetota > Actinomycetes > Streptomycetales > Streptomycetaceae > Streptomyces. The sequence goes on along the minus strand of NZ_JAAGMD010000347.1, from coordinate 509 downwards.
GCTGCGGCAGACGGCGTGGCTGCTGACGGCCGCGACCATCGCCTTCAACGGCGCGGCGGCCTGGCCGGATCCGCTCGGTGTGGGGATGCACGGCGTCATCCCGGTGCTGTTCGTCGTCTCGGTGGAGGCGGCACGGCACGCGATCGGCCGGATCGCCGACATCACCGCCGACAAGCACATGGAGGGCGTCCGCCTCACCCGGTGGATGCTCTCGCCGGTGCCCACCTTCCTGCTGTGGCGCCGGATGAAGCTGTGGGAGCTGCGCTCCTACGAGCAGGTGATCAAGCTGGAGCAGGAGCGGCTGGTCTACCAGGCCCGGCTGCGCTCCCGCTTCGGCCGCGCCTGGCGCCGCAAGGCCCCGGTGGAGTCCCTGATGCCGCTGCGGCTCGCCAAGTACGGCGTCCCGCTCGCCGAGACCGCCCCGGCGGGCCTCGCGGCGGCCGGCATCGAGCCGGTGCTGATCCCGCCGGCGCCCCAGCCGGAGGTGACCGCGGTGGGCCGGACGGCGG
>NZ_JAAGMD010000328.1 GCF_010548465.1 Streptomyces sp. SID14436 | reverse complement strand
CGGCAGGGCCGCCGCGGACCCGCCCCCGGCCGGCCGGGCCGGCGCCTGCACCAGCTCGGCGATCCGGCCGGCGTCCCGCTCCGGGCGGCCGATGGTGAAGTCGATCCCCCGCGGGCCGGTCACCTCCCGCTCCAGGAACGTGCCGGGCCGCAGTCCCGACACCCGCCGCACGACCTCGCCGACCAGGTGGCCGTAGGTCAGCGCGTGGTAGCCGGACCGGGTGCCGGGCTCCCACCAGGGCTCGGTCGCGGCCAGCCGCCGCGTGGTCAGCTCCCAGTCGTAGAGCTGCTCCAGGCTGTGCGGCTCGCGCAGCCCCGCCAGCCCGGCCCGGTGCGAGAGCAGATGACGGACCAGGACCTTCTCCTTGCCCGCGGCCGCGAACTCCGGCCAGTACGCGGCCACCGGGGCGTCCAGGTCGAGCAGCCCCCGGTCGGCGAGCAGGTGCGCGCACAGCGCCACCGGGCCCTTCGTCGTGGACCACACGTTGACCACGGTGTCCCGCTCCCAGGGCCGTGTCCGGGCGGCGTCCGCCCACCCGCCCCACAGGTCCACCACCGTGCTGCCGTCCACCGTCACGGCCACCGCGGCGCCCAGCTCCTGACGCTCGCGGACGTTCTCCTCGAACGCCGCGCGCACCGCCGCGAACCGCGGGTCGCAGTGACCGTGAACCAGTACGTCGTGCTCGGACATGGGCCCTCCGTCGGCCGTCGGGAAGCCCGCACCGCGGTGGCGCGGCCCGGGCGGCCTAGAACGTACCGACTGGTCGGACCGGACGGAAGGCCCCGTCCCGACGGGCGGGACGGCCTGCGCCCCCGGGGGCCGGAAAGCCCGCCCCCGGCCCGGCCTGCCGACGGTGCCTCAGACGTGCGAGCGCATCCAGCGCAGCTGGACCGCCTCGTGGAACGGGCCGCCGCCCTCGTGGTCGTTGAAGTCGTACACCTCGATCGACTTGTCGTCGTGCGCCCAGGAGTTGAACGCCGCGAACACCGTCGAGGGCGGGCAGGTCTGGTCCTCCAGCGCGACGGAGAACAGCGCCGGAGCCCGGCCGCGGGCCGCGAAGTGCACCCCGTCGAAGTACGACAGGGTGCGCAGGGCGTCGGCGGTCCGCCCGGGACGCGACTTCAGGAACAGGCCGATCTCCCGGTACGGGGGCCGGTCGGTGAGCGTCACGGCCCGCGGGAAGTCGCACAGGAACGGCACGTCCGGCGCCACACCCGCCAGGTCCGGCACCAGGCCGCCCACCGCGATCGCCAGGCCGCCGCCCTGGCTGGCCCCGGCCACCACGGTGCGCGCCGCGTCGGCCAGCGGATGCGAACGGGCGGCCTCCACCGCGCGCACGGCGTCCGTGAACACCCGGCGGTAGTAGTAGTTCTCCGGCGCGTCGAGACCGCGGGTCATGAACCCGGGGTGCGAGGGCCCGCTGCCCACCGGGTCGGCGGTGACCTCCCCGGGCCCCCAGCCGCTGCCCTGGCCCCGGGTGTCCATCACGAAGTGCGCCCGGCCGGTGGACGCCCACAGCAGGTGCTCGTGGGGCAGCCCGCGACCCCCTCCGTAGCCGATGAACTGCACCACCAGCGGCAGCGGCCCCTCGGCCCCGGCGGGCACCGTCAGCCAGCCCTTGACCGGGTGCCCGCCGAACCCGGCGAACGTCACGTCGAACACCCGCACCGTGGACAGCCCCGTGTCGACCGGCTCGAAGCGGGCGTCCAGATCGTGCGCGCGGGCCTCCGCGAGCGTCTTCGCCCAGAACGCGTCGAAGTCCTCGGGCTCCGTGCCGGACCCGCGGTACTCGCGCAGTCCGTCGAGGGGAAGGTCGAACAGGGCCATCAACAACCGCCTTCGTCAGCAGAGTACGCGCAACGATCACACGGTACGGGCGCCGTCCGAGCCCGTGCCAGAGCCCGCCCGGCCGTCCCGTCAGACGCCACGGCGGGTCCACTCGGGCCCGGTGCGGTCCCAGTCCCGCTCCCACTCGGCCAGCCGCCGGCGCATCGCCACCGACCGCACCGCGCCGTGCGCGAGCAGCACCGCGGCCACCGTGCCGCCCGCGGCACAGCCGCCCACACCCGCCGTGTGCTGCCAGACCGAGGCGACGTCCACCGGCGGCGGCACGTTCCGCCCCCGGGAGTCGAACCACACGTGCACCCGGTCGCCCGGCCGCGCGGTGGCCGGGACCCGGGCGACGGCCTCGCGCATCCCCTCGTCCGGG
>NZ_JAAGMD010000296.1 GCF_010548465.1 Streptomyces sp. SID14436 | reverse complement strand
CTGCTCCGGCGGCAGCGGGCCGGACACCTCCGGCGCGGCCGGTGCGTGGGCCTGGGTCGGTGCCTCGGGGTGCGCCCGGGGCGGCGCGGGCGCCTGGGCCGCCGGATCGGCGGCGGGCTCCTCCGCGGCCTCCGACTCGTCCACCGAGATGCCGAAGTCGGTGGCGAGCCCGCGCAGGCCGTTGGAGTAGCCCTCGCCGAGCGCCCGGAACTTCCAGCCCTCCCCGCGCCGGTACAGCTCGCCGCAGATCAGCGCCGTCTCCTGCCCGGTCTCCGGCTTGATGTCGAACAGGGCGAGGGGCTCGGCGTCGGGGGTCTGGGCGTCGTAGAGCAGGATGCGCAGGTCCCGGACGCGGTCGAAGGTGACGCCGTCCGCCGAGGCGACCAGCAGGACCCGCCCCACGTCGGGTTCGGTGCCCGCGAGGTCTGTCTGGATCGTGTCGGTCAGACCGTCGCCGTCGCGCTTCTTGCCGAGCCGCCAGACGGTGCCGGAGGGATGCCGCGGCTGGTTGTAGAAGACGAAGTCCTCGTCGGAGCGCACGCGGTCGTCGGGGCCGAGCAGCAGCGCGGAGGCGTCCACGTCCGGCACCCCCTGCCCGGGCAGCCAGCGCAGCACGGCGCGTACCGTGGTGGCCTGGAGAGGGACGTTCGACCCCTTCAGCATCGCGTGCGTCATGCCGTCATCCTGCCTGCTGCGTCCTGGCCACGACAATGCGGGGGGCGGCCGACACGGCGGAGTCATCCGGCGTTAACGCCCCGTGGGAACCGCCGACATCGTTCTGAACGTACTATTACCGGCCACCTTCTGACGTGTCACCGCAGCACCCAAGGCCCCGAGGGAGTTCAATGCATCATTTCGGTCACATAGCCCTCGAGGTGCGGAAACGTCTCTTCTACCGGGAGCCCTGCGCGTTCACCCCGGACTCCCCGGCCCGGCTGCTCTCCGCGGCCCTCGGCGCCACCCTCTACAGCCCGGCCACCCGCCCCCGCCTCGCCGAAGACGTCGTCAAGCAGGCCGGGCGCGGTGTCGTCTCGATGGTGCTGTGCCTGGAGGACTCCATCAGCGACGCGGACGTCGCCGCCGGGGAGGCGAACCTCGTGAGCCAGTTCGCCGAACTGGACGGCGTGACCGGCGTGGAGCTGCCGCTGCTGTTCGTCCGGGTGCGCACCCCGGAGCAGATACCCGACCTCGTCCGCCGCCTCGGCCCCGCCGTCCGGCTGCTGTCCGGATTCGTGCTGCCGAAGTTCACCGAGGAACGCGGCATGCCGTTCCTGGAGGCCCTCGCCGACGCCGAGGCCACCAGCGGGCGCCGGCTGTTCGCCATGCCCGTCCTGGAGTCCCCCGAACTCCTCTACCGGGAGTCCCGGGTCGAGGTCCTGGAGGGCATCTTCCGGTCCGTCGACAAGTACCGCGACCGGGTCCTCGCCCTGCGCCTGGGCGTGACCGACTTCTGCTCCTCCTACGGGCTGCGCCGGGGCCCCGACATGACGGCCTACGACATCCAGGTCGTCGCCTCGGTCATCGCCGACGTGGTCAACATGCTCGCCCGCGCCGACGGCACCGGCTTCACCGTGACCGGCCCGGTCTGGGAGTACTTCCGCGTCCAGGAACGCATGTTCAAGCCGCAGCTGCGGCAGAGCCCCTTCCTGGAGCAGCAGGCGGTCGCGCTGCGCGAGAAACTCATCAAGCACTCCATGGACGGACTGCTGCGCGAGATCTCCCTGGACCAGGCCAACGGCCTCCTCGGCAAGACCTGCATCCACCCCTCCCACGTCCTGCCCGTGCACGCGCTGTCCGTCGTCAGCCACGAGGAGTACAGCGACGCCCAGGACATCCTGCGGCCGGAAAGGGGCGGCGGGGGTGTCATGAGGTCGGCGTACACGAACAAGATGAACGAGGTGAAGCCGCACCGCGCCTGGGCGGAGCGGACCCTGCTGCGCGCCGAGGTCTTCGGGGTGGCGAACGAGGACATCGGCTTCGTGGAGCTGCTCGCCGCCGGCCTCACGAAGTGAACCGGCCGGACCACGCCACCACCCCGGCGCGCCGCCCGGCCGGCGCCGGAACCGAGCCCGAGGAATCCATGGAGAAGGCAGTGAACGAGCGGGTGCACCACGGGGTGCGTCACGCGACGCGGACCGGCGAGGACGTCTGGTCCGGCACCTGGGTCGCCGAGCGGCTCGGCGTCGAACTCGTCGGCGACGACACGCTGACCGGCCTGCTGGGCCTGGCCCTGCGGCGCAACCCCAAGCGGGCCCACCTGCTGGTGTCCCAGGTGCTCGGCAAGCACGTGCCCCGGTCGCCGTCCGTCGTGTACGAGCACGGCGTCGCCCTCGGCCGCCGGGTCGGAGAGCTGCTGGGCGGGGCGGCCGGCCGGGCGGTCGTCCTCGGCTACGCGGAGACCGCGACCGGCCTCGGCCACTCGGTGGCCGACGGCCTGGGCACCGCCCCCTACCTGCACTCCACCCGCCGCCCCGTCCCCGGCGTGCCCACGGCGGGCGGCTTCGAGGAGTCCCACTCGCACGCCACCTCCCACCTGCTGCTGCCCGAGGACCCCCGGCTGCTCGCCGGTGACGGGCCGCTGGTCCTGGTGGACGACGAGTTCTCCACGGGCAACACGGTGCTGAACACCGTCCGCGCCCTGCACGCCCGCTACCCGCGCCCCCGGTACGTGATCGTCGCCCTGGTCGACATGCGCTCGCCCGCGGACGCGGGACGCCTCGACGCGTTCGCCCGGGAGATCGGGGCCCGCATCGACCTGGTGACGACCGCGTCGGGGACGGTGCGCCTGCCCGAGGACGTCCTGGAGAAGGGCCGCGAGCTGGTCGCGGCCCACGAGCGCGCCGCCGGGGGCCCCGAGACGTCGGCGGCCGCCCCCGGCACCCTTCCGCCCGCCGCCGCGGCGGACCGCGTCACCCGGGTGGACCTGCGCTGGCCCGCCGGTCTCCCCGACGGCGGCCGGCACGGCTTCACCCCCGCGCACCGCTCCCGCCTCGACGCGGCCCTCCCCGCCATGACCGCCCGCCTCGCGGACGCCCTCCCGGCCGGTGCCCGCCGCGTCCTCGTCCTCGGCTGCGAGGAGCTGATGTACGCGCCCCTGCGGCTCGCCCACGCACTCGAACGCCTGGCCCCCGGCACCGACGTCCGCTTCTCCACCACCACCCGCTCACCCGTCCTCGCCGTCGACGACCCCGGCTACGCGATCCGCACCCGGCTGGTGTTCCCGGCCCACGACGACCCGGCCGACGGCCCCGGCGAGCGCTACGCCTACAACGTCGCGGGCGCCGGCTTCGACGCCGTCGTCGCCGTCGTCGACTCGGCCGCCGACACCCCCGCCCTGCACGCGCCCGGCGGACTGGCCGCCCGGCTCGCCGCGCACATCCCGCACGTCCTCCTCGCGGTCGTGCCCTCGTACGTGCCCGACCTCCGGGACGCCCCCCGGGGCGCCCGGTCCGACGCCCCCGAAAGGCCCGCCGGCATGCTGCCCGACCCGCTCAGAGGCCCCGCCTTCTCCTCGTACGCGCCCGAGGAGGTCGGCTGGCTGCTCCAGGACCTCTCCGACGTCACGCTGGAGGCGCCGACCGAGGAGCGCGAGGAGGCCATCCAGAGCGGCGGCGCCCACTACGCGGAGTCCCTGCCGGTCGAGTACCAGCCCAGCGAGCAGTACCAGCAGCTGTTCCACGCCGCCCTGGACGCCTCGGCGGCCCGCCTGGCCCACGCGGTCGGCGTCGTCACCGAGACCGTGCTCGCCGAGCGGTCGCCCCGCCCCGTCCTCGTCTCGCTGGCCCGCGCGGGCACCCCCGTCGGCATCCTCATGCGCCGCTGGGCGCAGCACCGGCACGGCCTCGACCTCCCGCACTACGCCGTGTCCATCGTCCGCGGCCGGGGCATCGACGCCAACGCGCTGCACTGGCTCGCCGCCCACCACGACCCCCGGGACGTGGTGTTCGTGGACGGCTGGACCGGCAAGGGCGCCATCACCCGCGAACTCGCCCGGGCCGTCACCGAGTTCGAGAAGGCCGGGGGCGCCACCGGCTTCGACCCCGAGATCGCCGTCCTCGCCGACCCCGGCTCCTGCGTGCGCACCTACGGCACCCGCGAGGACTACCTGATCCCGTCCGCCTGCCTCAACTCGACCGTCTCCGGGCTGATCTCACGGACCGTGCTGCGCGCCGACCTGGTCGGCCCGCACGACTTCCACGGTGCCAAGTTCTACCGCGAACTCGCCGGCGCCGACCTCTCGGTGGCCTTCCTCGACGCCGTCTCCGCCCGCTTCCCCGAGGTCACCGACGCCGCCTGCGCCCGCGCGAAGGAACTCCTCGCCACCGACCGCACCCCCACCTGGGAGGGCTGGGCGGCGGTGGAACGCATCAGCGAGGAGTACGGCATCCACGACGTCAACCTCGTCAAGCCCGGCGTCGGCGAGACCACCCGGGTGCTGCTGCGCCGGGTGCCCTGGAAGGTGCTCGCCCGCGCCGGAGCGGGCAGCGACCTCGACCACGTGCGCCTGCTCGCCGAGCAGCGGGGGGTGCCCGTCGAGGAGGTCGACGGCCTGCCGTACACCTGCGTCGGACTCATCCACCCCCGCTACACCCGGGGCGCCACCGGCGCCGACGGCAAGGCGGTGACCCGCTGATGCCCGTCCTCGTCGCCAGCGACCTCGACCGCACCCTCATCTACTCCGCCGCCGCCCTCGCCCTGACCATGCCGGACGCGCGGGCGCCCCGGCTGCTGTGCGTGGAGGTCCACGAGAGCAAGCCGCTGTGCTACATGACGGAGACGGCGGCCGGGCTCCTCACCGAGCTCGGCGACAGTGCCGTCTTCGTGCCCACCACCACCCGCACCCGCAAGCAGTACCAGCGCATCAACCTGCCCGGCCCGGCCCCCGCCTACGCGATCTGCGCCAACGGCGGCCACCTCCTCGTCGACGGCGTGTCCGACCCGGACTGGCACGCCCGCGTCACCGCCCGGCTGGCCGCGGAGTGCGCCCCGCTGGCTCAGGTGCAGGAGCACCTGCTGCGCACCGCCGACCCGGTCTGGCTGCGCAAACACCGGGTGGCCGAGGACCTGTTCGCCTACCTGGTCGTCGAGCGGGACCTGCTGCCCGGGGACTGGGTGAAGGAACTCGCCGCGTGGGCGGAGAACCTCGGCTGGACGGTCTCCCTCCAGGGCCGCAAGATCTACGCCGTGCCCAAGCCGCTCACCAAGAGCGCGGCCATGCACGAGGTCGCCCGCCGCACCGGCGCCGGCCTCACCCTCGCCGCCGGTGACTCCCTCCTCGACGCCGACCTGCTCCTCGCTGCCGACCGGGGCTGGCGCCCCGGCCACGGCGAACTCGCCGACGTCGGCTGGACCGCGCCCACGGTCAGTGCCCTGCCCGAGCGGGGTGTCGCGGCCGGGGAGCGCATCCTGCGCGAGTTCCTGGCGGCGGTGCGCCCGCCCCGGTGAGCCGGCGGGCGCCTACCGGCCGGCGTGCTCGTGACGGTCCGGTCCGCCGGAGGCGTCGAGGCGCAGGGCGAGGGTGTCGGCGGTGCCGCCGCCCTCGTCCTCCCCGGGAGGGCCGGCGAGGCCGGTGTCCTCGTCCTCTCCGTGCGGGCCGGCGGGGCCGGTCCCCGTCCGCCCGGCCCGCCTGCGCCGCCCGGCCCCGGGACGCAGCAACCGCAGGACGGCGAACGCCAGCAGGGCCAGCGCGGCGACGCCCAGGACCACCTTGGAGTACGTCGACGCGATGGCCGAGACCCGCTCCCAGTTGTCGCCGAGGGCGTAACCCGCCAGCACGAACACGGTGTTCCAGATCGCGCTGCCCAGCGCCGTCAGACCGAGGAACACCGGCAGCCGCATGCGCTCCACCCCGGCCGGCACGGAGATGAGGCTGCGGAAGATCGGGAGCATGCGGCCGAAGAACACCGCCTTCGTCCCGTGCCGCAGGAACCACGCCTCGGTCCGCTCGATGTCGGCCACCTTCACCAGCGGCAGCCGGGCCGCGATCCCCAGCGTCCGGTCCCGGCCGAGCAGCGCGCCCACCCCGTACAGCGCCAGCGCCCCGACGACGGACCCGGCGGTCGTCCACAGCAGCACGCTGAGCAGCCCCATGCGCCCACTGCTCGCGGCGAAGCCCGCCAGCGGCAGGATCACCTCGCTCGGGATCGGCGGGAAGAGGTTCTCGAGCGCGATGGCGAGCCCGGCCCCGGGCGCGCCCAGCGCGTCCATGAGGTCGGTGACCCACTGTGGTCCGGGACTGTCACCCGCGGCGGCCGTGGCGGTCCCGTGTACGGCGATGGCTGTCATGCGCCCACGCTAGGGAAGCGGACCTGAAGGGAGCCTGAGGACGGCGGGCGCGCGGGGCGGGACGGCGAGGACGGGACGTCGGACGTCGGGACGTGTCGGCCCGGCGCCCTGAGGGTGCCGGGAGGGGCGGGCGCCGGGTGGCGCGCCGCCCGTGCCGGGGGACGCGCGGCGTCAGCCGCAGCA
>NZ_JAAGMD010000267.1 GCF_010548465.1 Streptomyces sp. SID14436 | reverse complement strand
GGCTGCGGGAGGCGCGGACCCGGCTCGGCGAGGCACTGCTGGGGTTCGAGAGCTGCGGTGCGCGGATGTGGGCACGGCAGACGGGCGCGGAACTGCGGGCCAACGGCGCGGCACCGGCCGGCGCCGGTGCGGCGGACAGCGGCCCGGCGGCAGCGGGCGAGCTGGCCCGGCTGACCCCGCAGCAACTGCGCATCGCCCGGCTGGTCGCCGAGGGCGCGACCAACCGGGAAGCGGCGTTGAGCCTGTCGGTCAGCACCCGTACGGTCGACTACCACCTCCGGAACGTCTTCGCGACCCTCGGTGTCCGTTCCCGGGTCGAACTTGTCCGACTGGTCGAACAGGCGGAAAAGACCGGTGCACAGCTCTAGGGACCGACCGGACGGTATGCCATCCTTCGGGGCAGGACGAGTCAGGTGGCGGCCGCCCCATGGGCTCCGCGGCCGGCCGGGCGCCGGTACGAGGACCGCCGCACGGGCACCGCCGGGAAGCCGACCCTGGGGGAGATACGCGATGCACCACGCCGTACGGCCACGTACTCTGCCACGCCCCGGGCCCGTGCCCGCCCCGCGCCCACGGCCCGCGCGCGTACGGTCGGTGATCGACGCCGACGCGCTGCGGGTGCTGCACCGGGGCGCGCGCATCCTGCTGGACGACCTGCCCCACCTCACCGACCGGCTGGTCGCCGTGCTGCAGGAGCAGGAGCCCGCCTACCGGGCCTCGGTCGAGGCGGACGCCGTGGGCACCTGGCAGGAGGTGCACCGCTCGCTGCGGCACAGCGTGTCCTCCCTGCTCGACCCGCGCGGCGCCCGCGACGCGGCGCGCCGCTGCACCTGGCGGATCGGCGCCGCCCGCGCCGAACAGGGGCTGCCGCTCGACGCGCTGCTGCACGCCTTCCGGCTGGGCGGGTCACTGGTGTGGCAGGGGCTGGTCGACGAGACGTCCCGGACCGCCCCCGAGGACGTACGGCTGCTGGTGCACGTGGCGACGGACGTGTGGGAGTTCGTCGACGAACACTGCACGCTCGTGGCCGACGCCTACCGGCAGACCGAACGGCAACTGGCCTGGCGACGGGAGAACAGGGTGCGCCTGCTGGCCGCGGCGCTGCTGGACGGCAGCAGCCGCATCGCCGACCTGCCCGAGGCGGCGGAGGTCCTGGGCCTGCCGGAGCAGGGCCGGTACGTGGTCGTCGCCGTGGCGGGCGGCCGGCCCGTCGGTTGTCCCGGTGCACAGTCGCTCCTGCCCCCGGCTGTGCGCGTGCACTGGCACCCCGGGCAGGACGTCGACTACGGCATCGTGCTGGCCGACGACGACCCGGAACCGGTGGCGGCCGACACCCAGCGCCCCGGACTGCGCATCGGCGTCAGCAGCACCGTCGAGGGACTGGCCGCCGTCGGCGGGGCGCGCGAACTCGCCGACACCGCGCTGCGCCTCTGCCCGGAGACCGGCGGCACCGTCCGGCTGACGGACCACCTGCCCGCGGCCCTGGTGGCGTCCTCGCCCGAACTGGGCGCCGCGCTCGCCGACCGGCTGCTCGGCCCGCTCGCCGGACTCGAACCGGCCGACGCGGACGTCCTGCTGGAGACCCTCGCCACCTGGCTGGCCTGCGACGGCTCGGCCCAGCGCGCGAGCCGCCTGCTGTACTGCCACCGCAACACCGTCCTCAACCGCCTGCGCCGCTACGAGCAGCTGACGGGACGCTCCCTCTCCCGCCCCTCCGACCTGGTCGAGGTCACCCTCGCCCTGACCGCCCACCGCCTGCTGCCCCGCTGACGGCGGGGAGCGGAGCGGTCGGGACGACCGGGGGCGCGGCATGCGCTGCGCCGACGCGCGCGGCCTTGCACGTCTCGGCGGGGTGAGGGTCTCCGCCCTGGGCGGGGCCCCTGCCCGTGTGCGCGCCACCGCTGATCCGCACGCGTCCGGCGCCGACCGCGCCCCCGCCGCCCGCCGCCGCGGCCGGCGGAAGCCGCACCGCCCCTCGCCCCCCGCCCGGAGGGCATGGGCACCGGCACAACCCCCGACCAGCCCCGTTGGGACACCGCAGCGAGCGCGGGCGGAAGGCTGTACCGCCCGCCCGCGCCCGTGCTGTCGTGAGCACCCCTTCCCACGAAAGCCGTTGCCGTCCCCGGTACGGCCCCGAGGAGCCGTGATGCCCGAAGCACCACCGGACGACCGGCCCGCGCTGCACGTCGAGAGCGTCGACGTGACGTACGGGCGCGCCCTGTCCGCCCTCCGTTCCGTGTCCCTGACGGTGCCGCACGGGGCCGTGGTGGCCCTGCTCGGCGCCAACGGCGCGGGCAAGACGACCCTGCTGCGTGCCGTGTCCGGCACGCTGCGCCTGCACCGGGGCGCCGTCACCGGCGGCCGCATCCGCTACGGCGAGACGGTGCTGGACGGGAAGGACCCCGTCACGGCGGTACGGGCCGCAGTCGTCCAAGTCCCGGAGGGGCGCCGGGTGTTCGCCGGTCTCTCGGTGGACGAGAACCTCAAGAGCGGCGGGCTCGGACTGACCCGCCGCGACCGGGCGCGGACCCAGGAGGCACGCGACCGGGTGTTCGCGCTGTTCCCGCGGCTCGCCGAACGCACCCAGCAGGCGGCCGGGTTGCTGTCCGGCGGTGAGCAGCAGATGCTGGCCATCGGCCGCGCCCTGATGGCCGCCCCGCGGCTGCTGCTGCTCGACGAGCCCTCGCTCGGCCTCGCCCCGCAGATGGTCGACCGGATCGCCGAGGTGATCCGCGAGATCAACGCGCAGGGCACCGCCGTCCTGCTGGTCGAGCAGAACGCCGGCATGGCGCTCTCGCTCGCCGACCACGCGCACGTCCTGGAGGTCGGCGAGACACGCCTGTCGGGTCCCGCCGCCGAACTCGCCCGCACCGACGCCGTACGCCGCCTGTACCTGGGCGAGACGGCCGAGACGGCCGAGGACCGGGGGGCCGCGTGAAGGACCGCACCACCGCCACGCCGCCCGTGCTCGACGTCCGGGAGGTGACCGTGCGCTTCGCCGGGCTCACCGCTCTCGACGAGGTGTCCTTCACCGTCGTCCCCGGCTCGGTGCACGCGCTCATCGGCCCCAACGGGGCCGGCAAGTCGACCTGCTTCAACGTGCTGTCCGGACTGTGCCGTCCGGCGGCCGGCACGGTGACGCTCGGCGGCACCGAGCTGACCCGCCTGGCCCCGCACCGCATCGCCGGACTCGGCGTGGCCCGCACCTTCCAGAACATCGTCACCACCCACGGCACCGTCGCCGACAACCTGATGCTGGGCCGCCACGCCCTGTCCCGCGCCGGCTTCGCCGCGACCGCCCTGCGTCTGCCGGGCGCCGTGCGCGAGCAGCGCGAGCATCTCGAACGCGCCCGGGAGATCGCCGAACTCACCGGTCTGGGAGCCCACTTCGACAGCCCGGTGGCGCTGCTGTCGTACGGCGACCGCAAGCGGGTGGAACTCGCCCGCGCCCTGTGTCTGGAGCCCAGAGTGCTGCTGCTCGACGAACCCGTGGCCGGCATGAACGCCACCGAACGCGCCCGCACCGCCGAGGTGGTGGCCGAACTGCGGGCCGAACTCGGCCTGTCCATCGTCCTGGTGGAGCACGACATGGGCCTGGTGATGCGCCTGGCCGACGACGTCACCGTGCTCGACTTCGGCCGGGCCATCGCCCACGGCACCCCGGACGAGGTGCGCCGGGACCCCGAGGTGCTGCGCGCCTACCTCGGCACCGGGGCGGCCCCCGACGACCCGACGGCGGAGCCGGCGGCGCACGCGGCGACGGACACGGCGGCGGACGCCGCGGGGGAGGACGTGGCATGACCGGGTTCCTGGACAACCTCCTCGGCGGAGTGGCGCTCGGCGCCGTGTACGCGCTGGTCGCGCTCGGCTTCGTCGTCATCTTCAAGGCCTCGGGCGTCCTCAACTTCGCCCACGGCTCCATGCTGCTGTTCGGCGGCTACCTGATCGCCGTCCTGCACGACGACCTCGGCTTCGCCGGAGCACTGGCCCTGGCGGTCCTCGCCACGGCCGCCCTCGCGGGCGTCGTCGACCGGTTCCTGCTGCAACGCGGCGGCCAGGACGGCCACGCCGCCCATGTGCAGACCATCGTCACCATCGGCATCGACATCGTGCTGCTCACCGACCTGGCCCGCCGCATCGGCGGCGACCTGCTGACGCTGGGCGACCCGTGGGGCTCCTCGGTGACCGAGCTCGGGCCGGTGACCGTCGCCGACAGCCGGCTCGCCGCCATCGTGGTGTCGACCGTGGTCATCGGCGCGGTGTTCGCCCTGTTTCGCTTCACCTCCTGGGGCCTGTCGCTCCGGGCGGCGGCGGAGGACCTGGAGGCGGCGGCCCTGATGGGCGTGCGGCTCGGCCGGATCCGGGCGGGAGCCTGGTGCCTGGCGGGCGCGCTGGCCGCCCTGGCGGCGGTGTTCCTCGCCGCGTTCCCGGCGCCCGGACTGGAACGCACCACCGGGCAGATCGCGCTGAACGCGTTCCCGGCCGCGATCCTCGGCGGGCTCGCCTCCCCGGCGGGCGCGCTCGCGGGCAGCCTGCTCATCGGCCTGACCGAGGCCATGGTGGTCGGCTACCAGTCCGACCTGCACATGCTCGGCGACGGCTTCGGCGACGTCGCCCCCTACGCCGTGATGCTGCTGGTGCTCCTGGTACGGCCCACCGGGCTGTTCGGCGCGAAGGGGGTGGCCCGTGTCTGACCGTCTGCACGCCGCCCTCACCCGCCGCCGGGCCTGGATCCTGGTGCTCGCCCTCGCCCTGTGCCTGCCGCCGTTCTACCTGGACGCCTTCTGGCTGCGCATCGGCCTGTTCTCCATGGCGGCGGCCATCGGCGCGATCGGCCTGGCGCTGCTGTCCGGGACCGCCGGCCAGCTCTCCCTGGGCCACGCCTTCTTCCTCGCCGTCGGGGCGTACGGCTACGCCTACTTCGCGGGCGACCCCGGGGCGGGCCTCCCTCCGGTCGTCGCCGCCGTCCTCGCGGTGCTGCTGGCCGGCGCGGCGGGCGGGCTGTTCAGCCCCGTCGCCGCGCGGGTGAAGGGCATCTACCTGGGCATCGCCACCCTCGCCCTGGTCTTCCTCGGCCACCACGTCCTGCTGACCGCGGACTCCGTCACCGGCGGCTTCAACGGGCGTTCCGTGCCGCCGCTGACCGTCGGCGGGTTCTCCTTCGCGGAGACCGATCCCGAACTCGTCGTCCTCGGCGTGCCGTTCGGCGCGGAGGAGCGGCTGTGGTTCCTGGGCCTGGCGCTGTTCGCGCTGACCTGGTTCACCGCCCGCGGCCTGCTGCGCGGCCGGCCCGGCCGCGCCCTGGCCGCGCTGCGCGACAGCGAGACCGCGGCCTCCGTGATGGGGGTCGACGTGGCCCGGCACCGGTCGGCGGCGTTCGTGGTGTCGTCCATGTACGCCGGGCTCGCGGGGGTGCTGCTCGCGCTCGCCTTCCGCCGGGTCGTCCCCGACTACTTCTCGCTCATCCTGTCCGTCGACTACCTCGCCATGATCGTCATCGGGGGGCTCGGCTCCGTCGCGGGAGCCACCGCGGGCGCCGTGTTCGTCACCGCGCTGCCCCTGCTGATGACCCGGTACGCCGACCAGCTCCCCCTGGTCGCCGCGCCCGGGTCGGCCGAGGGCGCCGTGGGGCCCACCGAGGCCGCCCGCTACCTGTACGGCGCCGCGATCGTCCTCGTCCTGCTGTACGCGCCCGACGGCCTCCACGGCATGGCCCGCCGGGCCCGGGAACGCCTCCGGCGCCGCCGGGCCGGCCGCGGCAGGGCCGTCCCGGATCCCGTCCCTTCGCCCCCGCAGTCCGCCGAAGCCGCACGACCCAAGGAGCACACCCCGTGAACACCACGCACCGCACCCGCCGCAACCGGCGCCGCACCACCGGGACCGTCCTCGCCGGCACCCTCGCCCTGCTGCTCGCGGCCACCGGGTGCAGCTCCAAGGCGGACGGCGGCAAGGGAGGCGGCGACGCGGCCGACGGCGTGCGCACCGGTCCCGGCGTCAGCGCCGACACCATCAGACTCGGCGCCCTCACCGACCTGACCGGCCCGTACGCCACCCTCGGCAAGAGCATCGTGCAGGCCCAGCAGATGTGGGCGGACGAGGTCAACGCCGAGGGCGGCATCTGCGAGCGCAAGATCGAGATCGTCGTCAAGGACCACGGCTACGACGTGCAGAAGGCGGTCACCGCCTACGCCGACATCGCCCCCGACGTCGTCGCCCTGCCCCAGGTCATCGGCTCCCCGGTGGTCTCGGCCCTGCTGGACGACATCCAGCGCGACAAGATGCTCACCTTCCCGCAGGCCTGGGCCGCGTCCCTGCTCGGCAAGGACGCCATCCAGGTGCTCGGCACCACCTACGACGTCGACATGATCGCCGCGGTCGACTTCCTCACCCGCACGAAGGGGCTGAAGAAGGGCGACACCATCGGCCACGTCTACTTCGAGGGCGACTACGGCGCCAACGCCCTGGAGGGGTCGACCTGGGCGGCCGGGAAGGCCGGGCTGAAGGTCGCCGGACAGAAGATCCAGGCCACCGACACCGACCTGTCGGCGCAGGTGTCGGCGCTGCGCAAGGAGGGCGTGAAGGCGGTCCTGATCAGCGCGGGCCCCGCCCAGACGGCCTCCCTCGTCGGGGTGGCCGCCTCGCGCGGGCTGAAGGTCCCGGTGGTCAGCAGCGCCCCCGGCTTCGCGCCGCAGCTGATGAAGACGCCCGCCGCGCCGGCCCTCGCCGCCATGCTGCACGTCGTGAGCGCGGCGCCCGCCGTGAGCGCCGAACTGCCGGGCGTGCAGAAGATGGTGGCGTCGTACCAGAAGAAGTACCCGGACTCCCCGGTGGACTCCGGCGTGCTCTCCGGCTACAACGCGGCCCAGCTGATGGGCAACAACCTCGAGGCGGCCTGCGAGGCGGGCGGGCTCAGCCGTGAGGACGTCGTCAAGGCGCACCGGGCGCAGACGAACGCCGACACCGGCCTGGGCACCGCGCAGAACTTCTCCGACGTGGACCGCCCGGCGAGTGTGGAGACCTATGTCCTCAAGCCCGACGCGAAGGCCGTCGGCTCGGTGGTGAACGCAGAGGACGCGCACACGGCGCCCGGCGTGGAGGACTACCTGACGTCGAAGTAGCCACCCCCGTCCGACCGTCCGACCGTCCGACCGTCCGACCGTCCGACCGTCCGTCCTGCCGGTCGGCAGGACGCCGCAGTACCCGGATGCCCCGGAGGCCCGTCACACGGGCCGCCGGGGCATCCGTGCGTCGCGGCGGGGAACCCGGGCGGCGGGACGGAAGGACCCGCTGGGATACCCCCGGGGGTACGTGCTACCGTCGGAACCAGATACCCCCGGGGGTACTTTCCCACTGGAAGGAGCAGGACGTGTTCTTCGTCGACACGATCGAGGTGACGGGGCTCGGCAACCGCGGATATCTGGCCGGCGGCACGCACACGGCCGTGGTGGTGGACCCGCCGCGCGACATCGACCGGGTCGTCGCCGCGGCGGCCCGGCGCGGTGTGCGCATCGGCCTGGTCGTCGAGACCCACGTCCACAACGACTACGTCACGGGCGGCCTCCACCTCGCCCGCCTCACCGGCGCCGACTACCTGGTGCCCGCCGACGCCCGCGTCTCCTTCGCCCGCACGCCCGTGCGCGACGGCGACGAGGTCACCGTCGACGAGGACGCCGGACTGACCCTGCGCGCGGTGGCGACACCCGGCCACACCCCGCACCACACCGCCTACGTGCTGCGGGAGGGGGAGACCGATGTCGCCGTGTTCACCGGCGGCTCCCTGCTGATCGGCACCGTCGGCCGCCCCGACCTGGTCGAGCCCCGCCTGACGGAGCGGCTCGCCCGCGCCCAGCACGCCTCGGTCCGGCGACTGGCCGCCGAGCTCCCCGACGACACGACCGTGCTGCCGACCCACGGCTTCGGCAGCTTCTGCTCCTCCGCCCAGGCCGACGGCGACTCCACCACCATCGGCAAGGAGCGGGCGTCCAACGACGCGCTCACGCGGGACGTGGACACCTTCGTCGCGGACCTGCTGGCCGGGCTGGACGACGTCCCCTCCTACTACGCGCACATGGCGCCGGTCAACGCCGAGGGCCCCGCGCCGGTGGACCTGACCCCGCCCGCCGCGGCCGACGCCGACGAGATCGCCCGGCGGCTGGCCGCGGGGGAGTGGGTGGTCGACCTGCGCAACCGGGTCGTGTTCGCCGAGGGACATGTCTCCGGGGCCCTGAACTTCGAGGCCGACGGCAAGATCGCCACCTACCTGGCCTGGCTGGTTCCCTGGGGCAAGCCGGTCACCCTGCTCGCCGAGTCGCCCGCCCAGCTCGCCGCCGCCCAGCGGGAACTGGCCCGGGTCGGCATCGACCGCCCGGCCGCGGCGGCCACCGGCGGTCCGGCGCAGTGGCTGCGCGACGGCGAGACGCCCGCCTCCTTCCCGCGGGCCGCCTTCGCCGACCTCGCCGGCCGGCTCCCGCACGAACAGGTCGTCGTCCTCGACGTCCGCCGCGACGCCGAACGCGCGGCCGGGTACGTCCGGGGATCGGTCCACATCCCGCTGCACACCCTGCGCGGACGGCTCGCCGAGATCCCCGACGGCCAGGTCTGGGTGCACTGCGCGGGCGGCATGCGCGCCGCGATCGCGGCGTCCCTGCTGGACGCGGCCGGACGGGACGTCGTCGCCGTCGACGACGGCTTCGACGGCGCGGAACGCGCCGGCCTCACGACCACGCACGCCTGACGGAGGAGCACCACCGGTATGACCACCCTCCGCAGGCACCCCTGTGCCCCGGCTCTCCCGGCCGCGGACGCGGCGCACGGACCCCGGGCCGGGTACCCGACCCGCCCGTCCCAGGACGGCGCACCCACCTCTCGGGCCGGGCGGCACGTGACGGCTCCGGTCCCGTCCTTGCCGCGTCCCCCGGGCCGGGACGGGAGCGGTACGGTCGCGTGAGTACGCTCCTTCTCGCCCTGGCCGCGGGCGCCCTCGTCGGTGTCACGCTGGGCGCGCTCGGGGGCGGCGGCAGCATCCTGGCCGTCCCCGCCCTGATCTACGCGCTCGGCTTCACCCCGGTCGCCGCCACCACCGCGAGCCTCGTCATCGTCGTCCTCACCTCCGCGGCGGCCCTGCCCGCCCACGCCCGCGACGGCCACGTCCGCTGGCGTACGGGCCTGCTGTTCGCCGCGGCGGGGGCCGGCCCGGCGCTGC
>NZ_JAAGMD010000237.1 GCF_010548465.1 Streptomyces sp. SID14436 | reverse complement strand
GGCGTACCGCGGAGGACGCCGCGATGCCCGGTAGCCGCACCGGCCGGCCGCCGGTGGCCCGCGCCTCCCGTCCGGCCCCGGGCGCCCGCCCCCGGCGCGAGAACGCCGTCCTCGCCTTCTACCGGCGCGCCCACCGGGCCTGGGACCGCCCGCTGACCGCCTACTACCTGATCCTCGGCGGCAGCGCGCTGATCACCGTGCTCGGTCTGGTGATGGTCTACTCGGCCTCCCAGATCACCGCGCTGCAGATGTCGCTGCCCGGCTCCTACTTCTTCCGCAAGCAGCTCCTCGCCGCCGTGATCGGCTCCGTGCTGCTGCTGGCGGCCTCCCGCATGCCGGTCCGGCTGCACCGGGCGCTCGCCTACCCCATCCTCGCGGGCGCCGTCTTCCTGATGGTGCTGGTCCAGGTGCCCGGGATAGGAGTCGCGGTCAAGGGCAACCAGAACTGGATCGCCCTGGGCGGCTCCTTCCAGATCCAGCCCAGCGAGTTCGGCAAGCTGGCGCTGGTGCTGTGGGGCGCGGACCTGCTGGCCCGCAAGCAGGACAAGCGGCTGCTGACCCAGTGGAAGCACATGCTGGTGCCGCTGGTCCCGGCCGCGTTCATGCTGCTCGGCCTGATCATGATCGGCGGCGACATGGGCACCGCGATCATCCTCACGGCCATCCTGTTCGGCCTGCTCTGGCTGGCCGGCGCCCCCACCCGGCTGTTCGTCGGCGTCCTGTCGGTGGCCGCGCTGATCGGCGCGGTCCTCATCCGGACCAGCCCCAACCGCATGGCCCGCCTCGCCTGCATCGGCGCCACCGAACCCCAGTCGGGCCCGGTGGACTGCTGGCAGGCGGTGCACGGGATCTACGCCCTGGCCTCCGGCGGGATCTTCGGATCCGGGCTCGGGGCGAGTGTGGAGAAATGGGGGCAACTGCCCGAAGCCCACACCGACTTCATCTTCGCCGTCACCGGTGAGGAACTGGGCCTGGCGGGGACGCTGTCGGTGCTCGCCCTGTTCGCCGCTCTAGGCTATGCGGGTATCCGCGTGGCCGGACGCACGGAGGACCCCTTCGTGAGGTATGCCGCGGGAGGCGTGACCACCTGGATCACGGCCCAGGCCGTGATCAACCTCGGTGCGGTCCTCGGACTGCTGCCGATCGCCGGCGTCCCGCTCCCGCTGTTCTCCTACGGGGGTTCCGCCCTGCTGCC
This sequence comes from Streptomyces sp. SID14436, assembly GCF_010548465.1. Classification (GTDB taxonomy): domain Bacteria; phylum Actinomycetota; class Actinomycetes; order Streptomycetales; family Streptomycetaceae; genus Streptomyces. The sequence continues at coordinate 3,924 of NZ_JAAGMD010000237.1, read as the reverse complement.
GACCATGTTCGCCATCGGGCTGCTGATCGCCTTCGCACGCGACGAGCCCGCTGCGCGGGCGGCGCTTGCGATGCGGCAACCCCGCTTTGGTAGAAAGCGGGCCGGGGGTTCTCAGCGGCCCCGGAGATGGAACACGATGCGACGGCGTGCCCCGGGGGCGCGTCCGTCCGGAGAGCGGTGAATTTCGGTGCATGTCGTACTCGCCGGCGGAGGAACCGCGGGCCACATCGAGCCCGCGCTCGCCCTCGCGGACGCCCTGCGCAGGCAGGATCCGACCGTGGGCATCACGGCCCTGGGCACGGAACGCGGCCTGGAGACCCGCCTGGTACCCGAGCGCGGGTACGAACTGGCGCTCATCCCGGCCGTTCCGCTGCCGCGCAAGCCCACGCCCGAACTGATCACCGTCCCGGGCAGGCTGCGCGGCACCATCAAGGCGACCGAGCAGATCCTGGAGCGCACCAAGGCCGACGCCGTGGTCGGCTTCGGCGGCTACGTGGCCCTGCCCGGCTACCTCGCCGCCAAGCGCCTCGGCGTGCCGATCGTCGTCCACGAGGCCAACGCCCGCCCGGGCCTGGCCAACAAGATCGGCTCGCGGTACGCCGCCCAGGTCGCCGTCTCCACGCCGGACAGCAAGCTGCGCAACGCCCGCTACATCGGCATCCCGCTGCGCCGCGCCGTCGCCACGCTGGACCGGGCGGCCATGCGGCCCGAGGCCCGGGCCGCCTTCGGGCTGGACCCCAACCTGCCCACGCTGCTGGTCTCCGGCGGCTCACAGGGCGCCCGCCGGCTCAACGAGGTCGTGCAGCAGGTCGCTCCCTGGCTCCAGCAGGCCGGGATCCAGATCCTGCACGCGGTCGGCCCGAAGAACGAACTGCCGCAGGTGCAGCAGATGCCGGGGATGCCCCCGTACATCCCGGTAAGTTACCTGGACCGGATGGACCTCGCGTACGCCGCGGCCGACATGATGCTCTGCCGCGCGGGCGCGATGACCGTCGCCGAGCTCTCCGCCGTCGGGCTCCCGGCCGCCTACGTCCCGCTGCCCATCGGCAACGGCGAACAGCGGCTCAACGCCCAGCCGGTGGTCAAGGCGGGCGGCGGACTGCTGGTCGACGACGCGGAACTCTCCCCCGAGTGGGTACGGCAGAACGTACTGCCCGTGCTGGCCGACCCGCACCGGCTGTACGAGATGTCCCGCGCCGCCGCCGAGTTCGGCCGTCGGGACGCCGACGATCTGCTCGTCGGCATGGTGTACGAGGCGATCGCCGCCCGTGCGCACCGCTAGAGGCGTATGACGGAAGGCAGGGAGCGTGGCCGGATCGACGACCGCCGAGCGCGGTGAACGACAGCGGGAGTCGTCCGGCCCGCCGCCCGCCCGGCGCCTGGGCCGGCGGCACCTGCGCCTGCTGGTCGTCCTCGGCATCGCCGCCGTGTTCCTCGGCAGCGGCAGCTTCTGGCTGCTGTACGGATCGGACCTGGTCCGGGTGGAACGCGTGTCCGTGTCGGGCACCGAGGTCCTGACCCCGCGACAGGTCCGCGAGGCGGCCGACGTCCCCCTCGGCGGACCGCTGGTCTCCGTGGACACCGGCGCGATCGAGGCGCGGCTCGCCCGGGAACTGCCCCGGATCGACACGGTCGAGGTGGTCCGTTCCTGGCCGCACGAGATCGTCCTGAAGGTGACGGAACGCTCCCCGGTCCTGCTCATCCACAAGGGCGGCAAGTTCGTCGAAGTGGACGACGACGGCGTCCGGTTCGCCACCGTGTCCAAGGCCCCCCGCGGGGTGCCGGAGCTGGAACTGGCGGTCTCCCGCAGCGGCTCCGGGGCCGCGAGTCTGCGCCGCTTCGGCGAGAACCGGCTGGTGCGGGAGGCGGTCCGGGTGGCCCGCGACCTCCCCGCGCCGGTGGCCGGCGCCACCCGGACCGTCAAGGTCCGTTCCTACGACGCCATCTCGCTGGAGCTGAGGGACGGGCGGACGGTGGACTGGGGGAGCAGCGAGAAGGGCGACCGGAAGGGCCGCACGCTCACCGCTCTCATGAAAGCCGTCCCGGACGCACGGCACTTCGACGTCAGTGTCCCCACCGCTCCGGCGTCATCAGGGAGTTGACGCGCATCCGTGCAGGCCAGCACCCTGGTTGGGCAGCGCTACGCCTGATCACATAGGGTGAAAAGAAAAACGGGAGGTTCGGCGTGTTCGTTGAACGTGCGCCACTTGTCGACTTAGTGTCCTGTTCAGAAGACTCCAGGGAACAGACACACTGGTAACCCTAAACTTCAACGTTAGGGTTCGGGTCGGCGATACGGACCGTCCCAATCGGCATCAGTCGTCGGATCGCGGCAAGGCCGTGAGGCGGCGACACGTAACTCGAGGCGAGAGGCCTTCGACGTGGCAGCACCGCAGAACTACCTCGCAGTCATCAAAGTCATCGGTGTCGGCGGCGGTGGTGTCAATGCCATCAACCGGATGATCGAGGTCGGTCTCAAGGGCGTCGAGTTCATCGCCATCAACACCGACGCGCAAGCTCTGTTGATGAGCGACGCCGACGTCAAGCTGGACGTCGGCCGCGAACTCACCCGCGGACTCGGCGCCGGAGCCAACCCGGCTGTCGGCCGCAAGGCCGCCGAGGACCACCGCGAGGAGATCGAGGAGGTCCTCAAGGGGGCCGACATGGTCTTCGTGACAGCCGGTGAAGGCGGCGGCACCGGCACCGGCGGCGCACCCGTCGTCGCCAACATCGCCCGTTCGCTCGGCGCCCTCACCATCGGTGTGGTCACGCGCCCGTTCACCTTCGAGGGGCGGCGGCGCGCGAACCAGGCCGAGGACGGCATCGCCGAGCTCCGCGAAGAGGTCGACACCCTCATCGTCATCCCCAACGACCGGCTGCTGTCCATCTCGGACCGCCAGGTCTCGGTGCTCGACGCGTTCAAGTCGGCGGACCAGGTCCTGCTCTCCGGTGTCCAGGGCATCACCGACCTCATCACCACCCCCGGCCTGATCAACCTGGACTTCGCCGACGTCAAGTCGGTCATGTCCGAGGCCGGTTCGGCCCTCATGGGCATCGGCTCGGCCCGCGGCGACGACCGCGCGGTGGCCGCGGCCGAGATGGCGATCTCCTCCCCGCTGCTGGAGGCGTCCATCGACGGCGCCCGGGGCGTCCTGCTCTCCATCTCCGGCGGATCCGACCTCGGTCTGTTCGAGATCAACGAGGCCGCCCAGCTGGTGAGCGAGGCAGCCCACCCGGAGGCCAACATCATCTTCGGTGCCGTGATCGACGACGCCCTCGGCGACGAGGTCCGCGTCACCGTGATCGCGGCCGGCTTCGACGGCGGCCAGCCGCCGGCGAAGCGGGACAACGTCCTCGGCTCGTCCTCGGCCAAGCGCGAGGAGCCCGCCCCGGCCGGCCGGCCCGAGAGCCGCCCGTCCTTCGGCTCGCTCGGCAGTGTCACGCCCAAGGAGGAAGCGGAGCCGGTCGCTCCGGAGCCGGTCGCCGACCTCCCGATCGCTCAGCCGCCGGTGCCCCCGTCGCGGACCTACGCCGACAGCGCGGCCGAGGAGCTGGACGTACCGGATTTCCTGAAGTGATAGGACTGCGCGAGAGCGTGAGCGGCGCGCACTTCGCCTTCACCGACCGGTGGGGCGGGGTGAGCGCCGCTCCGTATGAGGAGCTCAATCTCGGCGGAGCGGTCGGTGACGACCCCGACGCCGTCCGCGTCAACCGCGAGCGGGCGGCGGCGTCCCTGGGCGCCGACCCGGCCCGCGTGGTGTGGATGAACCAGGTGCACGGGGCCGGCACGGCCGTGGTCGACGAGCCGTGGGGCGACCGCCCGGTGCCCGAGGTCGACGCGATCGTCACCGCCCGGCGGGGGCTGCCCCTCGCCGTGCTCACCGCCGACTGCGTGCCGGTGCTGCTCGCCGACCCGGTGGCCGG